>DAIPHW010000018.1:0-24484 GCA_036771135.1 Fibrobacterota bacterium | reverse complement strand
TTGCCCTCTAAGCTTACCTCCTGCCGGTGTCGCGCAGACGGCGCTTCCGTGGGGCGGTTTTGATGTTTCGACAAGATCGAATCCTTCCCCGGTCGGTCGACGAGGCTGGATGCTATAGACGTCAAAATGGCTGGGAACAACAAAAAAGGCCGAAATCTTGTTGATTTCAGCCTTTTTTGGACCTTCTCGGATCTCTTGTCAGTTGCGGGGACAGGATTTGAACCTGTGACCTTTGGGTTATGAGCCCAACGAGCTACCGGACTGCTCCACCCCGCGATCAGGTACTTCAATATAGCAGAGGTCAGCGGCTCCGTCAATCACTAATACGTCATAAGGGAAAATGTCAACCTTTTGCCGCAGTCAGTTCGCCTAACAGGGTGCGACAACCGTCTTCAATGAGAGACAGTACGTTTTCAAAGCCCTCGGCGCCGCCATAATAAGGATCTGGGACGTCGCTTAATCCGCATCCCGGGGCGTATGTCGGCAGGAACAGCTCAATGACGGCCGTGGTGGTCTCAGGAGCCATTTCGCGGAGGGCCTCCAAATGGCTGCGATCCATGGCAAGAATTCGGTCAAACTCCTTAAAGTCGGAAGCTTGCATCGCGCGGGCGTGATGATGGGACAGGTCGTAGCCATGCTGGGCTGCGGTTTCCGCTGCGCGCGCGTCCGCACCTTGTCCTTGGTGCCAAGACGAGACACCAGCTGAAGCCACCGTCAAAGGGATCTTTGCGTCATGGGCCATTTTTCGGAGCACGGCTTCCCCGGTCGGGGAGCGGCAGATGTTGCCAGTACATACAAAAAGGATCTTCAAAAGCTAAGCCCCGATGCAGATCGATGATGGTATGAGGTGGTGCCGATAGCAGAGAGCAAGCGGCGTGGTTTTGCAAAAGTATCTTTCGCTCATGCCTGACAGTCTTTCCCAACGTCTCCATGTCCGGGCCGACACCTGCGGCAACAACGTCTGCCTGGGGCTGGACCCGGTCCTTGCACGTATCCCCCTTGAAGGAACGTCCGCAGACGTCGTGGAAAAATTCTGCCTAGGCATTTTGGATGCCTGCCAGTCGCGCGGCGTCTTGCCTGCGGCCATCAAGCCCAATATTGCCTATTTCGAGGCTTTGGGAATGAACGCCGTGGCTCGCTTGCCAAAGATCTTGGCTGCATGGCGCTCTGCCGGTGTGCATACCGTCTTGGATGCCAAGCGTGGGGATATTGGACGTACCAGCGCCGCCTATGCCCAAGCGGCCTTCCAGACGTTTGGAGCCGACACCGTCACGGTGGCTCCCTACATGGGGCGCGATTCGGTGGAGCCGTTTCTTGAGGCTCCCGATCACAGCGTTTACCTACTGCTGCGCACCTCCAACAAGGGGGCTCGGGATTTTCAGGATCTGATCATTGATGATGAACCGCTTTATTTGCACGTGGCGCGCACAGTAGCGGGATGGAAAAATTCCGAAAACATCGGTTTTGTGGTCGGGGCCACGGCACCTGACGAGCTGGAGCGCATTGCCGGGTGGTTCCATGGCCGGTCTCTGAAGCCCTCGTTTCTTATCCCCGGCGTCAGCGTTCCTGGGGTTGCGGGTGGGCAAGGTGGAGGGATCGACGAGGTGGTGCGGCGTCTGCGGGCCGGAGGCCTTGATCCGCGCAGTCATCTGATCAACAGTTCCTCGGGAATCGATTATGCCTGGGAGCGGACGGGAGACAGGACCTCGTGGGCCATTGCGGCGGTGCAGGCTTTGGAAGAATTGGCGGAATTGGCAGCGCTTTGACGTGCGTTGACCTGTCTTGACATTTTTCTGACACTCGGCGTGATTGTCGGTCGCAGACCTCCTAATTGGCAAATTATGGTCTTGGCGCGACCTTTGAATCCTCAAGTTCTGTCGGACATCTGATCCGACTTTCTTCAGGGTTCTCGACCCCGCAATCCCAGACACCGCATCGCGAGCCCCCGCCGCCCTCCGCAAGGAGGGCTTTTTCACGGATACCTACTTTGGCACCATGGCGACACGTCTAGACCAAATCGAGATCGTATTGGTGCGCCCCGAAACGCCGGGAAACGTGGGGGCCGCGTGTCGCGCCATGCGCAACTTTGGCCTGTCGCATTTGTGCATCGTTGGCTCGCCCGGAATCGCCGACACCGGTGAAGCGCGAGCCTTGGCGCATGCCTGCGAAGATCTGCTGAAGAGCGCTCGCCTGTGCGATACGCTGGATCAGGCGCTGTCGCCGCATGCCATGGCTGTCGGTACCGCTAACCGGGTGCGCAAGGGAAAGCTTCCGCCTCTGGAAGGCCCCGACTTGGTGATTCCGGAGCTCTTAGAGACGACTGCGGCTGGTTCTTGCGCCGTAGTTTTCGGGCCCGAGTCCTGTGGTCTGACCGACCAGGAGTTGGCGCGTTGTGCTCGCCTGCTGCGCATTGCCACCGCTGTTGATTACCCGTCCCTGAACCTGTCCCAGGCGGTGCTGCTGGTGGCTCAGGAGTGTTGGCGCCGCAACGGCGAAACCAACGGACGAGAGGCTCAGGAGGCCTCGGAGATGCCGAGCAATGCCGAGTACGAACTGCTGCTCTCGCTGGTGGAATCGCTAATGACGCGGGCGGGATTCCGTCCTTATGTCGGGGATTCGGAGACTTTCCGTTTGGCTGCGCGTCGGTCGCTCCAGCGAGGTCGTCTTGAGCGGCGCGATCTGCGAACGCTCTTGACCATGGCCAAGAGCCTCAATCGCCTATCGCGGCCAAAAGACCTATAGCACCACATCGCGGATCAGGATGGAAGTCGGAGTTTCCTGGCCTTCCAAAGCCTGTCGCGTCAATTCTTCCGCGGTGCCGTCCTTGGGGTTGTAGAGGCAGACGGCGGTGCGGTCGCCGGGTTTCAGCCAGCCGCTCTCGCCAAAGGGAGTGTAGAGCGTGGCGCCGATGGTTACCAGCACCATCTTGGGGCGTCCGATGGAGCGCAGCATGGCGCCGACATCTTCCAGAGGCCCCTGATCGCGCTGAGAAGCGAGCTTTTCGACGATCCAGTCGAGGATCTGATGATGGAAGTAGCTATAGCCGGCCACTGGGCTATCGACGCCATAGGCGTGCAGGACACCATCGCGCAGCACGAAGCTGGCAAGCCACAGGCTGTCCAGATGGCAGCCGCGGGCGAAGCCTTCTACCGGTAGCCAGCGAGGAGCCATGCCTTTGCTGCCGGGGCCCCAGTTCTTCTTGACGCTAATCTTAGGGGCGCCAGCCCGGCGTAGCGAACAGTCGTCGAAGGCCGCAGCAAAGCGAGGAGTCAAGGAGTCGATTTCGTCTCCTAGCCAGTCGAGCTCGCAAACAAGCGCCAGCTCCGGCTCCACTTGTGCGGTCTCTTGAAGGTTCGGCAAGCGCAGGAGATGGTCAGAAAGAGGATCGGTGGCCAAGAAGGAGCCTGGAAGTCCTGGCATCCAAAAGGGGAAGATCCCTTTAGGAGCGCCATGCTGAGCTGCGACGTTCTGGAAATCTCCAGCTTCGCGAGCTTGTTCCAGATGCCCGGCAAAGTTGCCGGCTACGCCAATGCCTGCTCCAAGTCCCCACGCCATGTCATCCCTCCGGTGTTCGTGTCGTAAGGAATAAAACAAAAAGGGCGGCAGACCGAAGTCTGCCGCCGAAGGACGTCGCCGCCAATTCCCCGCGCAAAACGGCGATCATCCTGACAACAACATAACTAAAAATAACTTCCGAGTCAAGATCTTTTAAGCAAAACTTCAGTTTCGCCTCTTCTTTCAAGACAGAGTTCTTTACCAATTTCTCACTTTGATTGAGCTGACGAGGTAGAACCTTGGGGAGATGATCAAAGACCTACCGGCGAATCTTTCTTTGGTCTATATTTCGTTTGCGCCGCAAGGCTCGAGCATGTCCGCCCGCAGCCGATCGCGGTATAAGAGGATGAGCCATGTCGTTCGCAGATCTGTCACCTGAAGAAGCCGCATCCTTCATCCACCACGATATGACCGTGGCCTTTTCGGGCTTCACCCCTGCAGGGACCCCGAAATTTGTGTCCCAGGCTGTCGCGGCCAAGGCGAAAATCGAGCATGAAGCCGGTCGCCCCTTTAAGATCGGCGTGATCACGGGCGCCTCCTCTAGCGATAAGCTGGACGGCGAGCTTGCGCGTGCCGAAGCCATCAAGTTCCGTACACCCTACCAGTCGAATCCCGATTTTCGCAAGGCAGCCAACTCTGGGCGTGCTGAGTTCTTCGACATGCACCTTTCTGTCGTGGCCCAGCAGATGCGCGCGGGCTTCTTTGGTACGATCGACGTGGCCATCATCGAGGCCGCCGAGGTGACCGATGAGGGCGAGGTCGTGCTGACTTCCGGTGTGGGCAACAGCCCCACCATCGCGCGCCTGGCCGACAAGGTCATCATCGAGCTGAACGACGTGTATCCGGCGGGCCTGCGCGGTTTCCACGACCTCTACGAGCCCAAGGATCCGCCTTACCGCGAGCCCATCCCCCTGACCTCTCCGAAGGACCGCATTGGCGTTCCGACTCTCAAGATCGATCCGAAAAAGATCGTCGGCGTGGTCCGCACCAGCGGCACCGCCGGTGTGAAGCAGTTCGACGCCGTAAGCGAGCTCACCTCCAAGGTCGGCCAGAACGTCTGCGATTTCCTTTCTGCCGAACTCAAGGCTGGGCGCATCCCCAAGGAATTCCTGCCGATCCAATCGGGTGTGGGCAACATCGCCAATGCGGTGATGTCCGCCCTGGGCAAGGCGACGGATATCCCGCCGTTCATGATGTACACCGAAGTGATCCAGGACGCCGTGATCGATCTCATCGATTCCGGCAAGATCACCTTCGCTTCGGGCTGCTCGCTCACTGTGACCAAGTCCACCATCGAGCGGATCTTCGCTGACCTGGACAAGTACCGCAAGCACATCGTGCTGCGCCCCCAGGAGCTTTCCAACAATCCCGAGATCGTGCGCCGCCTGGGACTTATCACCCTGAACACCCCGATCGAGGCCGACATCTTCGGCAACATCAACTCGTCGAACATCATGGGTTCCACCATCATGAACGGCATCGGCGGCTCGGGCGACTTCACCCGCAACGGATTCCTTTCCATCTACGCCTGCCCCTCGACGGCCAAGGATGGCAAGATCTCCACCATCGTGCCGATGGTCTCGCACGTGGATCACACCGAGCACTCGGTAAGCGCGATCGTCACTGAGTGGGGCGTTGCCGATCTGCGCGGCAAGTCTCCGCGTCAGCGCGCACGCACCATCATCGAAAACTGCGCCCACCCTGACTTCCGTCCGCAGCTTTTGGCCTACCTCGAAATGGGAGGAAACGCGCACACTCCCGTGACCCTCTCCAAGGCCTTCCGCATGCACGAGCAGTTCAAGGCCACCGGCTCGATGCTGGGCGTGAACTGGGACTGAGACGGAAAATTTTGACGTTTTTTGCCACCGGCTGCTGCCGGTGGCTTTTTTTGTGCATGCTGGGGCATTTTTTGTCTGAGTGTCGAAGCGGAGGGGCCTGATGTGGAAGTGGACGGCAAATGACGCCATGACTGCGGTGCAACGGGCTCTTCCGGTGCTCTTCTTGGCTCTGGGGCTTCCCATGGTGCTTTTCTTTGCCTTGGCCGTCCCGCCATTGCAGGTGCCTGACGAGGGAAATCACTTGTTCCGGGCCGATCAAATTTCGCGAGGCGAATTGATGGGAACGCGGCGCGGTGGTGAGATCGGCGGTGCGGTGAGTGCGCCTTTGGTGCGCCTCGTGGACAGTATTGAGGCGAACGGCAAAGTGGCTTTGGGGGGCTCGGCAGACCTCTGGACGGCGAGGACGTTCAAAAGCTTTCCAAATACGGTTCCATATGGCCCTGCAGCCTATTTGCCGCAGGCGGTGGCGCTCGCTCTGGCGCGTTGGTCCGGAGCGAGCGCCTTAACGGCTTTCTATTGGGCAAGGATTCTCAATGGCTTGATGGCCTTGGGCCTTGCAACCATGGCTTTGCAGATCGTGCAACGCGGCCGTCTGCTCTTCTTTTGCCTGCTCTCAATGCCCATGCCTTTGTTCTTGATGGCATCGCTTTCGCAAGATGCTCTGCTGATTGCAGGAAGTGCCTTGCTTCTAGCCCTTGCGTCGCGCGTGCTTTCCCGAAGTCGGCCGGCGACGGTTTGGACGGCGGCAGGAATGGTGCTTTTGCTTGTCTTTCTTGGCTGTGGACGTCCTCCCTATATCGTGCTGGGCGCTTTCTTTCTGTTGAAGCCCTTGCGAGATCTCGAAGGGAGAGCTGGCCGTTTGCGCAGGGGGGGGCTTGTCGCGCTAGGGGTGACCTTCATGCTGCTCCTGGCTTGGATTGGAGCAAACCACGGCTTGCAGGGGGGGCTGCGGACGGACGTCTCGCCGAAGGGACAGTTGTGTTTCCTGGCTGGCCACCTCGGAGCTGTTCCGCAAATCGCCGTCAATTCGCTGAGACATCGTGGGTTGATTCTCGGCATGTTCGGGATCCTGGGGCGCTTGGATCTTCTTTTGCCGCAGCCTTTCTATCCCATCGCTTTGGCATCGATGCTTGCGGCGTATTTGGCTGACGTGAAGGTCAAGGATGGCCTGTCTGGATGCGAACGGTGGCTTGTGGCGGGCGCTCTCTTGTTGGGAGGGCTCCTCATCCATGGGATCCTGTACCTGACCTGGACTCCGGTGGGAGCTCTCGGCGTCGAGGGCGTTCAAGGGCGTTACCTGATTCCCTTGGCGCTTGCTGCAGTTTTCGCTATGCCAAATTTCTCCAAGATTCCCGCGCCTGTGCAGGCGGGGTTTTATGTGGTGTCGATCCTGACGGCATTCATTGGTGCCGGTTGCGCCATTTTTGCTGTCCTTAGTCAGTATGCCTGAGGGGTGTTCAATCCTCGGAATCAGGTCATGAGTAGCTACCTTGCTAGGATTCACATCATAGCGAGAAATCCATGCAGAAGCTGACAAAACCGGTCACCTCCAAGGCGCTGCGCCAGTCGTTCATCGACTTCTTCGCCGAGCGCGGCCATCGTTTCATTCCCTCTTCGCCAGTGGTGCCGCAGGACGATCCGACCCTGCTGTTCACCAATGCGGGTATGAACCAGTTCAAGTCCATTTTGCTCGGCGGCGAAAATCCGCTGGGCCTGAAGCGCGCCGCCAACTCCCAGAAGTGCATTCGCGTTTCGGGCAAGCACAACGACCTCGACGTGGTGGGACGCGACAGCTACCACCACACCTTCTTCGAGATGCTGGGCAACTGGAGCTTTGGCGACTACTTCAAGAAGGACGCCATCCGCTGGTCCTGGGAACTGCTCACCGAAGTGTGGGGACTCGAGAAGTCGCGCTTGTGGGCTACCGTCTACCAGGACGACGACGAGGCCTTTGAGATCTGGACCAAGGAGACGGACATCGATCCGACTCACGTGCTGCGCTTCGGCAAGAAGGAAAACTTCTGGGAGATGGGCGATACCGGTCCATGCGGCCCGTGCAGCGAGATCCACTACGACTTCGGCCCTGAATCCGACCCACGCACCGGCGAGCCGGGTTACGTGGCGGGCGTCAATCTGGACGGCTGCGAGCGTTTCATCGAACTGTGGAACAACGTGTTCATGCAGTACGAGCGTCTGGAAGACGGCTCGCTTGTGAATCTGCCTGCTCAGCATGTCGATACCGGCATGGGCTTCGAGCGTGTGCTGCGCGTCCTTCAGGGCGCCAAGTCCAACTACGACACCGATGTCTTCCAGCCCTTGCTTGCCAAGGTCGCTGAACTGACCGGGGTTCCCTACGACGCTGGCGAGAAGGGAACGCCGCATCGCGTGATCGCCGACCACGTGCGCGCCCTTTCGGCCTCCATCGCCGACGGTGCCACGCCGGGGAACGACGGCCGTGGCTACGTGCTGCGCCGCTTGCTGCGCCGCGCCGCCCGCTTTGCGCGCGAGCTGGGCGCCAAGAAGCCCGTCATCTGCGAGGTCGTCCCGACGCTCGTGGAGATCATGGGCGAGGCCTTCCCGGAACTGGCGGCCCGCCAGTCCCACATTGAGACGGTCATCCGTTCCGAGGAGGAGCGCTTCGGACGCACCTTGGATCAAGGTTTGGAGCGTTTCCGCAAGGCCGCAGAGGCGGCTCAGGACGGCGTGATCGAGGGTGAGAAGGTCTTCGAGCTCTACGACACCTACGGCTTTCCGGTGGACCTCACCGAGCAGATGGCTCTGGAGCGCGGGCTTACGCTTGACATGCCCGGCTACGAGAAGGCCATGGCGGCTCAGCGCGAACGTGCCCGCGCCGGTGGCAAGTTCCTGGGCATCTTCAACTCGCTGGACGGCTGGACCGTCCTGGAAGAAAAGACAGGATTTGTCTTCTTGGGCTACGACGTTCTGGAGGCCGAGGTGCGCGCCCTGCGCTTCCGCGAGTACGAAGATGACTGCTACGTAGTGACCGATCGCTCTCCCTTCTACGCCGAATCGGGCGGACAGATCGGCGACCGCGGCACCCTGCGCGGCCAGGGCGTGCTGCTTGCCGTGGAAGACACGGTGAAGGTCAACGAGTCGGTGGTGCATCGCTGCAAAGTGCTGGAAGGCGTGCCCACGGCCGCGAACATGGCGGTGCTGGAGGCCAAGGTGGATGGCGTGGCGCGCGAGCGCATCCGTCGCAACCACTCGGCGGTGCATCTCTTGCAGGCGGCTCTGCGCCAGGTTCTGGGCGAACACGTCCATCAGCAGGGGTCTTGGGTTGGCCCCGATTCCTTCCGCTTCGACTTCACCCAGGAGCGCGGACTGTCGCACGCCGAACTGCGGCAGGTGGAAGAGCTCGTCAACGAGTCGATCCGCGCCGCCGTGCCGGTGGAGACGCGCCTCATGAAGCTTGACGAGGCCAAGGCCGCTGGAGCCATGGCGCTTTTCTCGGAAAAGTATGGCGACACCGTGCGGGTGGTGGCGATGGGTGACGTCTCCAAGGAGCTTTGCGGCGGCACTCACGTGACCAACACCGGTATGATCGGTTTGGTGCGGCTGACGCACGATTCGTCCGTCTCGGCCGGCGTGCGCCGCCTGGAAGGACATGCCGGTGCTGGCGCCTTTGAACTGCTCTCGGCCCAAGCCGATGCGGCAAGCCAGGTGGCCGAGGCCTTCAAGTGCAGCGAGTCCGAGATTCCTGCTCGCGTGAGCGATCTTCAGGCGCGCCTCAAGGCCGCTGAGAAAGAGATCGAGGGGCTCAAGGTGGCTGCTCTGGCAGCCAAGGTGCCGGCTTTGCTAGCCCAAGGACAGAATGTGTCTGGAGCCCTGGTGGCCGCCTGCGACGTGAGCGCTGAGGTGCCCGATGCCGCGGCATTCCAGCGTTTGGCAGACGCTGTAGAGAAGGACATGGGGAACGGAAAGATCGTGTTGCTGGCCGCGGCCATTGATGGCAAGGCGACGCTGCTTTCCCTGGTGTCTCAGGATCTTTGCAAGAAGGTTCCTGCCGGGAAGCTCGTGCAGGAGGCGGCTCTGGCCGTGGACGGACGCGGCGGCGGCAAGCCAAATCGTGCCCAGGCTGGTGGCAAGGACGCCACCAAGATCCCCCAGGCGCTTGAAGCGTTTGTGGCGGCAGTCAAGGCGAAGCTGGCCTAATCGTGACGGGAATGCTGGAGCAAGGGCTGCTGAAGCGGCGAGAGCAAGTCGGATGCCTTTGGGCGGTGCTGCTTGACCCCGACAGCCTTCCTCCCGAGGAGCTGGCCTCCATTGCCACGGGTGTGGAGGCCGCTGGCGCCGACCTGCTTTTGGTCGGCGGCAGCTCTGCCCGTCCCGAAACCTTTGAAGCCGGTATGAAGGCCATCCGTGCCGTGGCGCAGGTGCCTGTCGTCCTTTTTCCCGGCTCCTATCATCAGGTGGTGGCTGGAGCCGACGGCATCCTCTTTACCACGCTCCTGTCGGGGCGCAACCCCCAGTACCTCGTGAACGAGCAAGTGAAGGGCGCCCCCAAGCTGCGGCTTCTTGGAATCGAACCGATTCCGACGGCCTATCTCTTGGTCGAGTCGGGGCATCCGACCACGGTGCAGATGGTCTCGGGGACCTCGCCTCTAGATCCTCTGGATTCTCAGAACATCGTTGACCATGCCCAGGCAGCTTGGGCTATGGGCATGCGTTGGGTCTATCTCGAGGCTGGTTCTGGTGCCGAACGGCCGGTTCCGGTTGATCTCGTGAAGCAGGTGGCGCAGGTCGATGGCATCTCGGTGATCTGTGGCGGCGGTTTGCGTTCCGCCGAAGCGGCTGGGGCACGCGCCCGGGCGGGGGCGACCATGATCGTGACCGGCAATGCCTTGGAAGTGCGGCACGACCCGCAATATCTCGAAGCTTTCGCGCAGGCCATTCACCGCTAAAGGAAACAGCATGTTCGCTCCGACGAACAAAGGCGAACTGCTGGCAGCCATGGATGCGGGCTTTTGCCCCTCTGTGCGCTTTTTTCCGGATTGCGGTGGAACGCGCCATGAACATCTCGACGATGCTTGCCTAAGCCAATGGTGGGCTGTGGACTTTTCTGTCGACGGACACCTTGTCCATTCTGCCGAGCAAGCCATGATGTACGGCAAGGCGCGTCTTTTCGGTGACGCGGTATCCGAAGCGCTGATCCTTTCGGCACGCACCCAATACCAAGCCATGGAGCTGGGACGCAGGGTTACAGGCTTCTCCGAGGATCTTTGGGAGCGCGAACGCTGTGAGGTGGTGTACCGGGCGAATTTTCCCAAGTTTTCCCAAACGCCTGATTTGTGCGCCTACTTGCTTGCAACCGGCGACGATGTCTTGGCCGAGGCGAGCCCGGTAGATCTTGTCTGGGGCATCGGACATGCTGCCGGTGACCCGTTTGCGGCCAATCCTCGTCGCTGGCCGGGGCTCAACCTTTTGGGGTTTGTGCTGATGCGCATCCGCGAAGAGCTGCGCACGCCGCAAGGTTGAGGCGTATCGCCGGACTTTGAAGCGGCCTAGTAGTCCTGTTCGTGGAAGTCCACGTTGCCGTGTACGATCAGACGGAAACGGCCGCGTCCCGACTTCTCGATCCGGAGCGCAGGGCAGCGATCATTCAGCCGGTCTGTCAGTAGCTTCAGTCGGCTTTCCAGGTTTGGTGCGTTGGGATCAAGGCCAAGATCCGGATCGCGGCGGAATTCCTTGTGCTCGAACTCCTCGCGACCGGTCACGGTGTAGGCGAAGAGGACCTTCTGCAGAATCTTGGCCGGGGTGTAGCGCAGCAGGTGGCTGCCGTTGAAGGTGACGCTTTCGTCCAGGCGATGGTAGACGAAACGGAGCGTGGAGCCGAAATCCTCGACCAGCTTTTCGAAGAGCTCTGCGGCGCGCTTCCAGGATTGGCCGCCGTCTGAAAGCGCCTCGTCGATCAAGTTTCCCAGCATGTTGGGGAAGCTGAGTAGGTCGAGTTTGCGATACTTCAAGCGCATGATGTAGGACGGGCATCCGTACAGACGACCGGCCTTCACCACGATGCGCTGGCGAATCGGGCAGAACCAGTCGCGGGTCGCGACCTGTACGGGAAGATCGGGCAATCCTTCGGCGCCGGCGTCAAAGCCACGGACTTCGCAGGAAGCTTGCAATCCTTGTTCCCGTGACAGCTCTTCGCCATGGGTAAACCAGAGAGGTCCCCTTCGCTCCAAGTCTTCTGGGGAGACAATCTCCTCAAGACGCCGCACCTCACCCACGATCTCCACGTCCTCGAGTTCTGGAAGCCCCAGGCGAAGCGGGAAAAGGCGCAGCAGCGGTTCGATCCAGAGAGCAGGATCTAGGGCAGGAAGTGTGCGTAGGTAGCCACTGCCGTGATTAAGCAGCAGCCATTGGGCATGCCAAGCGGGATCGTTGCTCGGAACGGGAACTGTCCAAAGGCGCGTTCCCGGCGCGATAAAGGCGTTGGTGTCGGGAATAGCGGAAAAAGCGCTGTGGCGAGGATCGCCGGAACCGAGAAATGAAGCAAGCACCATGCGGAAGGTGCGCAAGGCAATCTTGGGAGGAAGGATGCTGCCGGAATTGAGTTCCTGCAAATTGCGCGTGATCAGATCCAAGGTGGAGTAGCCGTGGCGCAGCAGGAAGGGTTCCAAGTCGTTCATGACTTGGATGAAGTACCCTAGAGGGATTCGTTCCTCGTCGTGCCAGAGGTGGCGCAACAGCATGGAACCTTCCAGCGTCGACTTGCCGCGGATCAGCGGGTGGCTGTCCCAAAAATTGCGAACCAGATGCATCGGACAATCCAGCAGCATGGCCGCCAGGATGAACTTAACGGCCGCAGTCAAACACTCCGGTTGAATCGGTTCGTCATCGAGATCGCTTGAAGAATCCGGCACTTTCTCTTGGTTTCCCCGCATCTATCCTTCTAAGTGTATCCAATTCAAACCGTTCTGCAAAGCCCAAGGACTGCAATCGCGTAAATGAAATGCATCGATTTTCGATTCTCGAATCGAGGATTGGTACTTTCAAGACGGATGAAGAAAGACCTCAACCAGCGAATCACGCATCTCGAGACGTCAAAGCTCCTTCGCTGGTGGCGCCAACCGGCCAATGCCGTGAATACAGCTATCATGCGTTTTGCGACCTGGCTTGGAGACGGTTGGCTGTGGGGTTTTGTGTTGCCGGTGATCGTGTGGAAGACCGACCCTTGGATTGCCTTTGCAACTTTGTGGCGCGCCGGAATCGTGGGGACAGCCAGCGTTCTGGTCTACAAGTACCTCAAGGGCAAGTTCAATCGTCCGCGCCCCTTCGAACGCCAGAATCTGGAGCCGCTGCAGACGCCTCCCGATCAGTTCTCGTTTCCTAGTGGCCACACCATGAATAACGCCGTTACGACCTTCTTCCTGGGACATCTCCATCCGTGGCTGCTTCCATACCTGCTTCCCATCACCGTACTGGTGGGCTTTTCGCGCGTCTACCTGCGGGTCCACTACGCCACGGACGTCATCATGGGATACCTCTTGGGAAGCGGCCTCGCCTTCATCGCCTACCACATCCCGATCTTGAATCACCTCTGACAAAAAATGTCAGAGGTCGCAGGCGGGAACTTCAGATTCCGGCTTGAGTTCGGTGATGTCGGGGTGTGCCGCTCCGGGAGCCCAGCGCGGGTCGCGCTGCACCTTCACGAAGCGACTCCGGAGGTGCAGAAGATCGATCACCCAGAGACGGTTTTCTAGCAGCTCTCCGGGCTCGGGGGCGTGCAGGTCGCGACCGCATACGATACGCCGGGAGGCTGCGCTTGCGCCGTCTTTGCCGATGCCGAGCAGGTATTTGATGGCTTCGGAGGCCTGAAGCGTCCCGAGTACGCCAACTAGTGGCCCGAAGACCCCGGCCTGGCTGCAGCTGGGCACTGCTTCCGGTGGCGGTGGTGCCTTGAAGACGCAGCGGTAGCTGGCCGAGCGCCACGGCAGGCAGGTCAGAAGTTGTCCTTCCCAGCGCAGCACGCCAGCGTGGCAGAAGGGGCGGTTCTCTAGCACGCAGGCGTCGTTGACTAGGAACTTGGTCGGGAAGCCGTCGGCGCAGTCCAGTACGAAGTCGTAGCCGCGCACCAGCTCTCGCAAGTTGGAGGCATCGGCCCGCAGGTGGAGGGCATCCACCTGAACGTGAGGATTGAGCGCTTGCAGGTGGTCGCGGCCAGATTCCACCTTGGGGCGACCGATGTCTGCCGTGGTGTGCAGAATCTGTCGCTGGAGGTTGGAGACCTCGACCTCGTCGAAGTCGCAGAGGCCGATGCGGCCGACGCCGGCGGCGGCTAGATAGAGCGCTGCCGGGGATCCGAGTCCGCCTGCTCCCACGAGCAGGACGGAGCTTTCGCGCAGTCGGTCCTGGCCGCCGGAGAGGAACTCCGGGAGGATCAGGTGGCGCCCGTAGCGCTCCAGGGCATCGTCGGCCATAGGGGCTAGAACAGCGACCAGGCCTGCCCGTCGGGAGTGTCGCGTACCAGCACGCCCTTTTCGGACAGTTCCTGTCGAATAGCGTCGGAACCGGCCCAGTCCTTGGCATCGCGCGCAGCAAGGCGCGCGACAAGGCGCTCCTCGATCCAGGCGGCAAGTTCGGGCGAGGCTTCCTTCTTGGGAGGGTCGGGCAGAACGAGGGTGAGGTTCAGTCCCAAAATTCTGTCCCAGTCCAGAAGCAGGCGTCCCTTCTCAAGGTCGGAGACATCCTCGGCCTTTAGGAGCGAATGAGCGATGCCCAGCGCCTTCGGGAGGTTGACGTCGTTCCCCACGGCGTCCTCGAACTGCTTCTGCCAGGCTTGAGCCGGCTTGGAGAGGGAGTTCTCGGCGATGTCCGAAGCGGCCGGGCGGCTGGCCTCGAAGGCCTCGATCAGGGGTTGCACGCGGCGACGGAAGGCGCGATGGGCGTCGCGGGCCTGTGCGATGTTCTCCCACGAGAAGGTGAGGAACTTGCGGTAGTGGGCAGTGGCGCAGAACCAGCGGTAGTCGAGCGGCAGAAAGCCTTTTTCTTCCAGGAGCGAGAGCGTGAGAAACTCGCCGGAGGACTTGGACATCTTGGAGCCGTCCACCTTGAGGAACTCGCCGTGAAACCAGAATCTGGCAAATTCGGCGCCGTCGTGGGCACACTCGCTCTGGGCGATTTCGTTGGTGTGGTGGACGCGGATGTGGTCGGTGCCGCCGCAGTGGATGTCGAGCGTAGTGCCGATGAGCGCGCCTGACATGGCGCTGCACTCGGCGTGCCAGCCGGGAAAGCCGACGCCCCAAGGGGAGTCCCATTCCATGGCGCGCTGCTTGTCCTTGGGGGAGAACTTCCACAGTGCGAAATCGGTGGGGCTTTTCTTGTCGCCCATGCCGATGCGACTTCCCGCCTGCAAGTCGTCAGCCTTGATGCCGGCGAAGTCCCCGTAGTGGGGAAACTTCGCGGTATCGAAGTAGATGCCGTCCTCGGTGCGGTAGGTGAAGCCGCGGCTTTCCAGGGCCTGCACCAGCTCAATCTGCTGGGCGATGTATTGGGTCGCGCGCGGCCAGTGGCGCGGCTCGCGCAGGTTGAGCTTCTTCCAGTCGCGCCAGAAGATCTGGGTGTAGTGCTCGGCGATTTCCCAGACGGTGCGCCCTTCGCGGGCGGCACCCTTCTCCATCTTGTCCTCACCCACATCTGCATCTGAGGTCAGGTGGCCCACGTCGGTGATATTCACCACGTGGTTCACATCGAATCCCATGTAGTCCAGGGTGCGCCGCAGGAAGTCCTCGTTCACGTAGCTGCGCAGGTTCCCGATGTGGGCGTAGTGGTACACCGTCGGACCGCAGGCGTACATGCCCACTTTTCCTGGAACCAGCGGCTTGAATTCCTGGAGCTTGCGCCCTTTGGTGTTGTGGAGAAAAAGCTTCAACGCATCAACCTCCGACCAGCTGCACACCCTTCGCGCCGGGAACGATCTCGCCCACACGCACCGGAGATTCGCCGGAAGCCTTCAGGCGGGTTTCCACCTCGGCAACCTTGTCGGGGGAGACGATCACCAGCATACCGATGCCCATATTGAAGGCGCGGTCCATTTCGGAGCGCTCCACCTTGCCCAGGCGCTGGATGTGCTTGAAGAGGGCCGGCACTTCCCAAGCGCTGCGATCGATCTTGGCGTCGCAGTCTGTGGGCAGCACGCGGGGAATGTTTCCTTGGAAACCACCGCCGGTAAGGTGTACCAGGGCGTTCACGAGTTTGTCCTCGGTAAGCGGATGGACAGCCTTGAGGTAGCTCTTGTGGGGAGCCATGAGCGCTTGCCCTAAGGTGCCATGTACGCCCTCGAGCTTCCCGTTGAAGGGAAGCTGAGCAATCTCGAAGAAGACCTTGCGAGCCAGCGTGTAGCCGTTAGTGTGCAGGCCCGAGGAGGGAAGTCCCAGGATGACGTCGCCCGGTCGCACCTTGGAGCCGTCCAGCAGGTTCTCGCGTTCCACCATGCCCACGATGAAGCCGGCCAGGTCGTATTCGTCGTCGGTGTAGAAGCCCGGCATCTCGGCGGTCTCGCCGCCTAGGAGCGCTGCGCCGTTCTCACGGCAAGCCGTAGCAAGGCCTTCTACGATACCTTCTACCACGCCCGGCTGCAGCCGGCCGGTGGCGATGTAGTCAAAGAAGAAGAGGGGTTTGGCGCCTTGGACAAGGATGTCGTTCACCGAGTGGTTGACGATGTCCTGACCCACGGTGGTGTGGATGCCGCTCTGGAAGGCAAGCTTGAGCTTGGTGCCCACGCCGTCGCAAGAGCTGACGAGAACCGGGTCCTTGCCAAGTCCCGCCGCCGAAAAGCAGCCGCCGAACGAGCCGAAGGCCCCCAGCACGCGCGGTCCAAAGGTGCTCTGTACGGCCTGCGCGATGTTGTTCTTGACCTTGTCGGAGCGCTCAATCGAGACTCCCGCCTGGGCGTAATCCATGACTCTCCCTCAAAAAAAGAAAAGGCCCTCCACGCTCCGTGGAAGGCCCTCCAAGATAGATTTCTGGAGCCGTTAGCGGTAGCGATGAGCCGAAGCCACCATGGCTCCCAACAAAGCTTCGCGTCGGCTCGAGGTGCGGTCCATGTCCTTTTCCGACTGTGAGGCGAAGGTCCAGCGCAGATCGACGCGTGCATAGGGGCCGGAAAGATCCAGTCTTTGGTTCGTGCTCGTGACCGACTTGGCGGATTCGACGCAGGAAGGACAATTGTTGGAACTTATGACTTCGAGTCCAGAATTGTTGCGTCTTAGGTCGGCGTCCATGTCGCTGACGTAGATCTCGTTGGTGAAAGCGTAGCGCCAGCCGAGCTGCCCTTCCAGGTTCAGGCGGTCAGCCAGGTTGATGCGGGCTCCCACGTAACCCGAGAAATTGAACAGCGACTCGTGGTCGGTGCCGTTGGTGCCCAGGAAGTAGCGCGTCGTGTCGCCGCTAGCGACGGCGTAGACAGGGTAGGGAAGGGTAAGGGAAACAAACGAGATACCGGCACTTCCGCCAATCAGGAAGTTCACTGCGCTGGAATTCTTGAAAAGCGTCATGTCCACGAAGGCTTCCAGCGGCAGCATGTCGTAGGAGTACTTAGAGTAGTAGTTGTAAGGTCTCCCTGAGTTTGCGAGCACGATCACCGAGGTGCCGGAGTCGCTTGCCTGATGCGTAATTTGGTCCTTGGTCGTGTAGGCGGGCGTCGGGAAATATTCCGGGGAGGCCCCACTGACGTTGCCGTTATTCGCGGGCTGATAGCCGACCGCGAAGCCGACATGGAAGCGGTCATAGGCGACGCCGAGCTCAAGGCCACCTCCTGGCATGACCGTGGAAAAGCTGGTCGACCCCGAAACCATGTTCTGGAGGTCGCTCTTGTTGGGCTTGTAAAGTCCGAGGTAAGCGCCTACGAAAGGTTGGAGATGCGACTGCACCTGCTCATTGTCATAAGCCTGGGGAACACCGACAAGCCCTGCCATAAAGGCTGCCAAAGTGAACCAACGGACGCGATGTTCGCAAAGCTTCATGGAGGGATCTCCCAATCGTTCCGAAGTGCAGTTCTGCTGCAATTCCATGCAAGACAATAACTTGCAGAGTTTTCAGCAAGTTTGCAAGCCCAATTTGAGGCGAGCAGAAAATGCCGCGCCTTCGACAACGTCGTGCGGGAAAGTACCTTTGACTAGGCGTGATCACCTCATCTTACCAACAGCCTCTTTCAGGAGGCGACATTTCCAGTGCCATGGAAACCGCACGACTCTTTGTTGAGGACGATCTGATTGCCGCCGTGGAGCACTTGGAACGCATCGTTGCGACCTCGCCGGGAGAGATCCCCGTTCGCTTGGCGGCGCTGCTTGGACGTCAAGGCAAGCGCGTCCGTTCCTCGCTCCTTTTGCTGTTTTCGCGCATGGGCGGTTGCGATGTGCGACAGGAAGCGCAGTTAGGTGCGGCGGCCGTGGAACTCCTGCATACGGCAAGCCTGGCTCACGACGACGTCATCGACGAGGCGCGCATGCGCCGTGGCGAGGCTTCGGCTCCGCAGCGTTGGGGCAATAAGATGGCGGTGCTGGTTGGCGACTACGCCTTTGCCCGATCCATGGAACTTGCCATCACCACCGGGAATCCCGAAGTGGTGCGCGCCATCAATCGCGCTTCTTGCGAACTGGTGGCGGGGGAAATCGCCGAATTTGACTTCGCCCGTGAAACCAATCCCACCTTGGACGGTTATCGCAAGGTCATCTACGGAAAGACGGCGGTGCTGCTGGAAGTCTGCTGTCTAGCGGGCGCGAGCTTTTCCCAGCTGCCTTCGTCTCTGATTGAAACCGCCGCGGCGCTTGGAGCGACCTTCGGTATGGCTTTCCAGATGTGCGACGACCTGCTCGATCTGAACGTATCGGGAACTCTCGATAAGCCAGCGCACCTCGACTTGCAGAACGGTCTTCTATCGCTGCCGGCTTTGCTGGAGCGTGAGATCAACGGTGGAGACTTGCGCGAATGGCTTTCCCGCGAGCCACAGGCGATGGTGGAACATCTACGTTCGACTGGCGTCCTGGAGCACGCGTGGCACCTCATTCAGGAGGAGCTGTCCCAGGCTGTACGGTATTTGGAGCAGTTCCCGGAATGTGAGGCCCGCAGCCACGTGGCCAATCTGATCGAAGACCTGCGCATGCGCACGCGCCTAGCGCTGGGCTGAGCTAGGTCTGGAAGATCAGCAGGGGCTTCTGGCCGGCAGGAGGTTCCTTCAGCCAGTTTAGGGTGAGGACCTCCGTGAGGTTTCCCTTGCGGATGTTGACCACTAGCCGGTCGGAGAAGAAGCGCGAGAAGAAGAGGCCTCGGCCATGTTCGTCCAAGGCGCCGATGGGGATGCCGCAGGGGTCCTTGCGGGTCTGACGATCCAGCCAATGCAGGATGGTGTCGCCGTTGAGTTTGCCGCCGTGGTCGCGCACGCAGACGCCGATCTTCTCGTTGTCTTCAAGCCATTCGAATTCGATGGCTTCTTCGGAAGGCAGTTTGAAGTCGTGCACCCAATTTTCCTTGTTGGCGCCGTCTTCGCCGCGGGCGCCGTAGAACATGCCGTTGGTCAGAAGCTCCTGAAGCACCAGCAGCAGTTGCTTCTTGCGCGATGCCGGCAAACGGGCGGAGGCTCCGTCCAAAGCCTTGTCGATGTCGCTGGGCGAATGCAAAAGCGTAGAGGAATGCTCCTTGGGCGCTGGGAAGAACGTCTTGGTCCAAGAAAAGTCTGGATTGAGAAGCGCTTCCAGGGAGCTTAGGATCTCGCGCACGGGAAAGGGGACGTTCTTAGCCAGCACGCAGGAGACGCGCTCCTGTAGGAAGCGCCCGATGTAGTCTTCCAGCAGGTTTCCCGTCAAGAGGATGCGAGGGACGGTGGGCCAGCGCTCGCTGGCGATGTGGAGAAGCTCCAAGCCGTCCACGTGCGGCATGGAGATGTCCGAGAGGATGGCGTCCACAGGTGTCGTTTCCAAGATTGCCAGCGCTTGCTTGCCGTCGCTTGCCGCTACGACTTGGTAGCCGGCGTCTTCCAGAATTTCACCAAGGCTTGAGAGGATGGCGGCTTCGTCGTCGGCGATCAGGATGCGGCGCGGAGGGATGCCGGACATATCAGCCGCGCTTTTCGCGAGGGACGTAGTCGCGCAGCTGTTCGCCCACGTAGATCTGGCGTGGGCGGTTGATGCGCACCTTGGGGTTTTCCCGCAGTTCCTTCCAGTTGGCAATCCAGCCGGGCATGCGGCCAATGGCGAACATCACGGTGAACATGTTGAGCGGGATTCCGATGGCGCGCAGCAGGATGCCGGAATAGAAGTCCACGTTTGGGTAAAGGCGGCGCTGCACGAAGTATTCGTCCTGCAGGGCCACTTCTTCTAGTTGCTTGGCGATGTCCAGGAGAGGATCGGTGATGTTGAGCTTTTCCAACACCTTGTCCACGGCCGCCTTGAGGATGCGCGAGCGGGGATCGAAGTTCTTGTAGACGCGATGCCCGAAGCCCATGAGCTTGACGCGCGCGTCCTTGTTCTTGACCCGGTCCACGAAATCCTGGAGGCTGATTCCAGATTCGCGGATGTCTTCGAGCATCTCGATCACGGCCATGTTGGCGCCGCCGTGCAACGGGCCCCACAAGGCGGATACGCCGGCCGAGCAACTGGCAAAGAGATTGGCCCCGGAGCTTGCCACCATGCGCACCGTGGAGGTGGAGCAGTTCTGCTCGTGATCGGCATGCAGCACGAAGAAGAGGTTGAAGGCGCGAACCACGTCAGGATCGGGGATGTAGTCGCGATAGGGGATCGAGAACATCATGTGCAGGAAGTTCTCGCAATAGCTGTACTCGGGGCGCGGATACATGATCGGCTGTCCCACCGAAGTCTTGTAGGTGGCGGCGGCGATGGTGCGCACCTTGGAAAGAAGCGTCGCGGCGGCGGCCTCGAAGCCGTCGTCCTTGACGTTCAAGATCTCGGGCTCGTAGCACGAGAAAGCATTGATCATGGCCGAGAGGATGGCCATAGGGTGCGCCGAGGAGGGAAAGCCCTCGAAGTGGTGGCGCAGCGACTCGTGCATCAGTTCGTTGCTGGTGAGCAAGTGCGAGAAGCGTGCCCGTTCCTCGCGGGAGGGCAGGCGTCCCCAGATCACGAGCCAAGCGGCCTCTACGAAAGTGCTGTGCTCGGCAAGCTGCTCGATGGGCACGCCACGGTGGCGCAGTACGCCCTTGTCGCCGTCGATAAATGTGATGGAGGACTTGCAGGATCCTGTGTTTCCATAACCATCGTCCAAGGTGATGTAGCCGGTCCGATCACGCAATTGCGTGATGTCGATAGCCTTTTCCCCTTCCGTGCCTTCGATGGTTGGGAATTCATAAGACTTGCCTTCGAGCTCGATGTGGCATACGTCGCTCATCGGTTCTCCTTCGGAAGATGGAATGGACGATCCTTGCAAACCTACAAAGCGATGATTAAGGAGCGACGACGATACGTCCGTCTTTGGCGCCTTGGGCCCCCGTCCAATGGTAGAAGTAGACGCCCGGACGCACCAAACGTCCGCTTCTCGTTCGCAAATTCCATTCGGCGGCTCCGTCCTCCACTTGCGGATGGAAGGTCGCTACTAGCGTACCATCGCTTGCGAAAATGCTCAAGGAGAGATCGGAACTCCAGATGGAGAAGGGAAACCGGATCGGATGATTGGAGCGGGCTGGGTTTGGATACGGGGCCTCCACCAAGGCTTTGGTGCTGTTTCCAAGCGACAAGCCCACGAGGAACGTTAGCGGCGTTCGCAACTCCATTTGGGAAGCCTCAATGCGGAAATTGTTGCCTTGGACAAGGCCTGATCGCTTCACCCAAGCGCCGTTCACCCGCTGGTAGACGTATTTGGCGTTCGGGAAGACGATGCCTGCCGAATCCAGAACCAGCGAACGGGAAAAATCAAAGAAGCGAAAGATGTGACTGGAATCCACGTTGATGAACTGGTTGTCGCCCCGCAAGGGGACCCAGCAGTCGCGGCATCCCCACATGCGAAAGGCTCCAGAACTGTTCACTCGTCCTTCAAGAGTTGCGCCAGCGAGAGTCCAGGTCAGGTATTTTCCGGAGGCTTGGGTATCCAAGGCTGGAGCTTTTCCGAAGCCAAACCAAACGTCCTGACTGTCGGCGTCCGAATTGGCAAGGCCGATCCAACGCGACGAAGACGAGGGTGGCAAAAGCAGGAAATTCGAGTCCTGGGCGGCTCCGTCCGGTCCGGCTTCCACGAGATGGATGGGGGCTCCGGTTCCCGAGACCACCACGCTGAGGGTGCCCATGGTTGGTAGGCTGCGGTAGCGAGGCGACAGACCGGGAATGGCAAGGAGCCCACCTGAGATGGAATCGCTGGATGACAAGGTGGTATGGGTCAGTGAAGGCATGATGGCCGCCAGGCGAAACGGCGCAAGGGCGGTGCCGAACACCGTATCCGAGAGCCACGAGCTTCGCTTTCCAGATCCCAAGAGCCGCAAAGCGTGGCGCGAGAAAACGCCTTCAAAATTGGTGACGCAGCCGGAGCTGGTGGATGCGGTGCGATGGAAGGTCGTTAACACGTCGTCGCTTTCGCGGCGCTCTCGATCGCTCCAGAAGCGCTTCTGGAAGCCATCTCCGCAATCCTGCGTCAGGCTTTGGGTCCACAAGCCTTCGCCGTAAGGGTATTCCCATCCGTTCATATCGGTCAGCGTCGGCAGGCTGCTGTAGATGATGCCGACATATTGGGGCCAGTCGGCGGTCCAGGGGGCGCCGCGCTCTTCCATACCGACCGCCGAAGCTTCGAAGAAGAAGTGCGAAAGGCTTCGCTCATAGCGAAACTGGACAGCGTGGAACAGTTCGTGCGTCAAGGTGGCGGCAAGCCCCTCGCGCCAGCCTGTGTGGTAATCTCGGCCGATATTTGAAGAGCTGCTGGTGGCGGTGTCGGGGTGCAGGCTCCAACTGCTGATTTCTCCGGAAGTCCAACCGCTGGCGACGGCGATGTTGCTGCTTCCGGCATCGTCTTCGGGAATGGTGATGGCGTAATAGGTCATGCTTGAGGAAAGGCCTACGCCGGAGAAGTTCGTTCCGTCCACGGTCAGCATCTCTACTAGGTAGCGTCCGCCGGTGGAGGTGATATGCCAGTGTGGACTGGGTGAATGAGGTTGCGGAGGGGACATTCCCATGGTGTCCACATACAGGTGCCAGGCGTGTTCCAAACTCGTCAGGCTAAGGCGAATGGCTTCGGGGAGTGAGTCACCAGCTAGCGTGTCGTTCATCGCCTGGGTGATGGTGTCGCGCGAAGGCTTTCCCGGGGGAATCCATGCGATGGTGAAGTGCTCGGAGCTTGCGGTTTTTGGAGTGTCCACAGCCATGCCGGTGCGTCTTGCGATCTGCTGTACGGAGAAGCCTCCGGCAAGCGTGCCGGAAAGTAATGTGCGCACCACGTCTGGAGTGAGCTCGGCGGTGCCGCAGCGAGGTCTGGTCGCCGCGTTGGCTGCAATTGCCGCAAACGCCAGGAGCAACGACACGAAGGCTTTCATGACAGACATTGTAGCTTGCCGATCTAGAACGGGAGACTTGAATGGATCGCAAACTCACCACCACGCTCTTTTTGGGAGTGCTGCTGGGCGCCCTAGATATCGCTGTGCTCGGTCCGGCCTTGCCTGCGATTCAGCACCAGTTTGGCGTCTCGCAGCGCGCCTTGTCTTGGCTGCTCAATGCCTACGTGCTTGCCAATCTGGTCGGGAATCCGCTGCTGGCCAAACTTTCGGACCGCATGGGACGTCGGCCTGTCTATCTCGCTTGCGTGTCTCTTTTTGCCGCGGGCTCCTTGGGAGCGATCCTTTCTCCCTCTTGGGGAATGCTTGTGGCTGCTCGCGTCGTTCAAGGATTCGGAGCTGGCGGTATCTTCCCGATCGCCACCGCGACGGTGGGGGATGTGGTTCCTATGGAGCGGCGTGGGCGGGCTATGGGCATGATCGGAGCCATGTTCGGCGTGGCGTTCCTGATCGGCCCCCTTCTCGGCGGCGTCTGCCTCATGTTCTCGTGGCATTGGATCTTTCTGGTGAACTTGCCCCTCTCGGCGCTGGTGCTTTGGAGCGCCGCCCGCACCTTGCCGGTGCGCAAGAGCCGTCGGCAGCAGCCGTTTGATTTTGTCGGTCTGGTGCTTCTCACGGCAGCTCTGCTTTGTCTGGCCAGCGGCATCGGCCTCTTAGACACCAACCATTTTGGAACCAGCTTGCTGGGGCTTCCGGTGCTTCCTCTTCTCATCGTGGCCCTGCTGAGCGGAATCGCATTTCTATGGGTAGAGCGGCGCGTTTCTGATCCCATCATTCATCCCGCGTTGTTGGAAATCAGCGGCGTGCGTATTTCTATGGCGCTGGGGCTTGCCATCGGAATCGTGCAAGTCGGCGGGACCACCTTCTTCCCGTCCTTTGCCGCGGCGGCGTTTCATGTGCCGGTCCACAAGGCGAGCTTTATGCTGTTGCCGCTGGTCTTCGGCATCACCATCGGATCCCCATTGGTGGGGCGCATTTTGGACCGGCTTGGAGCGCGTGCCCTGACCGTCCCGGGATTGATCGTCCTCACCGTCTGCTTTGCCGCCTTGGCTTGGTTTCCCCCTTCGCTTGGACTTTTCTACGGGGTGAGCTTTGCCTTGGGGCTTTTCATGTCCACTCTCCAGGGGCCGGTGCGCTACACCGCCCTGCATGCGGCACCAGTGCGCGAGCGGGCGGCGGCGCAGTCGCTGGTCACCATGTGCAGTTCTATCGGCAGCGTGGTGGCGGCGGCGGCCATGGGAGCTCTCACAGCCAGCCATCCAGGGCTGCAGGGCTTTGCTAATGCCTATCTGGCGACCTCAGTGTGCTTGGTGCTGGCTCTCCTTGCGGCATTTTTCCTGCCGCGGCGGGAAGATGTCCACGACGCGGTAGACACGGGAGCCCCCGCGCAACTAGCTTGAGGTTTTTCCGAAGTAACACAGGGAGAAAGGTTCACGATGCGCAAACGCATTCTCATCGCCTCCGTGGCGCTGGTTCTGGGAGCTTGCCAAAAGGGCGGCACCGCTTCCGCCAAGGGTGGTAAGTTCAAGGCACCGCAAGGCGACACGACGGAAATTGTCGCTGGCGTAGATACTTTCGCCGTGACCAA
>DAIPHW010000017.1:0-24861 GCA_036771135.1 Fibrobacterota bacterium | reverse complement strand
ATCCGGTGCTCGACGAGATCTATCGCGAACCGCGTCCTTTCATCACCTGGACCGCTGACAAGGTGACGGCCACCCGCAAGCTTGCCAATGGCGAATACGCCATGACTCGCATGATCCGCGTGAGCAAAGGGGCCTTGAATGATTTCCTGGCTTCCAAGGGTGTGCTTGCTTCGCGCGAGGATTTGGCCGAGGCGGTAGGAAATCCTTCCATCATGGTGATTCCCGACGCCCCCAAAGGGCAGAGTCCCTTGGATGTCTTCGACAAGAATCCGCTTGCCCAGCAAATGTCTGGAAGCATTGAGAGTTATCTGACGGCTCGCCAGTATGAGGTGAAGAACCCCAGGGCGATCGAGAACATCAACGAGCAGGTTGACGCCTTGAATAAGGTGGGAGGGGCCGATGCGGACGCCTCCTACAAGATCGCACTGCTTTCCGGAAGCGACATCTACATCACGTTCTCCGGAACCGTGCAGAGCGTTCCGGGCGGGCGCAAGGCCTCGCTTACCATTCGCGCCTTCGAGACCACCACCGGGCGCACCCTAGGGACCGAGACGGGCTATTCCCAGACCCGGCCCAATACCACGGATCAGGCTCTGGACGAAGAAGCTTCCAACGACGCGATCGACAAGGTGCTCCAGCGGCTCACGAACTACTGGAAGACGGAGGCTCGCAAGGGCGCTCAGTACAAGGTGATCTTCAATGTCGTCGGTCATTTCGACGAGCGAACCCTTGAGAAGATCAAGGACAACATGGAAGATCTCGTGGATCAGGAATTCCCGGGAAGCAAGCAGAACATCTTCACCGACAAAACGATGGATTACACCCTGCTGGCTCCGCGTGCCAAGTACAATACGGCTAACCGCTTAGTGCGCCGCTTGCGCGACAAGCTGGAAATGCCGGGGGTTCGGGTCAAGTCGAAGGCCACCAATGGACGCCTCGTTAGCATTGATATCGTGAACGACAAATAACCATTCCTTCGATTTCAGCGGTTGCTTATTTATCCCTTTCCGGATTTTCCGGAAAGGGATTTTTCGTATTGGTAGGCGTCCGTTGCTGTTGTGCGCTTCAAAACTCGCTTTGCCCAGCGCCGCGGCGCCTGCGAATCGCTAAATTGATCGCATGACCTACGCCTTGATCTTCGGCGCTGCACTCGCCGTACTGGTGGCGCTCTTCGTCGCCGGCCTCTACATTGCGCTGCAGCGGCATTCCGACCAAGAGGAGCCTTCCGAGAGGATCCACAGCAGCGGTGTCTACCGGTTGCGGCACAGCCCGCGCGATGCCATCCGGCTCAACAAGCCCAACGAAAGTGAGTTCCGGTTGCACCTGGAAGGGCTCTCCCTGTCCAAGGAGCGCATCGCCGAACTGACGGCGGATTGGAATCACATGGTGGAAGAAAATCTCAAGGCGATCGAGGAGTGCGACTACCAAGAGATTCGCACCTTCTACTATGATGTGCCTCCCGAGGATGCCGCGTCCCTTAAGTTGTTTGCGGATGTCTACGTGACGCGCGATCAGCTTTCTTCGCACCCCGAACTCATTCCCCCTTTCCGGCCTGGTTGCCACATCCTGTTGCGGCCTCGCAATGCTTGGGACCCTGGCGAGTGGCGTCCCATGTTGCCGGGGCAGGATGGCAAGTATCCCGTTCCCGATTGGAGGGATTCCGTTGCGTAAGTTGACATCTTTCGCGCTTATCTTGGGCTTGGCCGGAATGGCCGCTGCCGAAAATTCCTCCGTCATCACGCTGGTGATGCCCGTTGGCGCTCGCCAACTGGGCATGGGCGAAGTCTCCACGGCTGTGGCCGACGATGTCTTTGCCACCTATTGGAACCCGGCGGGGCTTGCTTTCGGGCCGCTTTCGGACGAATGGGAGTTGTCGTTGCCGCATGCGGTGGCGGGGCAAGTGACGGCCCTCTGCGCCGTCAAGCGCACCAGCTTCTTCAATCGCGGCGAGGTCTGGGCGGGCTCTTCGTTGGGCGTCTGGCGCTACGACGGCCGTGCTTGGCGTGACGGATCCACCATGCCTCTGGAACAGGGCGACCAGTTGGTGACGGTGGTGCGGCGTGTGCTGGGCAATCTCTGGCCCTTGGATACGGCCTCGCAGGAATCCCTGATGACGCGGGTCCGCAAGGCCAACGGCATCGCAAGTGCCGACGAGGAGAAAGATCTGGTGGATCTCAAGATCCCCTACGGCTTGGCGGTTCCCGGCGATGTTTCGACCATTTCCCTGGACGAGACGGGCAAGCTCTGGGTGGGAACAAAAAACGGCTTGCGGCGCTTTGATGGCAAGATGTGGAAGGGCTTCGATTCCTCGGGGCTTCCCTCCAACCGCATCACCGCCCTGGCTTCTTCCGGAGCTTCGGTGTGGATCGGGACAGATTCTGGCGTGGTGCGCCTGAAGCAGAAGGGCAGCGACTTCGAGGTCCGGCGCTTTGGCGAGAAGTTCGGCCTGCGTTCTCAGCAGGTGAGCGCCGTGGCGGTGGATTCGCGTGGACGCGAGATCTGGGTGGGCACTGAGACGGGAGGCGTGTCTCGCCTGGAAATCACCAAGGAGGCCAGCACCTGGAAGATGTTCGGTCGTGCCGACGGCCTTTTGTCAGATTCTGTACGCGCCTTGACGTTCGACCCATCTGGAGGCATGTGGGTGGCGCATCCCGGTGGACTCTCGCATTGGAACGGCACCGCCTGGGAACGCGTGGCCTTCCAGGGCGTCGAAGTGCGCTCGGTGGCCTCGGACAAGAAGGGCAATATCTGGGTGGCGAGCGACAAAGGCGCCTGGAAGTACTTCCCCCCCGAAGCCTCCAAGAAAGCGGCCGGTTCGCGGCAGATTGCCGATTCGTCCCAGCAGGCGCGCTGGATCCACTACCATGCGGGCAACGGTCTCGGCTCCTCGGACGCTACCGTGGTGGTGTCCCAAGGACAGGATCTGTGGTTTGCCACGCCGGCGGGCATCATGCGGGAGCGCAAGGCGCAGGCGGAGCTCGGCTTCTACTACGAGACGCTACTTCCGTCGCTGCAGCTCAAGGACCTCTTCCACACCTTTGCCGCTGCGACCTTCCCCATCGAAGAGTGGGGCACCATTGGAGGCTTCGTCAACTTCGTCTCCTTCGGCGAGAACTCGATCACCAACGAGGCTGGCGAGGAAGTCCAAAAGTTCAATTCCTACGAAGTCGTGGGAGCACTTTCCTACGGCACGCGGCTGTCGCAGGACTGGGGCCTTGGACTCAACATCAAGTTCCTCTATTCCGCCCTGGCTCCCGGCATCACGATTGGTGGGCAGGCGCAGGATGGTACGGCGGCAAGTTACGCCTTTGACGTGGGACTGCTCCGCAAGAACGCCTTGACCAAGGGGCTGGACTTTGGCCTCTTCGTGCAGAACATCGGGCCGTCGGTCTTCTACATCGACAAGTCGGAGAGTGACCCGATTCCTTTGACCGCCAGGATCGGAACCTCCTACCGTCTTCTCCAGACGCCGCTGCACTCCCTTCGCATTGCCGCCGATATGTCGCATGAGCTGACCAGTCGCGACACCCTGGGGAACGCTCGTGGCATCCTCGCGGGGACCTGGTATGCGGTTTCCGAGCCGTGGGGCGAAGGCAAGACGCCAGCCGGGTCCGGAGCCGGCGATTATCTCTGGAAGAACTTGGAAAATTCCCAATACGATATTGGGGCGGAGTACACCTATTCGGGCATTCTGTCGCTGCGTTCGGGACTCCTCTTCGATCCTTCCGGAGAGCGACAGGAGCTGGATATCGGCATCGGCGTGTCCGTTTCGGACGTGCTGGAAGTGGATGCTGCCTACATTAAGCCCGTGGACCTGATCGGCAACGTGAGTTCCAGCGAATCGGTCCGCGATGGGCAGACGCGCTTTTCCATGACCTTCCTCTTCTAAGGAGAATTCCCCATATGCGCCGCACACTTCTGGGCATCGCCGCTTTGACAGGATTTGTCTTCATGGGCTGCTCCCTGCTGGACAGCGCCGAGGAGACAATGAACGTCGCCAAGGTCAAATTCAGTGCCGCAGACGCGCTCGTGACGAATCCGCAGGTTACGACCTCCTATGACCCATACTCTTTCCAATTGCCCAGCAAAAACGACTTCAATTTGCAGCTTACGTTCAATTTTGTCGGAGATAATACCGGCAATTCTGGCGTGGCCTCGTTTGGACAGACTGTGCGACCATCCTTGAACGTGTACATCGACAATCAGACGACCCCGATCTCGACCGATGTGGATCCATTTACGATCCCAGCCAATACCAAGCAGAAGGTGACGTTGACGGGAAAGATCCCCTTCAGTTCGATCAATACGGATATCCTGAAGAAAATCGTCAATCAAACGCCGATTCCCTATCGCATTACTGCCGGTCTGACGTTTGTCCTTCAGGTCGGAGGTTCTTCGTACGATGGGCCAAAGTGTGAGATTGATCTATCTCAGGGTAGTATTCCCACTGATGTCAGCTCTGTCGGTAGCTATCTAAGCAAGCTCAGTCTGTAGTTAGAAGGCTGGAATGACTATCTTTCCCCGCCTTCGGACTTGAAGTTCGAGCTGGTAGCTCAGTCGGTAGAGCAGCGGCCTTTTAAGCCGCGGGTCGAGGGTTCAAGCCCCTCCCAGCTCATTTTCCACAGCGGTGAGTCGCACAGGAACTGAGGAAAGGCACCCATGCTGGCCGTGGACATCGGAAACACGCACACCGTCCTGGGGGTCTTCCGCGACGGTTCCCTGAGCGCCACTTGGCGCATCACCACGCGCCCCAACGCCACCTCCGATGAGATCGAGTTCCGCGTGCGGGGGCTGCTCAACATCGGACGCCTCTCCTCCACCCGCATCGGCTGCGCGGTGCTGGCCACCGTGGTTCCCTCGCTAGAACGCGCCTGGCGCGAAGCTCTCTCGCGCATCGTGACAGAATCTGTCACGGTGCTCTCCAGCGAGAACTGCGGCTTCCCTATCGCCTACGCCAATCCGGCTCAGATCGGGCCAGATCGCCTGGCCAACGCCCTGGGCGTGGAGCGACTGGGGCTGCACGACGCCATCGTCATCGACCTCGGCACCGCCACCACCTTCGATGTGATCCACGGCGGCACCTACATGGGGGGGGTCATCTGCCCGGGCATCGAGACCGGGATGCTCGCCCTTTCGGGGCGCACGGCGCGGCTGCCGCAGATTTCTCTGGATGTGCCCGACCATGTCGTGGGGCACACCACTGAGGAGGCGCTAGCCTCGGGGCTGATCCTCGGGCACATGGGCATGATGGAATACCTGGTGCGCCGCATCCAGGAAGAGGAGAAAATGCCTCCGCAGACGCGGGTGCTGGCGACTGGCGGCTGGTGCAACGCGCTGCGCGGGCGCTCGCCGGTCTTCGATGAGATCCATCCCGACCTCACTCTGGAAGGCCTCGACTGGTTCTCGCAGACCCGGCTGTGAACGCCTCGGATAGCTATTCTTCCCCGACCATGGCCGAGGCTCTCCTTGAGGTGCGGGGACTGTCGATCTCCTTTCGCGGCGCGACGCGCTGGCTTCCCGCCGTCGACGGACTGGACATCGACCTCGCGCGCGGGCAGACGCTGGGGCTTGTCGGGGAGTCGGGCTGCGGCAAGTCGGTGACGGCGCTCTCGCTCCTTGGGCTGCTTCCCCACGGCACTGCCCGGGTAGAGGGCTCCATCCGCCTTTCCGGACAGGAATTGACGGGGCTGGACGAGCGTGGCTGGCGCGCCGTGCGCGGCCGGCGCGTGGCCATGGTGTTCCAGGACCCCATGACAGCGCTCAACCCTCTCCTCACGGTGGAGGCGCAAATTTCCGAGGTGCTGCGGCTGCATCGCGGGCTCTCGGGCAAGGCCGCCCGCGAAGAGGCTGCCGCCTGGCTTGATCGCGTCGGCATTCCCGACCCCATCTCGCGCCTCAAGAGCCATCCTCATGAGCTTTCGGGAGGCATGCGTCAGCGCGTGCTCATCGCCATGTCCCTCTGCGCCCGCCCCGAGATCTTACTTGCCGACGAGCCGACCACCGCCCTGGACGTCACCATCCAGGCGCAGATTCTGGAACTCTTGGCGGACCTCCAGCGGGAGCTGGGCATGGCCATGATCTTCATCACCCACGACCTGGGCGTGGTGGAACGCGTGGCTGATCGCATTTGCGTGATGTATGCCGGCAAGGTTGTCGAGGAAGGCCCTTCCGGACAAATTTTGTCGAGCCCGTGCCATCCTTACACGCAAGGCCTCCTGGGAGCTGTGCCCGGTTTCCGTCCACGCACTGGCCGCTTGACGGCCATTCCCGGCCGCGTGCCGCCGCCCGGCAGCTGGCCCGAAGGGTGCCGCTTCCATCCGCGCTGCAGCCATGCCGTGCCTGCTTGCGCCGCGACGCAGCCTTTGCTTTCGCTTCGCCCTGACGGCTGCGCTTGCGCCTGCCTTCGCCAGGACGAGCTGCCGCCTTGGGTTTCCGCTGAGGTGGCCCTATGAGCCTGCTTGCGGTCCGCGGCCTGGAGGTGCGCTTTCCGGTGCGCGATGGCCTCTTTTCCCGTGCCCGCCGCTTCGTGCGCGCCGTCGATGGCATTGATTTAGACCTGGAGCCGGGTCGGACGCTGGGACTGGTGGGGGAGTCTGGTTGTGGCAAGACCACCACCGGGCGGGCCATTCTGCGCCTGGTGGAGCCAAACGCCGGCCGCGTGCTGGTGGACGGCACTGATGTGCTGGCCCTGAAGTCGGGAGACCTGCGGCGTTTCCGCCGCCACATGCAGATCGTTTTCCAGGACCCCTATGCAAGCCTCGATCCGCGCCGTACGGTTGGGCAGTCGGTGGCCGAGGGACTTGAGGTCCACGGACTCTGCGCTCCTGTGGAACGGCGCGAGCGGGTCATTGCGCTGTTTGATCGCGTGGGCCTCTCGGAAGCGCATGTGGATCGCCGTCCCCACGAGTTCTCGGGCGGGCAGCGCCAGCGGGTGGGCATCGCCCGCGCCCTGGCGGTAGAGCCCAAGCTCCTGGTGCTCGACGAACCGGTCTCGGCGCTGGACGTGTCGGTGCAGGCTCAGGTGGTGAATCTGCTGGAAGATATCCAGGCCGAGCGTGGGTTGGGCTATCTCTTTATTGCCCACGACATGGGCGTGGTGCGCCACATCTCTCACGAGATCGCGGTGATGTACCTCGGACGCATCGTCGAACGCGGCCCGGCCGAAGAGCTCTGCCGCGAGCCGTTGCATCCCTATACCAAGCTCTTGATCGCCTCGGTGCCGAGCCTCGGCGCCGGCAAGGGCATGGCTGCTCCGGCGCGCGGCGAGCTTCCGTCTCCCCTGGATCCTCCTGCGGGATGCCCCTTCCATCCGCGTTGCCCGCACGCCACTAACGCTTGCCGGTCCGAGCGACCGGCTCTCGTGGATGTGGGGCAAAGGCGACTGGTGGCTTGCCCGCTAGCGCTGCGCGGCTGAGCCTTTTCGGTCTTTTGACAAAATTTGTCTGAGCCTTTTTAGGCCCAATTCCCTTGTGTCCACCCCTCCGCGCGATGTATGTTTTTTGTTTGCTCCCATTGGGCCGGATAGGCCAAGCGGAGGAAAGCATTGCGCTTTGCGCCGCTGAGAATCCACAAAACAAGCGAGGATAGGAATGAAGGTCGATACGGAGAAGGAAAGTTCGGGCCATACCAAGTCAGGCTTGAAGGTCTACACGGAGAAGGACGGCAAGCTCGATTCCTTCAAGAACAAGACGATCGCCATCATCGGTTACGGTTCCCAGGGCCACGCCCAGGCGCAGAACCTGCGCGACTCCGGCGTCAACGTCATCATCGGCCAGCGCAAGGGTTCCGGCAGCAAGGTCTCCGACAACTACAAGCTCGCCCTGAAGCACGGCTTCAAGCCCGGCGAAACCCTGTTCACGGCCGCCGAGGCTGCCGCCAAGGCCGACTACATCCAGATCCTGCTTCCTGACGAGATCCAGGGCGACGTCTACGAGAAGGACATCCTCCCGAACCTGAAGAAGGGCAAGACACTCGTCTTCTCGCACGGCTTCAACATCCACTTCGGCTACATCAAGCCCCCAGCGGACGTGGACGTCATCATGTCGGCCCCCAAGGGGCCCGGCCACCTGGTTCGTTCCGAGTACGAAAAGGGCGGCGGCGTTCCTTGCGTGTTCGCCGTCTACCAGGACGCTTCGGGCAAGGCCAAGCAGAAGGTGCTGGCTCATGTCAGGGGCATCGGCGGCCTGCGCGCTGGCGCCTACGAGACCACCTTCCGCGACGAGACCGAGACCGATCTGTTCGGCGAGCAGGCTGTCCTTTGCGGCGGTCTCTCGGAGCTGGTCAAGGCCGGTTTCCAGACCTTGGTCGACGCCGGCTACCCGCCGGAAATGGCCTACTTCGAGTGCTTCCATGAAGTGAAGCTGATCGTCGACCTGATGAACCAGGGCGGCCTCTCCTACATGCGCTACTCGATCTCCAACACCGCTGAGTACGGCGACTACGTCACCGGCCCGAAGATCATCACCGACGCCAGCCGCAAGGCCATGAAGAAGGCTCTGACGGACATCCAGAAGGGCAAGTTCGCCAAGGACTTCATGACGGAAGTGAAGAAGAACGGCAAGAAGAACTTCCTGGCCACCCGCGCCAAGGAGCACGAGCTCTTGATCGAGAAGACCGGCCGCAAGCTGCGCAAGAACATGAAGTGGTTCGAGGCCAAGGAGGTCTAACCTCCCGCTCAGATCCTAGTTACGAAAAGGCCCCGGAACCATTTTGGTTCCGGGGCTTTTTCTTGCCCGCTTAGTGGAAGATTTAGGCGACGGTCACGGGTTCCGTCGCCGAGAGCAGCAGAGGCTCTTGGCAATCCAGGGCCTCAGAAAGGCTGGAGAGGTTCTCGTCGTCGTAGGCGGTGGCGGTGGCCACGAACTCCCGATACCAGGCGATGCTTTCCAGCAGCGTCTTGCGGGTGCGCTCGGCCTTGGCGGCGATGGCCGGGTCCTTGGCACCCTTGACGACGAGCTTCTGGTAGTCCTTCACATTCATCTCAAGCTCGGCGGCGAAGCAGTGAGGACGCTCGGCAGGAACGAGAGAGGGAATGCGGCCGTAGATGTGGTCGACCATCTCGGAAAGCGAGTAGATGCGATCGAACCAAGCGAGGTTGGGGCCGGGGCAGATGCTCACAACGACGTTGGATTCCTGAGGCGGCTCGCCTTTGAGGGCGCGGTTTTCCTGGGCGATGAAGGCCAAGGCACCGTTTCCCAGCTGGTGGCAGATGCACTCCTTGGCCAGCACCGCTGCGGCACCTTCGGCTTCCATGCCGCCAATCTGGGCGAGCTTCTGCGTCTGGTACTTGGCCGAGGCCGTGCAGATGGGAGTCTCGGAGAATTCAGTGTTGGAGACCAGGAAGCCTTTGGGGCAGGCGCTGCCGGGCTTGCCCGCTTCGATGTGGCGGCGCAGCTCCAGGGCGGCGGTGCTGGTGCGCAGGTTGTTGAAAGGAACGCCCAGCGGAGACGCCCCCGAGAGGTAGAGGTCTTCGGCTTTGGCGCGCCGCAACAGCTCGCGGGTGCGGTCGTCGATCGGGGTGGCTTCCGGGACCAGCATGAAAGGGGTGCCCCAACCGGTGGCGTCGGCACCGAAGCCCTCGATCATACGGCGCTGCTCGCCGGAATTGCCGAGTCCGCCTTGGATGGCCACGGCGGCTTCGTGTTCGCGGGTGCCGGCAGGAACTTCGCGTCCCTTGCGATGGAACCAGTTTTCAATGTGGGGGGCAAATTCGGCGGGGAAGCTGTCGCGATGTTTGCGAAACTCGTCCACGATGGGGCCTAGCAGATCGCCTTCGGAGGCAAAAGCGTGTCCGCCGCAGTTGAGGCCGGACTCGACGCGGAATTCGCGCACCTCCAGACCCTTCTTGGCAAGGAAGCGACCTTGCACCATGGCTGAGCGGAAGTCGCTCACCTTGATGATGATGCCCTTCTTCGGTTCCCCATCGGCGGAGCGGTAGAAGTCGGGGAATTCCTCCATGAGCCCGAAGAGGGTCGGGTTGATGCCTGCCGAAAAGACCATGTTGCCCTGGTTGCGCGAGAGGGCAAAGCCGCGCAGTGCCGTCTTGGCGTCCGAGAGGCCGGCCTCGCGCATGGTGCCGTCTTTGGCGACCGGGCGGCGGTCGAGCTTGGTCATGATGTTGGCGTCGATGGAACCCGCTTCCATGCGCTGCGAAAGTTCATCGGCCAGCGCGTTCCTGGCGGCGCCTTGGGGCAGGGCGAGCATGCGCAGATAGTCCACCTTGAGGGGGGACGTCTCCGGGAGCATCTCGAAGTAGCGGGTCTTGTCGGTGCCGGGAGCGAACTCCTGGGCGCGCATCTCGTCCAGCTGGGCGTGGACTTCGTCCCACACGAAGTCGAAGTAGTTGCGCACGCGCTGCACGCGGGCGTCGGGAGCGGTGACCGGGACGGCCTGGAAGGGAAGGCCGCGGCGCTGGGCGTGCAGGCGATGCACCTGCTCCACGAGAATGTCGTCGACGAGGCTTACCACGGAGCTGATGCCGAAGCGTGCCACCCGTAGCGGAGTGTCGATGCTGTGCCCCGAGCCCATGACAGGGATCTGGAAGCGGTGCGTTCTGGGGTAGACCAGGCTTTTCGAAATAGGCATGCATGGAAGCTACCAGTCCGGGCAAAGTAAGGGGTGTAAAAAGGTGTCAAGTTTGTTTCTTTAAGGTCAACTGGGCGATGGCACCGGAAACGGCAGAATGTCTGTGCGTGCCGCGTCCCCGATTGGGTGGAGAGGAAGGAAATCATGGGTCAGATACGTTCGATGACGGGGTACGGAACCGGAGAGGTCCTGTGCGGATCTCGTAAGGTGGTGGTGGAAGTGCGCTCGGTGAACGGGCGCTTCTTGGAGGCTCAACTGCGCCTAGCGCGTGTCTTGGCTCCCTTGGAGGGTGCTGTGCGCGAGGCCTTGGCCGGTAAGGTGGGGCGTGGCAGCCTCACGGTCTCGGCAAACGTGGAAGACGTGCTCGCCGCTCCTGAGCAGAAGGAGGGCAACGGGCGCTGGGCGCGACTGGCGCACGAGCTGCGCGACGTGCAGGCCGCCGCCGGCATCATGGGGGAGATCCGCATGGAGGATCTGCTGCGCTGGGAGCAGGTGCGCAAGGCCGAAGGAGAGCCGGAGCCCTCGTCCCAGGAGCTGAAGCCGGCCCTGCTGCAGGCGCTGGAGGCGGCGCTTGCCCAGCACGACAGTTTCCGTCTCCGTGAAGGGGAAAACCTCAAGGTGGATCTGCTCTCGCGTCTGGAGCGCATCCAGACGGCGCTGGCCCAGATTCCGCCGCTGGCCCGGGAGCAGCTGGAAACCTACCGGAAGCAGCTGCAGGTGCGCATCCAGGAGATGATCGGCGACTACGCCGTGGACCCGGCGCGGCTAGCGCAGGAAGTGGCGCATCTCGCCGACAAGCTTGATGTAGACGAAGAGATGACGCGCTTTAGCTCCCACAACGCTCAGTTCCGGGAATGCCTGGAAGCGGGCGGAGCGGTGGGAAAGCGCCTGGGCTTTCTTCTTCAGGAGATGCTGCGCGAAGCCAACACCACCGGCAGCAAGTGCCAGAACGCCGCCATCGCCCATCTGGTGATCGCCATCAAGGACGAATTGGAATCCTTGAAGGAACAGATCGCCAACCTGGAGTAACGGAAATGGCGCATCCGGTCTTCCACCGGCTGGAACGGCTGGTGGGATCCAGTGCCTTGGAGCGCCTGCAGGCCTCGCGCGTCATCGTCTTTGGCGTGGGCGGGGTCGGCAGTTGGTGTGCCGAGGCGCTCGCCCGCAGCGGTGTTGGTGAGTTGACCCTGGTGGATTCCGACGTGGTCTGCATCACCAACGTGAACCGCCAGCTTCAGGCCGCGGTGGGATGCGTCGGTAAGCCCAAGGTGGAGGTGTTGCAGGCCCGTCTGCTCTCGCTCCACCCCAAGGTGCGAGTCGAGGCCATCCAGGAGGCCTATGCGGCCGAGACGCGCGAGCGCTTTGAGCTGGAACGCTACGACTACGTGATCGACGCCATTGACAGCTATACCAACAAACTCGACCTGATCGAGCATGCGGGCGCGGCGCGGGTGCGGCTCTACAGTTCCATGGGAGCGGCGTGCCGGCTTGATCCGACCCAGGTGCGCACGGCGAGCCTCTGGAAAGCCAAAATGTGTCCGCTGGCGCGCATCGTGCGCAAGGGGTTGCGCCGGCGCGGCTATGCGGGCGACTTCACGGTGGTTTACAGCGAGGAGCCGGCCCTGGAGCCGGTGGACGACGTGGCTCCAGCCTGCGGCAGTGGGCATTGCTTCTGCCCCAAGCCCAAGGAAGGGGATCCGGAGCGCCCCGACTGGTGCGCCCGCAAGCTGGTGGTCAACGGAAGCTCGGTGGCGGTGACGGCAGCCTTTGGGATGGCGCTGGCATCGCTCGTGGTGCGCGACGCCTATGCCGCCGCTCGCGGCGGGGATTGACGGAATCCGTCAGTCCTTGAGGCTCAGCATGCAGTCGCCGTAGGAGAAGAACTGGTAGCGCTCGCGCACGGCCGTCTCGTAGACCTCGCGCCAGCGTTCGCGACCGCCGAGCCAGGCGGCGACCAGAAGGATCAAGGTGCTGCGCGGCCAGTGGAAATTGGTGAGAATCCCTTGGATCGAGCGCGGCGGGTCGAGCGGATGGAGGTAGAGTCGGGTGCGCCCGGAGTCCTCTACGAAGGCGCCGTGGGCCCGCCATACCGTTTCCAGGGTGCGCAGCGAGGTGGTGCCAATCGCCACGATGCGCCCGCCTTCGGCGCGCGCCTGCTCTAGTCGCGCCGCCGCTTCTGCCGAGAGGGTGTAGCGCTCTTCGTGCATGGGATGTTCCAGGGCGTTTTCTTCCTTCACCGGAAGGAATGTGCCGGCACCCACGTGCAGGGTGGTACGTACGGTGTCCACGCCCTTTGCGGCCAGGGCCGCGAGGATCTCCTCGGTGAGGTGGAGCCCTGCCGTAGGAGCTGCCACGGCGCCGTCCTCACGAGCGAAGACCGTCTGGTAGCGCTCTTCGTCGTCCTTGCGGACTGGGCGGTGGATGTAGGGCGGCAGCGGTGTCTCGCCTAGGCCGTGCAGGTGTTCCAGGAAGGCCTTGGGGGGCAGCGGGAAGCGCAGCAAGCGGGTGCCGTCGACGCGCACGTCTTCCACGATGACATCCATGCCGCCCACCGAGAGATGGGTATTTGGGGGGAGTTTTCGGCCAGGGCGCACCATGGCTTCCCACAGGCAGGAGATGCCGTCGTCCGAGACCTGTTCCAAAAGCAGGATCTCAAAGCGCCCGCCAGTGGGGAAGGTGCCGCGCAGACGGGCCGGAATTACACGGGTGTCGTTGACCACCAGCACGTCGCGAGGACGCAGTTGGCTCACAATGTCGGCCACGGTGCCGTGGGTTATTGGGCTTCCCGCCGGACCCGGCGGGGCGATCAGCATGCGGGCTTTGCCGCGCACCGAGGGCTCTTGGGCAACCAGCTCCTCGGGCAGTTCGTAGTCGTAGTCAGAAATCTCTATGGAAGGATTCACTCGTGTTTCTCTTCGATGGGCGTGGCGTGTTCTGCGGCGACAGTCGGCTTGTCTGGGCTGGTTGGCTTGGCGGGGGGCGTCGGCTTCGCGGGAGACTGTGGCGGCTTGACCTCCGGGACGGCTTCGCGCTTTGCTGCCGCCTTGGTGGTGTCGGATTTTGTCGAATGGGCCGTGTCGGAGGCCGGCTTGATCGGCGCTGGGGCGGCGGTGTCCTTGGCGGTCGCCGGCTTGGATTTCGTTGCTTCTGCCGGACTGGCGCGGAGGCTGTCGGCTTTGACGGAATCCGTCTTCGCCGTCGCGGCCGGGGCCTTGGCGGTGTCCGAGGGCGCGACTTGAGGCTTGGATTTGGCCGTGTCTTGCGCTGCCGGTGGTGTCGCCGGCTTGGCGGCCTCCGCCACGGCGCGCACCGAGGCATCTGGGTCCTTGGCCAGCGCCGCAAGGCTCTTCAGCGACTTGGGGGATGCCAGGTGCAGCATCGCCCGGGCAGCGGCCTGGCGCATCACTGGGGCGGTGTCCTTGGCGATATCGGAAATGGCGTCCAGATCGGCGTCAGAGAGCACCGCGTCGAGGGTCGCCAGCGCCTGCAGGCGCTCCGATTGCGGGGCGTCAGCGGCGCGTGCCAAGTACCACAGTTCCTCGCGGGCGACTCGGCCCTCTGACAGGATCTGTCGCCGCAGCACGGCGCGGCGGATGGGCTCCTCTTCGTCCAGGTCGGCGAGGGTGGCGAGCTCGGCCAGGTCGCGGTGCACTTCGCGACGCGCCAGGGCCTCGGTCAGCGATGCCGCATCGCCATTGGCCTCGGTCGCCGCCGGTGCCGCCGGGTGTTCTTGCGCCTCTGGATGGAAGGACCAGGCGGCGCGCAGCCATACGCCCGGATTGTTGCGGCCGTCGTGGCTCCCCGGAGCGGGGTTTGAGAACCATCCCCACTTCCCTTGGCGGACGATCCAGCTCTGGAACTCCGAGAGCCCGGCCGAAAGTTCGATGGACTTGATGCCGATCCCGAAGCCCACCGCCTGGTGGAGGTCGTCGCCGTCGTATTGGCCTTCCCATCCGAGCGAGAGGGGAAGCAGCAGCTTGGCATGGACTCTGCCGCTTGCCAAGATTGACCAGTGGACCTCGCCGTCGGTGACGCGCGTGGCTGCGCCGGCCGCAAGCGTGCCGTGTCGTGCTTCCCAGGACCCCAAGAGCCAGAGCCGGGAGGCTTCGCCGAGGTATTCCTGGGAAACTCCCTGGAGGTGTTCCTCAGGGCCGGCAAGAATGCCGTCCAGGCCTCCTGTCAGTCGCAGGTGGCGTGCGGTGTCCTCTAGGAAGCGCATGCGCACGCCCAGGGTGGCCCGGTCGGCAACGCCCATCTCCAGGGTAGTCCGGTCGTTGAGGCCCGCCTCGACCAGGATATATCCCGGCTGGCGCATCGTCGCGGCTTCGTGCGCGGGCGCCGTCTGGAAGGTGTTCTGCGTCGCGCTTAGCGCGAACGCGTGTTCCGGGAGGACCTCGTCGTCGGGGGCGAGGAAGAGCGGGCGGGGGGCTGCGGACTCCGATCCCCCGGCAAGGGAGGCAATCCCAAGGATTGCCGCAAAGATCGCCATTCGTCGTCGGGCAAGAGTTTCCACGTTCCCTCCTCCAGTCCAGAGAGTCTCCATTCTCCCACGGCCGTGCGCTGCAGGTCAATCACCTCGCGGCCGAAGGCGGCCATCATGCGGCGGATCTGGCGGTTGCGCCCCTCCTTCAGGGTGAGCTCCAGGGAGACGCCGTCGCCCTTCACGCCCACCGGCTCGAGCGGTCGCCGATCGTCCTCCAGGAGCCATCCTCCCTTGGACAGTTTTCGGAGATCTTCGGGTTCCAGGGGGCCATCCAGAAGGACGCGGTAGACCTTGCGGTGCTCGTAGCGTGGATGAGTGAGGCGGTCGACCACCTCGCCGTCGTCGGAGAGCAGCAAAAGGCCGCGGGACGCGAAGTCCAGGCGACCCACGTGCACCAGGCGCAAGAAGTGAGGGGGCAGCAGATCGTAGATGGTCTGCCGGCCCTGAGGGTCGTGGCGGGCGCACACGCAGCCCTTGGGCTTGTGGAAGAGCACCACGTGGCGAATCTCGGGAGGGCGCACGGGGATCCCGTCGCAACTCACGCGGGCGTTCTCAGCCACTTCGGTGGAGAGCTCATGGACCACCTTGCCGGAGATCTCCACGCGTCCCGAAAGCACCAGTTCTTCGCAGGAGCGGCGCGAGCCTAGGCCGCAAGCGGCCAAATAGCGGTTGATTCTCACGATTCCAAGGCCTCCAGGAGCAGACCCCAGCGCAGGCCGCGGTCGCTGACCCGCAAGGTGTCGGCCTTGAGGTATTCCAATGTGAAACGCAGCACCCCGAGCCCCATGGGCAGGATGTCGGCGCGTCCGGCCGACACGCCGGGAAGTCGCGCGCGCAGCGAAGAGGGGAGAGTGTCGAGCTTGGAGAGCCACTTGTCGAAAAGCTCCAGCGGGATGGCGTGGCCCTCGATCTTTTCGCCGTCGTACTCGCGCAGGCCGAGTTCCATGGCGGCAAGCGTGGTGGCGGTGCCGCCCACGGCCACCAGTTGCGAGCCCGCGAAGGCGCTGCGCCGCAGGCCGTGCTCCTTGAATACGGCGCGCACGTGCTTGATCACTTGCTCGCGGGGAGCTTTCGGGAACTGCTCGAAAAGCCGCACCGCCCCGAGAGGCATGCTCCACGATTTGCGTCCCGAGTCCACTTCTAGGCTACCGCCGCCCATGTCCACCACCACTAGGCGGGGAGGTTCCGGATAGAGCGAGAGCACTGCCTTGCGCACCAAGGCGGCCTCTTCGATTCCGCTGAGGATGCGCGGCTCGATGGTCAGAATCTGTCGCACTGTCTCTAGGGCGACTTCGGGGTTGCTGGCGGCGCGCACCACCTCGGTGAGTGCCACCGCCCGCAGGCGGGCGCCGGTGAGGGCAAGCGTGGCGCGAAAGTCGCGCAGTGCCGTGGCCAGACGTGCCACGGCCTCGGGAGCGATGGGGGATCCTTCGCCGATGCCTTTACCCAGGCGGCAAATCGCTTCGCGCTGCAGCCGCGTGCGGAGGATGCCCTCATCGTCGCGCTGGGCAATCAGGAGTAATGCCGAATTGGTGCCGATGTCGATCACGGCTTCCAGCGGTGCCATCATGCCTCCAAGAAGATTTCGGAAAGTCCGATGGTGAAGCTCTCGCCGGTCTTTAGTACGGCCCAGGGCACCGATTTTCCGGAGACCCGCATGCCGTTTACGCTGCCGAGGTCGGCAACCAGGACCGAGTTGTCGGGCAGGAGCTCTACGCGGACATGGTTGCGGGAGACGTGCGGGTCCTTGACCTGCAGGGCGGCAGCTCGGTCACGCCCAACCAAGAGGGATTCTCCCGGCAAGATCTCCCGGCGCGTTCCTGCAAAGCAGATAAAGACCATGTCGCAAAAATAGCCTACGAAGGAACGCCTTCACGGAAGGCGGGCACAGAGCACGGCCCAGGCTCCCAGGGCGTGCAGCACCGGCAAGAGCCAGAAGGGAGCCTTGGTGCGCGCGAGCAGAGTCAGGAGGACGCCTCCCGCCAAGGCGGAAAGCAAGACTGTCGGTTGCCATGAGCCGAGGTAGAACCAAGCCGTAAGCAATGGGCTAAGAAGCCAGGGAAGCATGTCCGGGAAGCGGCGCGGCAGGTAGGCGCGCAGCAGCGCTTCTATGGGCAAAGCCGTGGAGACAGCAAAAAGCGTCAAAAAGAGCAGGCTTGCGACGGGGCCAGCGGTGGCGAGTCGGCCAGGAGGTGCCCAGAAGCCCAGGCGGCCCAAGAGGAGCTGCAAAAGCGAACCTGCGGCCAGCAGCAAGGCTAGAGCTGGAAGCCAAGCGCGGGGCGAGCGGTTGGCGCGCAGAAACTGGCTGAGACGGCCGCCGTCGCGAACGTTGTTGAGCCCCACCAGCATGAAGAGCCCGATCCAAAGCAGGATGCGGCCTCCCAGAAAGATGGGAGCCCGATCCATGGTGCTGACGACGAGCGGAATGAAAAGGAAGGCGAATCCCAGCTCAAAGAGCTGGCCCTTGCGTTCGAGGGAAAGGCTCAAAGCCAGTACCGGAAGGCGATTCCGCCGTGCAGGTTGGCCTTGGTTTTGGGCAGCACGTCGATGCCCGGTGCGATGTAGAGGCCCACTTCCAGGGGGACGCTGAAGCGCATGTCGATGCCCAGCGGCACTTGGATCCAGGCGCCGGTGCTGTTGTTGACCCACACGCCCACACCGATGCCGACGTAGGGAACGATTCCCTTGATGGGGATCTGGCGCAGAATGGGGGCGACATGGTGTAGGTAGTTACCGTTGAGGATCACTGTGCCATCGTCGCCGGTGTTCCAGGCTCCCACCAGATCCAAGGACTCGTCCTGGCCGACGCGGAAGTTCACACCGCTGAAGCTCGAGCCGTCTTGAGCGGCTCCCAGGTGGATGCCCAAGGCGTAGTCGGAAGACGATCCTCGTGCGGACGAAACGGCTGCTGTCGTGAGCATCAGCGTGAATGCGACAAGAATGGCTTTGGACATGGATTCTCCCGAATGATTGATCTGAGGATAAAATTAGACAGTTCGATCGTTCTGGGACAGGAACTTTATCGGGATGGCAATTCCTGTCGCAGTTCTTCCAGGAATGTCTGCAGAAAGGTGGTGCGTCGGGCGGCTTCGGCGCGTCCGGTCCGGGTGCGCATGGTGGCTTCCAGGCGCAGGAGCTTGACCGGCAGGTGGTCGAGACTCCAGCGAGTGTCGTCCGGTTCTCGGTCTTCCCAGAACGGATCGTCGGGGTGGAAGAGCGGACGCCCCATGCGCTCGCCGGTGGCGATGCAGCGGCAGAGTCCGATGGCCCCTAAGGCCTCCAGGCGGTCGGCGTCCTGGACCACGCAGGCTTCTGGCGTGCGCGGCTCGATGCCGGCCGAGAAGCTGTGCGCCTCGATGCAATGGGCGATGGCCTCGATTGCCGCTTCGGGGCAGTCTTGGCTCTTCAGGAATTCGCGGGCCTTTTCGGCGGCCAGTCGGGATGCCTGCGAGCGCAGCGGCGAGTCCTTGGGGACGGCCACGCAGTCGTGCAGCCGGGCCGCCGTCAGGACGATGGCGAGGTCGGCGGCTTCGGCCAGGGCGAGATGGCGGGCGGTGGCGACCACGCGGCGCACGTGGCCCAGGTCATGGGCACCGTCAGTGGCATCGTGGTCGAGAAATGCCTCCAGGCGATTCTGCCAGCCGAGATCTTCCGGGTTCCACATCAGGTCGTCTCCTCGGGAAGGGATTGGACGCGGCAGCAAAGCTCCCAGCTGCCCTTTGGGGGCACGGTTAGCATGGTTTCGCGTTCGGCAAAGTCACCGTCAAAGCCGGTGCGGTCGGGCAGGCCGTGCCAGCCTTCCGGACAGAGAAATGGGGAGTTCGGAAGGCTCCAGAAGACCCAGGCGGCGGGCGGCGGATCGTAGCTCACGGAAAGCCCGTGCCCGTCGCGCCAGAGCTCGGTGCGCCCGGGAAGATTGCGGCACACTAGCGCCGTGGGACGGTCCTTCCAGACGAATTCTGTCATGGCATCCCAAGGAATCTCCTTGCCGGTGCGCAGGCCGAGGCCGGGAACGACCTCCAGTTCCGTAAGCGCAGAAGGCGCGGACCAGCGCAGCCGCCAGGGGCCGTCTCCCCAGGCAAAGCCCGGGTGCCAGCCGATCTGGAAGGGAAGAGTGCGATGGGAAGATGGATTGAGGACTCGTAGGCAAAGTTCCAGGCCAGCTTTCTGAAGCCGGTAGCGCGCCTCCAGGCGAAAATCCCAGGGAAAGCGCGCGTCGCCGGTGTGATCCAGCGACAGCAGGGCCTCTTGGGAAGAACTTTGTTCGAGGCGAAAGAGGGACTCGCGGGCCAGTCCGTGCATGGGGTGCGCAAAGCTTTGCCCCTCGAAGCGCAGGGTGTCTTCGGCAAGGCGTCCGGTGACGGGAAAGAGCAGCGGAGCGCTCTTGTTCCAGCGGGAATCGCCGCCCCACAGCAGCTCTTCGCCATGGTGCGTGAGGGAGCGCAATTGGACTCCCAGGAGTTCGATGCGAGCTGTCCACGGCCCTTGAGAAAGCTCCAGGGAGGGAGCCTTGGTCACGGATCGATCCTCATGGGCAGCAGCCAGCCCATGGGATTCACCGGTGATCCACCCACGATCACTTCGTAGTGCAGATGTGTTCCGGTGGAGCGACCGGTGGAGCCCATCAGTCCGATCAGGTCGCCACGCTTGAGAACCTGTCCGACGTGGACCTTGGCTGCCGTCATGTGGGCGTAGCGGGTGCGGATACCGTTGCCATGGCGCAGCAGCACGTAGTTGCCGTAGCTGGAACTGAGCTCCTGTTCCTCCACTACGCCGCCAGCCGGGGCGTGGATGGGGGTTCCGGTGTGGTTCTCGATGTCCATGCCGGCGTGAAGTGTGTAGATGCCCGTGACGGGATTGACGCGGTATCCAAAAGGCGAAGAAAATCGCCCTGCGGTGGGGATGACGCTGGGGGTATTTTCCCAGGTCTTGATGCACTTTGTCTCGGCTTGGCGAGCGGCTTGCCAGAGGCGCAGATGGGCGGCGGTGCGCTCATCCTGGCTTTGGGCTTCCTGGGCGATGGCTAGAGACGGGGTCTCTTCGGGAAAGAGGCGATCCAGCAGCGGGCGTGAGGTGCGGTCTAGTGTGTCGGAGACTTGGTTCCAAGGTAGGCCAAAACGTGCCGCGGTGCGGATGGAAAGCGAATCGACGCGGCCTGCGGTGATGCGCAGCTCCGAGGCCCTGTCTTGCAGTCGGACCAGTTGGCGCTGCATCTGCGCTTGGCGCCGCTCTTCGTACCATGCCATCGGATAGCCGTGGGCAAGAGTCCAGGTCACCCAAGCCAAGGCGCCGAAGAGGGAAACGAGCACCAGCGAGAGCAGCACGAGGAGAGCGCGCCATCCCGAAGGGAGCCTCAGCTCGAAGGAATGGCCGGTCTCCCCCCAGCGCACCAGGAAGCGTTCGCCGGAATCCGTAGTCATCGTGGCAGTCGCGAGGCGATCCAGTCCATGGCCGAGGCCCAACGTTCGTGGCCAATGCGACCGCCGAGCCAGCTGTTCCGCACCGAGGCATGAACGGATTGCGAGGGAAAGGCAAACAGCAGGAGGACTGCCATCGACAGCGCGAAGAGGATGCCCTTGACAAGTCCCAGCACCACGCCCATGGCACGGTCGATGAGGCCCAGCGGAGTAAAGCCCAAGGTGGTGCGCCAGAACCAAGTGGTCACTCGCCCGAGTCCCCAGAAGGCGACGAGGATTGCGAGGAAGGCGGCCACGGTGCGTACGGTGGCGGGCAGGAAAAGTCCCAAGTGGGTGGCTAAGTGCGGTGCGAAGGGAATGCCCAAGAGGACGCCCGCCAAGAGACAAGCGGTCTTCAGGAGACCAGCCACCAGGCCGTCCCGAAGCCCCGAGACAAGCGGCCACACCAAGCAGGCCACTAGCAGCGTATCCACCCAATTCCACGTCACGATGCGCCTCCCAAAAGCAAATGCAGTCCCAATATCACCAGAAGCATTGCCAGTCCCCCAGAGAGCATCCAGATCCAGGGGGCGATCACGTGGCGCGGCAGCCGGGCCGTGAAAGGCTTGCCCTGGCGGACGGCGGCCATGTAGGCGGCCAGGTAAGCCTCCCGGTCGCGAGAGCGGCCGGCCAGAATCTTGTCCATTCGCCGCAGGAAAGCGGTGGCGTCCTGGGGGCGCTTGCCCGATTTCTTCTGCAGGCAGTCCATCACCAGCCGCGAGAGCGTGCGTCCCGACTTGGGCGCCACCATCCACAGGGATTTCACGGAATCTGTCAAAATGGACGAGAGCGTGGCCTCGGGGGTCTCCTTGCGGAAGGGGTGGATGCCGCTGATCGCCTCGTAGAGCACCACGCCCAGCGAGAAGAGGTCGGTCCAGGGGCCGACCAGCTCGCTGCGGGCTTGCTCGGGGGCCATGTAGGCGGTGGTTCCCACCACGCTTCCGGGGATAGTGAGGTCGGAGCGGGTCTCCAGCCGGGCGACGCCGAAATCCAGCAGGAACACCTGTCCCGAGTGGGTGATCTGGATGTTGGCCGGCTTCACATCGCGGTGGATGATCTCGTGCAGGTGGGCGTGGCGCAGCGCCTCGGCCACCGAGGCGGCGATCACCAATGCCACGTCCAGGGGGAGGTTCTTGCGCAGGTCCAGAAGTTCGCGCAAGGTCAGGCCGTCCAGGAACTGCATGGCCATGGCGGGGCGGCCGTCGAGCATCCAGAAGCGATAGACGTGCGGGAACCCCGGATGGGCCACGCCCGAAAGCAGGGCCGTCTCGCGGTGGAAGCGCCGGATGGTCTCTTCATTGGCGTCCTGCGGCACTCGCTTGACCACCACCTTGCGATCGAGCGAGGGGTCGTAGCACAGGAAGAGTTCGCCCATGCCGCCAAGGCCTTGTCCGATGGGCTCCAGGACGCGGTAGGGACCAAGGTTTGTTGGAAGTTCAGAATTCGGCAAAATGTCGGTCTCGCACATCGAGGAGCTTGTCCACCACCGCACGGGAGACGTGCACCGAGCCGAGGCCGGGAATGCCCGGCTTCTCTCCGTGACTGTCGCTGCCGCCGGTCCAGACGAGGTTGTGGCGGCGGGCAATTTCCTGGTAGCGCCGACCCGCCGATTGCGGCATCTTCCAGCAGTAGATCTCGATGCCGCCAAGGCCGGCATCGACCAACTTGGGGATCAGTTCGTCGCGGTTGGTGTGGTGTGGGTGCGCCATGACCGCTACGCCGCCGGCGTTGCGGATGAGCGCCACCGCCTGGGTGGGGGTGAGGCCTTCGGAGTCCACGTAGGCGGGCATGCCCGGCGAAAGCCACTTCTCGAAGGCTTCTTGGAAGGAGGCCACGTATTCCTCTTCCAGGAGCGCCCGGGCGATGTGGGGGCGTCCGACCGTGCCGCCATGCACATAGGACATCACCCGTTCCAGGCGCAGTTCCATTCCCAGCTTGTTGAGCTTTCGCACCATGGCCTTGGCTCGCAACATGCGCCGGCGCTTGATGTGCTCCAGAGCCTGGTTGAACGCGAGGTTGGTGGGATCAAAGAAGTATCCCAGGATGTGGACGTCGGAGATGCCGTCGTAACTAGAGATCTCTACGCCCGGAAGCAGGTCGATGCCGGCGGCCTGGGCTAGCGGAGTGCCCACCGTGAAAGCATCGATGTTGTCGTGGTCGGTGATGGCGAGAGCCGAAAGCTTGCGGCGCACGGCGAGCTCGATCAGTTCCGTCACCGTCAGGGTGCCATCCGAGAGGGTGCTGTGGCAATGAAGGTCCACCAGCTCGTGATCGCGGCTGCGAGAGACGTTCTTGGGCTGCCACGCGCAAAAGGCCATGGTTGCAAAGGTACGAACCTATTTCCGAGCGGTAAGGTTTCTAGGCTTCGTTCCCCTTATGCCATCACTCGTTCTTCTCTTGTTCGGCCTCTCGGGGCTCTGCGGCCTGGTCTACGAATCGGTGTGGGCCGGCTATCTCAAACTTTTGGGTGGACACGCAAGCTACGGGCAGATCTTGTCCCTGTGCGTGTTCATGGGAGGTCTGGCTCTGGGAAGCCGAATCTCAGGACGCTTCATGGACCGCCTGCGGCATCCCTGGCGCCTCTACGGCTTTGTGGAGATTGCGATTGGCATCGGGGCGCTTGTCTACCACGACTTGTTCGCCACCGTCTCGGAGTGGCTGTGGACCTCGGGCATCCTGGAAGGACGCGGCGTGTGGGCCGCTCGCGGACTCCTGGCTCTGGCCGGCACCGTCATGACCCTTCCTTGGGCCGTGTGCCTGGGGGCCACTTTCCCGCTGGTGGCCTCCGGATTCCTGCGGCGGCGGCCGAACGACGGCACTCGGCTGCTGGGAATCCTCTACTTCGCCAATTCCCTGGGCGGGGCGCTGGGGAGCCTTCTCAACTCCTTCGTGCTGGTGCCGCGGCTTGGTCTTCCCGGAAGCCTCGCGGTGGCCGGGAGCCTCAACTTCGTGGTGGGACTTGGGTTCTTCGCGATGTCGCTCGTCTCAAGCGATCCAGAGCCCACGCCTCGGCCCGCAGCGGCGCGCGGCGTGGCGGTCATGGCGGCCACCTTCTGTGCCTGCGCCTTCTTCACCGGCTTTTCGTCCTTCTTCTACGAGATCTCCTGGATGCGCATGCTGGCGCTACAGTTGGGGTCTTCCACCCACAGCTTTGACATCATGCTCTCGGCCTTCCTGACGGGCCTTGCCTTGGGCGGCTTCGTGGTGCGCAAGATGCTCGGGGGCGGACGCGAGAAGATTTTCCTGGCGCGGGTGCAACTGGCCATGGCGCTGTGCGCGGCGGCTTCGATCCTCGGCTACCAGCTCTTCTTCCTGGCTCGCAACGAACTCAATTTGGTGCTGCGCACCTCTGACGAGGCCTACCCTTTCCTGCAGCTCTTCAAGTTCGCGAGCGCCTTCGTGATGATGGGGCCGGCGGCCTTCTGCGCCGGCATGACGCTGCCCCTGCTCACCTCCTGGATCGTGCGCGACAGCGGAAGTGAAGAAGGACTCGGCGGGATCTACGCCTGGAACACCTTGGGGAGCCTCCTTGGAGCGCTTCTGGGAGGGCTCGTGGCGATGCCGCTTCTGGGACTTCAAGGCGTGCTGGTGGCCGGCGCCGCGATCGATGCAGCCCTTGGATTCTGGCTCTTGGGGACCTGGCGTCCGCGAGCGCGGGACGCTGTTCTCGCCGGGGCGACGCTTGGCGTACTGCTCTTGGCGGCCCTGATGCCGCTGCGCTCCGACATCGTGACCCAGGGAGCCTTTCGCGCCTTCACCCCCAATCGCCTGGGACAGGTCTTCCGCATGGACGGGCGAGCTTCGACGGTTTCTGTCCACATCCGCCCGGGAGGCTATGCGGTGCTGCGCAATAACGGCAAGCCCGACGCCTCGCTTTCGCTCACGGGCGATCCCGGCAAGGGGGACAACAAGACCCAAGGGACGCTAGCCTGGGCGCCCCTTTCCACTCGTCATCGCCCTTACCGCGCCGTGCTGATCGGGCTTGGCAGCGGCATGACGGCCCACTACCTGCTGGGCGACCCGCTTCTCAAGAGTCTCGACGTGGTAGAAATCGAACCTGCCGTGTTCGAGATGTCCAAGCACTTCCGGGTTCGCAACCACCGCATCTTCCAGGATCCGCGCCTGCACTTCTGGGCCGAGGATGCGCGGAGTTTCTTCGCCACCCACGGCGGCAAATGGGATCTGGTGGTCTCGGAACCGAGCAATCCCTGGGTCTCGGGGACGGCCAACCTTTTCACTCGCGAGTTCTACCAGAATGTGACGCGCCACCTGACCTCTGACGGCGTGCTCGCCCAGTGGCTCCAGAGCTACGAGTTCCGCGACGAGCTGTTCGACGCG
>DAIPHW010000016.1:11924-26176 GCA_036771135.1 Fibrobacterota bacterium | reverse complement strand
GTAGAGGTCGGTCTCCACCTGGCTGTACTCAGGATTCACGCGGATCCCGGGGGAAGGGCGGCGCGGGTGCGACAGATTCTGGTCGCGGAACATCCGCCACTGGGAGAAGCTGTTGTAGGTGATGTGGTCCGAAAGCCCCAAGAGCTCGTCGAACTCGTCGGGAGCGTAGGCCGGAGCGTACACATGCACCTCGCCGCCCATCTCCTCGCGGGCCAGGCGCGCCTCGTTGAGGGAACTCGCGGTGGCACCGGGCAGATATTGTCGCACCAGAGGGAAGGAGCGCCAGAAGGAGTACCCCTTGAGGGCGCAGATGATCTTGGCTCCGCTCTCGCGGCTCACTTGCGCGAGCAGCTCCAGGTTGGCGCGCAGCCGCGCCTCCTCCAGGACGTAGCAGGGGGCGGGGACCTGGGAAAAGTCGGTACGGATGGTCGGATAGCTCATGGTGAGTAAGGTAGCCATGAAGGAAGCCGGTGGGGGAAGGCATAAGCTATGCGGCTTTGCAGATTGCAAGCTGCCTTGCCGTGATCGCCTTGCAATGTGCATGAAGCAAGCTCTCGCTTGCCGCGAAAATCGCCCTGCATCTGCCGCGCAGGAGTTGGCCCGGGCTTTGCCTTTGTAGGTGGCAAAGCCGACACGGCCGGAAGTACCGGCCTCGGCTCTTCGGAGGACAGGACAATGAACGCATCGCCTACGCGGCGCTGGTTGGTCGCGGGAATCCTTCTCTGGGGGCTTCTGCTTGCCTTCGTGTTCGTGGCGGGGAAGGGGCATGCCATGCAAATGCGCCCGACACCGCGTCACGACTGCCTCTGTCCCGATTCCATCCCAGTGCATGGTCCCCGTGCGCTGGAAAGCGAAAGGCCCTGACATGGAACTCGTGCTTGATGCCACCGTCGCGGCGTGCCTCGCCGTCTACCTCTTCTGGACGCTCTTGCGCCCGGAAGACTTCTGAAAGGTCACTGCCATGGAACTCTCTGGATGGATTCAACTGCTTCTCTTTTCTGGCATTCTTCTGGCCACCGCCAAGCCTGTCGGGCTCTGGTTGCGTTCGGTTTTAGACCCTGTCGTCCCTTCTCGGTTTGACAGATTTTGTCTACCAATAGAGAGAGTCGCCTACCGCTTCTTCGGGATCGACAGCTCCAAAGGACAGGATTGGAAGGGGTGGGTCGCTTCGGTCCTCCTCTTCAATGTTGCCGGGATGCTCTTCACCTTCCTGGTGCTCATGCTGCAAGGCGTTTTGCCACTCAATCCGCAAGGATTTTCCGGCCTCTCGTGGCACCTGGCCCTCAACACGGCGGTGAGCTTTGCGACCAACACCAACTGGCAGAGCTACGCGGGCGAGAACACCCTCTCCTACTTCTCGCAGATGATTGGCCTAGCCACCCACAACTTCACCTCGGCGGCCACCGGCATCGCCGTGGCGGCGGCCGTGGTGCGCGGGTTTTCTGGTCGCGGTGCGACGGCCCTCGGGAACTTCTGGGCCGACGTGGTGCGCATCCACGTGCGTCTGCTGTTGCCGCTGGCCTTTGTGTTCGCGCTCTTCCTGGTGTCGCAGGGAGTGATCATGGACTTCCACGCCTATCGCAGCGTCGTGGGCCTTTCCGGAGGAGCCCAGCACCTCCCCATGGGGCCGGTGGCTTCGCAGGTGGCCATCAAGATGCTCGGCACTAACGGCGGCGGCTTCTTCAACGCCAACGCCTCCCATCCCTTCGAGAACCCGACGGCCCTCTCGAACTTTGTACAGATTCTGTCCATCTTCCTGATCCCTTCCGGACTCGTGTGGTGGCTGGGCGACAAGCTTGGCGAACGGCGCCACGGCTGGACGGTGTGGGCGGTCATGTTCTCGCTCTTCCTGGCGGGGGTGCTTGTCTGCTGGCACTTCGAGGCGGCGGGAAATCCGCACGTGATTAGCCACGGGGTGGCGGCCATGGGTAACTGGGAGGGCAAGGAGACGCGCTTCGGCATCTTCGGATCCTCGCTCTTTGCCACCGTAACCACTGACGCCTCCTGCGGCGCCGTCAACGCCATGCATGACTCCTTCACCCCGCTGGGTGGTTTGGTGCCGCTCTTCAACCTGCACCTGGGCGAGGTGGTGTTCGGGGGCGTAGGGGCCGGACTTTACGGCATGCTCGTCTTCGTGCTTCTTGGGATCTTCATTGCGGGCCTCATGGTCGGCCGGACCCCGGAATACGCCGGGCGCAAGATCGGCGCTCGGGAGGTGAAGCTTGCTTGCGTGGCGATCCTGGCTCAGGCCTTCTGTACGCTGGTGCTCACGGCCATTGCTGCATCCACTCACTGGGGTGCGGCAGGCATCGCTAACCAGGGGCCGCACGGCTTCTCGGAGATCCTCTACGCCTTTAGTTCGGCGGTGGCCAACAACGGCTCGGCCTTCGCGGGACTTTCAGCCAACGTGCCCTGGTACAATGTCCTGCTTGCCCTGGCGATGTTGGTCGGACGCTTTGCCGTGATCGTTCCGGTGCTCGCGATCGCTGGCAGCTTTGTGGACAAGATTCCCGCTCCTCCTGGAGCTGGTTCCTTCCCGGCCCATGGCTTCACCTTCGCGAGCCTCCTCATGGGGACGATCGTGATCGTCGGAGCTCTCACCTATCTGCCGGCCCTGGTCCTGGGGCCCGTGGTCGAGCACTTCCTCATGGTCGGTTCGAACATCCTGTTCTGAAAGGCATCTCATGAAGACCACAGATCGCTCTTTGTTCGATCGCACCATCGTGGTGCCTGCGCTGCAGCAGAGTTTTGTCAAATTGAAGCCCACCTCGCTGTGGCGCAATCCGGTGATGTTCACCACCGCGGTGGGAGCCCTGCTTACCACTCTGGACATCACTTTCCTGGCCGCCCGCGGGGCGCCTCTCTCCTTCGCGATCCAGATCGCCGCCTGGCTCTGGTTCACGGTGCTTTTCGCCAACTTCGCCGAGGCCATGGCCGAAGGGCGCGGCAAGGCCCAAGCGGATTCCTTGCGTGCCTCTCGACGCAGCGTACTGGCGCGACGCCTCCAAGACGGTGGCGAGCAGACGGTGGCGGCCGAGCTCCTGCGCAAAGGGGATCGGGTGGTCGTGGAGGCGGGGCAGACGATTCCCGCCGATGGCGAAGTGATCGAAGGTGCAGCCACCGTGAACGAATCGGCCATCACCGGAGAATCGGCGCCGGTGGTTCGAGAAGCGGGAGGCGATCGCAGCGCCGTCACTGGCGGCACTACGGTGCTTTCCGATCGCCTGGTGGTGCTCGTCACGGCTGATCCTGGCGAGGGCTTCATGGATCGCATGATCCGGCTCATCGAAGGTGCCAAGCGGCAGAAGACTCCCAACGAGATCGCTCTCTCCATCCTGCTCTCGGCGCTTACCCTCATTTTCCTCTTGGTGGTGGTAACCTTCCGTCCCTTCGCGCACTGGGTCGGTGTGGATGTCTCGGTGACGGTGCTGGCAAGCCTGCTCGTGTGCCTCATCCCCACCACCATTGGAGGACTGCTATCGGCCATTGGCATCGCCGGCATCGATCGCTTGACTCAACGCAATGTGCTGGCCACCTCGGGACGTGCTGTAGAGGCGGCGGGTGATGTGGACGTGCTGCTCCTGGACAAGACCGGCACCATCACCTTAGGGGATCGGCAGGCGGTGGAATTCCTGCCGGCGCCGGGAGTGGAGGAAATGGAACTTGCCGCGGCGGCGCTGGTCGCTTCGATCGCCGACGAGACTCCGGAAGGACGCAGCATCGTGACGCTTGCCCGCGAACGGGGGCTCGATTCGATGTCGGCTCCCTCCACCTGCGAGTTCGTGCCATTTTCTGCCCAGACGCGCATGAGTGGCGTGAACCTTCCTGACGGCCGCCGTCTGCGCAAGGGAGCGGCCAAGGCGGTCGCGGCTTTCTGCGACGCAGGACTCTCGGCTGGCGTGGAAGCTGATGTCCGGCGCGTCTCGCAAGCGGGTGGTACGCCATTGGTGGTGGCCGACGCTGCGCGCGTGCTGGGTACCGTCCACCTTAAGGACATCGTTAAAGAAGGGCTGCCGGAGCGTTTCCTGCGTTTCCGGGCCATGGGCATCCGCACCGTGATGATCACGGGCGACAACCCTTTGACGGCCGCCGCCATCGCACAGGAGGCCGGTGTGGACGACTTCCTGGCCGAGGCTCGGCCCGAGGACAAGCTGGCCCTGATCCGCAAGGAGCAGGCGGCCGGACACATGGTGGCCATGACCGGCGACGGCACCAACGACGCCCCGGCCCTGGCGCAGGCGGATGTCGGCATCGCCATGAACACCGGCACCCAGGCAGCCAAGGAGGCCGGCAATATGGTCGACCTCGACTCGAACCCAGGAAAGCTGGTGGAAGTGGTGGAGGTGGGGAAGCAGATGCTGCTCACGCGCGGCTCGCTCACGACCTTCTCGATCGCCAACGACATCGCCAAGTACTTCGCCATCATCCCCGCCATCCTGGTGGTGGCCTTCCCGCAGATGCGCGCCCTGGACATCATGCGGCTGGGCTCCCCGAATGTTGCCATCCTTTCGGCAGTCATCTTCAACGCCCTCATCATCGTGGCGCTTATCCCACTCGCGCTGCGTGGTGTCAAATTCCGTCCGCTTTCCGCGAGCCTGCTTTTGCGCCGCAACCTCCTGATCTACGGGCTGGGCGGCGTGGTGGCTCCCTTTGTCGGCATCAAGATCATCGCTCTCGCGCTCACTCTCTTCAAGGTGGTCTGACATGTATTCCTGGAAACACAATCTTCGTCCCGCCCTTGCGGCGCTCGTGTTCCTCTCGGCGTTAACGGGCCTAGCCTATCCGGCGGCAGTGTGGGCTGGTGCCTGGATTCTCTTTCCGTCTCAGGCGAGTGGCTCGCTGGTCCGAGACCATGGACAGCTGGTGGGATCGCGACGAATCGCCCAAGCTGCCTCCGATTCTGGCTTCTTCCATCCGCGCCCTTCGGCGGCGGGATCCGGATACATTACCGACTCCTCCTCGGGAAGCAATGCCGGTCCACTCAACCGCTCCTACGTGGATACCGTGATTCCCGGCCGGACGGTCGCCTACCGCAACGAAAACGGGCTCCCCCTGTCCGTCCTCGTACCTGCCGACGCGGTGACGGCCTCCGGTTCGGGTCTCGATCCCGACATCACCCTGGAAAATGCCCTGTTGCAGGTGCCCCGGGTGGCGCGGATCCGCCATTTGGATCCGAGTGTCCTTGCCGCCTACGTGCGTTCGCAGGCGCAGGACAAAATCTGGTACGCAGAAGGGGAGCGTCCCGTCAACGTCTTGGCCCTGAATCTTGCCTTGAAGGATGATCGCATCCGCAAGGTCAAGATGGCGCTGGCTGCGAGAACGCCCATGGGAATCGCGCGAGGGCAGTGTCTGCGCTGACGGCTGGCGCACAAATTCCTTGCATCTGCCTTGCGTCTTTGGAATACTGCGAGGGTAGGAAATACCGCGCAAGAGAAATGGTCATTCATGTTTGAGGAAAGCCCTCAAGCACGGTAAGTTGGCCCTCGCTATATCTTCAGCAAGGAAACGGATATGACTCTCAAACAGCGTTTGACAATTCTTGTCGCCGCCGCTGCCGCTGGCCTGATCGTGGTGGCGACGCTTGGCATTGTGCAGATGATGCGCCTCTACACGGTCGCCAACTACGCCAATAAGAACACCGTTCCGAGCATCCTCAAGATTGATGAGGCCTTCCGGGCCATGGCTGACATGCGCTCGCAGGCCTGGCAGCACTTCTCGGCCAAGGATCTCGCCAAGAAGGAGGAGATCGAACACAAGATCCAGGTTAACGATGAGGCCATCGCCAAGGCCTTGAGTGATTACGACTCCCTGGTATCCGACAATTCAGACAAGGAATTTCTGGCCAAGGACCGCGCGGCCATTGCCGCTTACAAGGTGATCCGGACCAAGGCACTGGGACTCTCGCGCGCCGGCAAGGAAGACGAGGCTGCCGCCTTCTACTTCACCCAGTCGGCCACGGCCATGGCGATGTGGAATGCCTTCAAGGAACACGAACTTTTCAATGCCGACCTAGGCGCCAAGGCAGCTCAAGAGGCACAGAAGATTCGCAGTCAAGCGCTGATCGAGTCGTTAGCGCTCTCGGCGGTGATCCTCAGCTTGCTTGCTTTCTTAGGGATCCTGATCACCAGTAGCGTGTTGCGGCAGCTCGGGGGCGAACCCGCTTACGCTGCCGAGGTGGTCAAGCGCGTGGCCGAAGGCGATCTCACCGTAGATGTACAGATCAAGACCGGAGATTCGACCAGTCTCCTCCACGATATGCACGCCATGTGCGCCAAACTTTTGGCCACAGTAAAGGGTATCCAGATTTCCTCCGACGGCTTGGCATCGGCTTCGGAAGAGATCGCGGCCTCGTCCCAAGCGCTTTCGCAGACGGCCACCGAGCAGGCCGCCAATGTGGAAGAGACCTCAGCAGCTGTTGAGGAAATCTCGGCCACAGTGGCGCAGAACACCCAGAACTCCCGCATCACCGACGACATCGCAAGCCAGGCAGCGATCCGCGCTGGCGAAGGCGGCAAGGCCGTCCGCGAGACCGTAAGTGCCATGAAGCAGATCGCCCAGAAGATCAGCATCATTGATGACATCGCCTATCAGACGAACCTACTGGCCTTGAACGCCGCCATTGAGGCGGCACGCGCCGGGACGCATGGCCGGGGCTTTGCCGTGGTGGCCGCCGAGGTCCGCAAGCTCGCTGAGCGCAGCCAAGTGGCGGCTCAAGAAATCGGAACTGTCGCCTCGAGTTCGGTGGCCTTGGCAGAACGCGCCGGCGCCTTGCTTGATGAATTGGTCCCGTCCATCAAAAAGACCGCAGACCTGGTGCAGGAGATTAGTTCGGCATCCAAAGAACAGAATGTCGGCTTGGAGCAGATCAATACCTCGGTGAGCCAGCTTTCGCAAGCAACTCAGAGCACTGCCTCGTCTTCGGAAGAACTTTCGGCCACATCCGAAGAGATGAACGGCCAGGCCTTGAAGCTACAGGAGGCCATCCGCTACTTCAAGACAGGAAACGAGGAGAGGGATCCCAGGACTCCGCATCGGGCACCGTCGCGTTCTTCCAAAGGCAAGTCACGCTTACCGACCAAGCCTCATGGCGTGCATGATGAAGCGGACGAATCAGCCTTCGCAAGGTTCTGATCTCAAGATGCCTCGCTGGTAACCAAGCCGCCGAGTCCTTCTAGGGTGCCAGTTCCCGCGATGTGATCAGAAGCAACTGCTGCGAAGCGGTGCGGGCGGCGTAGCGCGCCGTGATGCGGCGGGCGCGCGCCTGCTGATTTAATTCCTGGGTGGTACGTAGGTCAATGCCAGAAACTGTCCCGGCAGCGTACTGCCCAAGGCCGGTGGCAAGGGTCGAGTCGGCCAGGACAAGATTTGACTCCTCCAGGTTCATCACCGCTTTTGCCTGTTTCCAGACCGTCCAGGCCTGGGAGAAGGACTTCCGCAGTTGCTGGATGCTGTCCTCTCGCACCAGTTCCGTCTGGCGCAGGGTGGCACGGGCGACATCGAGCTGGGCATTTGGGCTGCCCCCGGCGTAGATGGGCATCGTCAGCGTGAGCCCAAAGGCGAATCCTTGCCAGTGGGCATTGGAGGTAGACGGGTCGTTCCAGCGGTTCAGAAACCCGTAGTTCGAGAAGGCCGAAAGGGTGGGGAGATAGGTGCTGGCGGCATTGGCGTGTACCTGAGCGCGGTAGGCTTCGAGACGGGCATCCAGCTCGGCGATGCCGGGGGAGCGCCGCAGGACCTCGGACCAGAGCGTGGCGCTGTCGCCAGGGTCCGCAACGGGAATGGAGTCTGTAACCCGGTATATGGCTTCGGCACTTCGCGCCAAAAGCACGTTGAGGCTCCGCCGCGAAAGTGCCAGCGTCGCTTCCTGGGAAAGCAGGGCCGAACTGTCGGCATTGGCCGTGAGTTGAGCCTGGCGCAGTTCCAGGAGTGATCCGGTTCCCACCTCGCGGTGGACGCGGGCGATGTCGCGTCGCCGTTGCGAGACCGCCAAGGCGTCCAGTTGAGCCGAAAGGAGCGCCTGCTGGCGCACCACGTCGTAGTAGGCCTGGTCGATGGCAAAGGCGAGCTGCTGCTCCTGCCCGCTCACATGAGCCTTGGCGGAGCGCTCCTGAGCTTCGTTGGCGTGCCACTGGTACCAGGTGCCTGGGTTCAGGAACGTCCATTGGGCCGAGATGGCGGCGCTCCACTGGTCGTCTATGCCGTAACCGGAGGTGACGGGATTGCCTGTGTGGATGTCACCGGCGAAGTTCGGCCCGACTCGCGAGGCGGTGGAGGTGAAGTTTACCGTTGGCAGGAGGCCGCCGAGGGATGCGCGCGTCTGGTGCGAGGCGATTTCTGTCTGGAGGCGGTTGCCGCGCATGGCCAGGTTGGCTTCGAGGCCGATCCTGCGGGCCTCGGCCGAAGTGAGAAGTGGGCCTACCGTGTCGGGAGCGGCAGCGGCGAGGGAAAGGGCGAGGAGGACAATCATTCCGTGACCTCTGAAGGATGGTCGTGGCGGGAGGCCATGAGGACGTAGACGGCAGGCACCACGAAGAGGGTGAGGCAGAGCGAGACCAGAAGCCCGCCAATGACCGCCACTCCCATGGGCTTGTGCCCCTGGGATCCGGCACCCAGGGCGAGTGCGATGGGAAGGGTTCCGAGAACCGTGCAGAGGGTGGTCATGAGGATAGGGCGCAGTCGCGCGGAGGCGGCGTCGACCACCGCCTCGAAGGGCGAAAGTCCCGCCTCGCGGCGCTGGTTGGCGAACTCGACGATGAGAATGCCATTTTTTGTCACAAGCCCCACCAGCATCACGAGGCCGATCTCCGAGAAGATGTTCAGGCTGAAGCCAAAGAGGACGAGCGAGAAGAGTGCCCCGGCTAGTGCCAGAGGCACTGTCAGGAGCGTCACCAGGGGATCGCGGAAACTCTCGAACTGGGCCGCCAGGATGAGGTAGACGATGAGGAGTGAGAGCAGGAAGATCTGGACGATGCTTCCTGAGGATTCCTCCAGGTCGCGCGCGCTTCCAGAGAGGGTGGTTCGGAAGGAAGGCGAAAGCCGCGTGGCGGAGATGGCTCGCATGTGTTCGACGCCTTCGCCCAGGGTGTGGCCGGGAGCCATGTCGGCCGACACGGTGGCCGAGGCCCAGCGGTCGTAGCGAGGGAGCGAGGGCGGCACCGGATGCTCGGCGGAGCGGAAGAGGCTTGAGACGGGCAACAGCTTTCCAGCCGAGGAACGCAGCGACAGAAGTTGCAGCGAAGAGGGCTCGCCGCGGTGGGCGCTGTCCAGGGCGCCGATGATCTCGTATTGGCGGTCTCCCTTTTGGAAATAGCCCCAGTTGTCTTCGGAAAGCGCCAACTGGAGCGTCTGGGCGAGGTCCAGGGGCGAAACGCCCAGGTCGCGCACCCGGTCGCGGTCGACGGTGAGGTCGAGCTGGGGCTTGGAGAACTTGAGGTCCACGTCCACCTGAGAGAATGTGCTGTCAGCGCGAGCTGCCGTCACAAACCCCTCGAGACGAGATCGCAGCGAGTCAAGAGACGAGGCCTGGATGACGAACTGGAGCGGAAGCTCGGTGCGGGTGGTGGAGCGGATGCTCGGCTCCTGGATCACCAGGGCGCTTGCCCCGTCGATCGAGTCGGCGATCCTTTGGACCTCTGCGGCAATTTCGTCCTGAGAACGCTTGCGCTCGTCCACCGGCTTCAGGGTCAATGTGGCCGTACCGGTGTTGAGCGAGGAGGCATCGTTGCTCGTGAGCACCAGCAGGTTCTCAAGCTCGGGGAGATCCCGACGCAAGGCGGCGTCGAAACGACGCATCCAGCCGTCCATGTAGGCGTACGTAGCTCCTTCGTGGCCGGTCACCTGGACCTGGACGGAGCTCCTGTCTTCCAGCGGGGCCAGTTCGCGTGGCAGCACCCGCCAACACAAAGCGATGGCGGCCAGGGCGGCGACGAGCACCGCCAGGGCAAGCTTGCGCCGCGACAGGAAGGAAAGCAGGAGGCTGCGGTAGCCGTCGGAAAGCCCCACGAAGAAGGGTTCGGTGGCGGCATAGAAACGGGTGGGCTGGCTCCTCTCGCGCAGCAGCCGGCTCGAGAGCATGCCAGAAAGTGTCAGAGCCACAAAGCCCGAGATGAGCACCGAACCGCCGATCACCACGCCGAACTCGCGGAAAAGGCGGCCAGTGAAGCCCGAGAGAAAAAGCATGGGCGTGAACACAGCGGCCAGCACCAGGGTGGTGGAGACAACGGCCGCGAAGATCTCCTCGAGCCCTTCTTTGGCCGCGTCCATGGGCGCAAGCCCCTTTTCCACCTTGGCGTAGATGTTCTCGAGGACCACGATGGCGTCATCCACCACCAGGCCGATGGCTAGCACCACTCCGAGCAGCGTGAGTACGTTGATGGAGTAGCCCAGGATCCAGATGAGGAAGAAGACGCCCACGAGCGAGATGGGCATGGCCAGCACCGGAATGAGCGTGGTGCGCCAGTCGCGCAGGAAGAGGAAGATCACCCCTACCACCAGCAGGAAGGCGACGGCCAGCGTGTCGCGGACTTCCGATAGGGCGGTGCGCACGAAGCGGGTGTTGTCGAAGGCGGCCTGCACAGAAATGTCAGCAGGGATGTCTTTCCTGAGCTTGGCGAGACGCGTGTTCACCTCGTCGGCGATGCTGATCTGGTTGGCGCCGGGCTGGGGCAGCACCGCGAGGCCAATGACGGCTTTGCCATTGCTGCGCAAGAGCGTGCGCTCGTTCTCGGCGCCCAGACGCACCGTGGCGAAGTCGGCAAGGCGCACGATGGAGCCGTTCGAGGCGCGCACCACCATGTTGCGGAAGTCCCGCACGCTGGAGAGGCCGGTGCGCGAGAGCATCGAGACAGAACTTGTCCGCCCTTCGATGGATCCGGCCGGGAGCTCGGCGTTTTCAAGGCCCAGGGCCGTTTGTACGTCCTTGAGGGTGACTCCCAGGGCCGCCATCTTCTCGGGGTTGAAGTCCAGGCGCATGGCGTACTTGCGCTCACCCTGAAGGTCCACCTCGGCCACGCCGGGAACCGTCTGCAGCTTCTCCTGGATGCGCTCGGCCTGATCGGAGAGGTCGAGAATGTCTCGTGTCGGGCTTGCCACCGAAAGCAGCAGGATAGGGTCGGCATTGGCGTCGGCCTTGGAGACCACTGGCGACTCGACATCGGCGGGGAGGTTGCGCTGGGCGCGCGAGACGCGGTCGCGCACGTCGTTGGCAGCGCGTTCGAGGTCGGTGCCAAGCAGGAACTCGACCTCAATCGTGACCTCTCCTTGACTCGATTTGGAGACGATGGAGCGGATGCCGTCGATGCCGTTGAGCGACTGCTCCAAGGGCTCGGTCACCTGGTTCTCGATCACCTCGGCGCTGGCGCCGGAGTAGGTGGCCGTGACGGTGATCAGCGGCGGGTCGATGGCCGGGTATTCGCGGGTGCCGAGCTGGGTGAGGCCGATCGCTCCCAAGAGCAGGATGAAGGCCGAGAGCACCCACGTCAGCACCGGCCGGCGTATGCTTGTGGTGGCAAGACTCATGATCGCCTCACAGGTAACGGGAGGGCTTGATGGCCGCCCCCGCCTTCACCGGGACCGACCCGTTGCAGAGTACGGTGTCGCCCACCGCGATGCCCGAAACGATCTCCACCGCCGTCTCGGTGCGACGACCGACCTTGACCGGCATCTGGACGGCTTTGCCGCTTCGCAACACCAGGACGCTTGGACCGCGGGCATCGGCCCCCAGGCCTTGGGGCGGCATCAGGATGGAACGCGCGCTCCCGAGCGGGATGGAGACCTGCACCGAGGAACCGGCCACCAGTCCTTCGTCGGAACCATTCCAGAGAGCCCGCACCTTGAGGGAGCGCGAGACCGAGTCGACGGCGGGGTCCGCGGCGTAGATCTTGGCCGCGCGCATGTCCTTGTTTCCCCACACAGCAAAGCGCAGCGGCATGCCCAAGTGCACTAGCGGCACTTGGTCGCTCGGGACCTGGAACTCGACCCGCATGGGGCGCACCTTGGCGAGCTGGGCGAGCAGCTGCCCGGCCGACAAATATTGTCCGACGGCAGCGCTAGTGATCCCGACCTTGCCATCAAAGGGCGAGCGGATGGCGGTCTTGGCAAGCTGCGCCTCGGCCAGGTCTAGGTCGGCTTGGGCCGATGCCACGGCTTGCACGGCAGCGTCGACATCCTGCTGCGAGACGGCTTGGATGGCCAACTGCTGCTTGCGCCGCGCGAGCGTCTGCTTCTGATAGGCGAGGTTCGCTTGAGCCTTGTCGCGGGCGGCGCGGTACTCGGCGTCGGAAATCTTGATGAGTAACTGCCCCTTGCGCACCGCTTGGCCCTCCTTGAAGCCCACCGCGACGATGCGTCCGGCGATCTCGGACTTCATGTCCACCTGGGCGTCGGGGACGAGCGTCCCCACTCCTTCGATGCTCTTGGGGACCAGGGTGTCGCGAGCCACCCATCCGGCGATGGCGGCTGGGGGTTTCTGCTTCTGGGCTTCCTTCTTCTGGCATGCGGAGAGGGCAAGGGGAAGCAATGCGGAAAGGGCGAGGAGGCTCGAGCGGGCGGTGTTCATGGTGTGATGCTCCTTGCTTTCTTGGAAGCGCGTTTGTCGGCAAACGACTCGATCAGGTAGTAGACGCAGGGGACGACGAAAAGGGTGAAGAGGAGGGACACGAGGAGTCCTCCGATGATGGCGATGCCCATGGGCTTTCGGCTTTCGGAACCGGCTCCCAGGGCAAGGGCAATGGGAAGGGTTCCGAGTACCATGCAGAAGGTGGTCATAAGGATGGGGCGCAGCCGCGCCACGGCGGCGTGATGAACAGCCTCGCGCAGCGGCAGTCCTTTGCCGCGGTTCTGTCCAGCAAATTCGACAATCAATATGCCATTTTTTGTCACAAGTCCCACGAGCATCACTAGGCCGATCTCCGAGAAGATGTTCAGAGTGCAGCCGAAGATGAGCAGCGAAAGAAGCGCCCCGGCCAGCGCCAGCGGCACCGTGAGCAGAATCACAAAGGGGTCGCGGAAGCTCTCGAACTGGGCGGCAAGCAGCAGGTACACGATGAGGAGCGAGAGCAGGAACACCTGCATCACGCTTCCCGAAGACTCGACGAAGTCGCGCGAACTTCCGGCCAGGGTGGTGTGAAAGTCCTCAGGCAGGGAGTCGCGGGCCAGCTCTTGGAGGTGGCGAATGCCCTCGCCCATGGCATGCCCCGGAGCCGGCTGGGTGCCGATGGTCGCCGAGACGTAGCGATCGTAGCGGTAGAGCTGTGGGGGAACTGGACGCTCGGCCATGTGCACTAGCGATGCAACAGGCAGCAGCGCTCCGGCAGAAGAACGCAGCATCAGCGTCTGAAGTCCTTGGGGGGACTGGCGGTGAGCGCTATCCACCGAGCCGATGATCTGATACTGCTTTCCCCCTTTTAGAAAGTAGCCCCAGCGGCTTTCGGAGTAGCTCGACTGGAGCATCGACACGATGGCCTTGGGGGATGTCCCGAGGGTGCGCAGGCGGTCGCGGTCGACGGTGAGATCGAGCTGCGGCTTGGTGAACTTGAGGTCGACATCTACCGCAGAAAAGACGGTGTCTTGGCGCACTTTGCCGACGAACTTTCCGAGGACCTTGCGCATAGCATCAATGTCAGGGGCTTGCAGGGCAAACTGGATGGGCATGCGAGTGCGACCGCCCATCTTGATGCTCGGATCCTGCATCACGAAGGCGGTGGCGCCGTCGACCTTGCTGACCGCTTTCTGCAGCATACCGGCAATTTCTTGCTGAGTGCGCTTCCGTTCGGCGGCGGGCTTCAGGGTGATGCGTACCATGCCGCCGTTGGTCTGCTTGCCAGCTCCAGTGAAATAGAGGACGCTCGCGGCCTCCGGAACCTTCTTCTGCACCACGGCAGCCAGACGCTGCATGTAGGCTTCCATGTAGCCGAAGGTGGCACCTTCAGGCCCGGTGGCGTTGACCTGGATGGAGCTTCGGTCTTCCATGGGCGAAAGTTCTTGGGGAAGGGCGCGGAAGGCAAACCAGGTCGAGGTGAGCGCCAGAGCCACCACCGGGATGGCCACCCAGGCGTGGCGCAAAGCCCAAGAAAGCAGTCTGCCGTAGCGGTCGTTCAAGCTGACAAAAAACGGTTCCGTCGCCTTGTGAAGCTGATTTTCCTTGCCATGGGGGCGTAGCATGCGGCTTCCCAGCATGCCGCCCAGGGTGAGCGCAACAAATCCCGAGATGAGCGCCGAGGCGCCGATCACCACGCCGAATTCGCGGAAGAGCT
>DAIPHW010000016.1:0-11824 GCA_036771135.1 Fibrobacterota bacterium | reverse complement strand
AATCCCGAGATGAGCGCCGAGGCGCCGATCACCACGCCGAATTCGCGGAAGAGCTTGCCAGTAAAGCCCGACATGAAGAGTAGCGGCGTGAACACAGAAGCCAGCACCAGGGTGGTGGAGACCACCGCCGCGAAGATTTCCTGGACGCCAGCGAGGGCCGCTTGGTGCCGCGGTATGCCCCGCTCAACTTTGCTGTAGATGTTCTCAAGCACCACGATGGTGTCGTCGACGACAAGGCCGATGGCGAGCACCACTCCCAAAAGGGTCAGCACGTTGATAGAGAAGCCGAAGATCCACACCGGGAAGAAGACGCCCACTAGCGAGATGGGCACCGCCAGCACCGGGATGAGCGTGGTCCGCCAGTCGCGCAGGAAGGCGAAGATGACGAGCACCACCAAGAGGAAGGCGGTGAGGATGGTCTCGCGCACCTCCGACAGGGCCTTGCGGACAAAGCGGGTGTTGTCGTAAACGGTGCCAATTTTGATGTCGGGCGGCAGGGTGCGGCTGATTTCGCCAACTCTCTTGTTCACCTCGTCGGAGATGGCGATCTGGTCGGCTCCGGGCTGGGCCAGGATCGAGAGACCGGCCATGGGCTGGCCGTTGCAGTGGAGCAGATTCTTTTCGTTTTCAGCTCCCATGCGCACGTCGGCCACATCGCCGAGGTGGATGGTGGCTCCGCCCTTAGAGCGCACCACCATCTTCCGGAAGTCTTCCACGCTGGAAAGCCCGGTCTTGAGCTGCACCGAGAGCATGGTGGTCTTCCCCTCCAGGGAGCCGGCCGGTAGGTCTGCATTTTCCAGGCGCAAGGCCGATCGCACGTCGGCGACAGTAAGGCCTAGAGCTGCCAATTTGCCTGGGTCGACGCGGATGCGCATGGCGTACTTGCGCTCGCCCCAGATGTCCACTTCGGCCACGCCAGGAATTGTCTGCAAGAGTTCCTGGATACGTTCGGATTCGTCGGAGACGCCCAACAAACCGCGGGTGGGGCTTTGCACCGTGAGCAGCACGATGGGGCTGTTGTTGGCGTCGGCCTTGGAGACGACGGGCGGATCGAGGCTGTCGGGGAGATTTGAGCGGGCACGCGAAACGCGGTCGCGCACGTCGTTGGCGGCGCGTTCAAGATCCACACCCAGTTGGAACTCCACCGAGACGCGTGCTGAGCCGTCACTGCTCTGAGAGACGATGGAGCGAATGCCGTCGATGCCATTGAGCGACTGCTCCAGAGGCTCGACGATCTGGCGTTCCACCACGTCGGCGCTGGCTCCGGCGTAGGTCGCCGAGACGCTGATGAGCGGCGGGTCGATCGCCGGATATTCGCGCACGCCCACTTGGTGCATGCCGATGAGCCCCAGGAGCAAGATGAAGATCGAAAGGACACAGGTCAGCACCGGCCGTCGTATGGCAAGCGAAGGAAGATTCATGCCTTGGACTCCTGGAAGCACACTTCGACCCGGAGCCCGTGGCCCTTTTGTGAATCCATAAGTTTTACCCGCGCGCCGATCTTATCGCAGACGGCCCGCACGATCGAGAGTCCGAGCCCCGAACCGACATCGTCGTTGCCGATGATCCGGTAGAAGGGATCGAAGACGCGCTCGCGTTCCTGCAGCGGGATTCCGGGGCCGTTGTCCTCCACGATCAGGCAAGCACGCCCTTCGGGGTCAGAGCACAGGGAAACGTCCACGCAGCCGCCTTCGGGAGTGTAGCGCAAGGCATTTTCGAGGACATTCTTGACCAACGTGCGCAGCTCGTTTTCAGGTCCGGCCACGTCCTGGCTGTGCAACTCCACGATGCCCAGGTCGATCCGGCGGGCGTGGGCTAAGGGGAGCATGTCTTCAAGTGCGGTGCGGACCGTTTCCTCAAGCAGCACCATGGAGGGAGCTTGGGGCGCATCCTGGGCTCGTGCCAGGGCGAGCAACTGGTCCACTAGGCGCTGGGCTCGTGCGATGCCTTCGCACAGAATGGCAAATTCCTTGTGGGCAGATTCTGACATTTCTGCCTGGCGCAGGCGCTGCGACTGCAACGAGAGCACCGTGAGCGGAGTGCGCAGTTCGTGGGCGGCATCGGCCACGAAGCGGCGCTGGCTGGAGAGCGTCTGGGCGACGCGGCCGAGCATGCCGTCGATGGCCTGTACGAAGGAGCGCACCTCGGTGGGCACCAGTTCGGGGGAGATCTCGCGCAGGTCGTCGATCTCGTGGCTGTCGATCTCGGCGGCAAGCGACAAAAGCGGCCGAAAGCTCCGGCGGATCAGGGTGTGGATAAGTAACAGCAGGAAGGGCATCAGCAAAAGCAGTGGCGTCGCCGTTCTGGCGGCGCTGGAGCGGGCGATGGAATTGCGGCGCGACATTTTCTGGGCTGCCACGACGCGCAGGTCATCGCTGCGCCTATGGACAAAAATGCGCCACTCTTCGCCGTTCCAGAACTCGGTGCGCAGTCCCTCGCTCAAGGCGCAGATTCCGGCAGGCAAGGAGGGACCGAGGCGGCTGGGATCGACGACTTGTACGAAAGAAACTGAATCGGAGAGCGGCACGAAGTGTTCTAGTTGGGAGCGCGACTGAAGGTCGACCAAAGCGACCAAGCGGCGTAGCTGTTCGTCTTGTCGCTCCAGCAGATGCTCGTAGGTGAGCATGAATGAGACGACTCCGGCCAAGAGCGCCGCGACCAGCGTGGTGGAGATGAGCCCGACCGAAAGGCGCAGACGCAGCGACTTGCTCACGATTCGCGCGGTGTCGTCCAACCGACCCCCCTGACGTTGCGAATCAAATTTTCCCCGAGCTTCTTGCGCAGCCCGTGGATCAGGAAATCGACGGCGTTGCTTTCTACCACCTCGGAGCTGCCGTAGATTCGAGCTTCCAGTTGGGCGCGGGAAAGAATGGCGCCAGGACGCACCAACAAAGCTTCCAGCAAGGAAAATTCCCGCGGCGAGAGCTGCACCGGAGTTCCTTCTGCAAAGACTTCGTGAGTCGTCTGATCGAGTTCTACGATGCCGTTGGTCAGGCGACTCCCGATGCCGTGACGCCGGGTGACGGCGCGCATGCGGGCCAGCAGTTCGCGCATCTCGAAAGGCTTGACCATGTAGTCGTCGGCACCGATGTCGAGTCCGAGGACGCGGTCTTCGAGACCGTCCCGAGCGGTCATGACGATGACCGGCACCTCGTTGCCGTTGCGCCTCAATTCACGCAGCACTTCGGTGCCATCCTGTCCGGGAAGTCCCAGGTCCAAGAGCACCACGTCGTATTGGTGCTCGGCGAGTCCGTCTTCGGCGTCGATGCCGTTGCGCAGCCAATCGACGCTGTGGTCCGCATCCTCGAGGCTGGCGCGGACCGCGGCCCCGATCATCCGGTCATCTTCCACAAGCAGAACTCTCACGTTGGCCTTGGGCCTCCTTTTCCAGAGAATCTGCAATATGTCAATTAGCGAAGACTTAGCTAAAGCCCTTCAGAGCCATTGCAATGGCGTTGCAATGCCTTCGTATTGTCGTTTGCGAGCTGTGCCATAGGATTGTTGCGATTTCTGACCAATCTTCGTCGCTAGCGCCGCAGCAGCAATCCCGCCGCGAGCCAGCCGGCAATCATGAGCAGCCCACCGACCGGGGTGATGGCGCCCAGGGTACGCAGGCCCGAGAGGCACATGGCGTAAAGCGAACCGCTGAAGAGGAGGACTCCCGCGAACATCAATCCCCAAGGGAGGTTGACGGTGCGGCCAGTACTTTGCGCATAGAGCGCCAGCGCCAGCAATGCGACCGCATGCAGCAATTGATAGTGAGCAGCGGTGTTCCACACGGCAAGGAGGTCGACTGGCAACCGAGTTTTGAGCGCATGGGCTCCGAAAGCTCCGGCAGCCACGCCCAGGGCGCCGGTTAATGCAGAAATCAAAATGAGCATAGGGGACAAGCTACACGCCCACAATGTCACTGTCCTGGCCTGCAAAGCCGAACAGGTTCTTCAAGGCCAAATTTTGGGAATCAGCGAGACGTAGATGGCCGCGATGATGGCCGAGGTGATCACGCCGGAGATGTTGGCACCCAAGGCATCGGGAAGGATGATCACCCCGGGGGCGACCTTGTTGACTTCCTTCTGCGCTACCTTGGCGGTGGTAGGCACGCAGCTCACAGCCGCGATGCCGATGGCGGGATTGAACTTGCGCCCGGAGAGGAAGTAGAGGATATAGCCGCCGATGATGCCGCCGATGCCCGACAGCAGGAGCGCCAGGATTCCCAGCACCAAGAGCAGCAGCACCTTGGGATTGAGGATGGTATTGGCTTCGCAGAGGATCCCCAGGGTGAGCCCCAGGAAGAGCGTGGCGGTATAGAGGAACACGTGCTCGACGACATCCTGGAACTCCTTGAGAGCCGATTCGCGGATCGCCACCCCGAGGAAGAGCGAGAGGAAGAGCGGTGCCGCCACCGGGAAGAGCAGCGAGAGCACGGTGCAGCCGATGACGGCAAATGCCAATTTGTGTCCCGAGGAGATGTTCCTGCGCTTGGTGGGTCGCATGGGCAGAGAGCGCAGCTTCTTGGGCACCAGCAGCCGTACCAGGTAGGGGTAACCTCCGTAGGTGAGACCCAGGTACAGGTAGGCCACCACGCAGATGGGCACGAAGAGATTCTTGGCAAGCATCAGCGAGGTGAAGAGCACCATGGGGCCGTCGGCACCTCCCACCATGGCGATGGAGGCCGCCTCGCCGGGCTTGAGCCCCAGAGCCACCCCGATGGGCAGCACCAGGATGGTTCCCAGTTCCGCGCACAGGGCCAGGAACATCGACTGGAAGGGGCGCGCGATCAGATAGCCCACGTCCAGGAGTACCCCGATACCCATGAAGACAATGCAGGCGATCAGGCCGTTGGAGAATGTGAAGGTGTAGATGGGCTGCAGCCAATCCACCTGCAGGGCATAGAGCAGATTCTCGCTCTGCTGCACCAGCGGAGCCACGTGAAGTGTCCCTTGGGTGCGCAGGGTGTCGGCGACGGCAGGCATCTTGGCCACCGCCACGTGGGCGCTGCGCACCATGGCGGAATTGGGGAAATCCAGCACAGCCGAGCTCGTGAGCGGGTCCAGGAACATCACGCCGGCATTCACGGTGGCCATCCCAAGGCCCATGGGAATCATCAGCAGCGGTTCCAGAGTTCCCTTGCGGCCTAGGTAGATGAGCAGGAAGCCCAGGAGGATCAAGGCGACCCGGGCCAGCGCCATCATGGGGTTGCCGTGAACCAGGGTGACGATTCCCTGGAACATGTCGGGGATGGCAGAAAAGAGGGCTGAGAGGTTCACTTGTCGCCCTTCTTGCCGAACCATCCCAGTAGCGGCATCAAGCCTGCGATCATGCCGGCCACGCCGAAGGCGACGATTCCCGCCAAGACGTAGAAGATTAGGCTGGGAAGAAGAGTCTGCTGCCAAGATGGAACCATGAGATGCCCCCGGATCGATGCGGTTGCGCCTTCCTGCAAAGTTAGGCGGCGCTTCCCAAGCGTTATTAAACCATAAAATGACGCCGATTGTCCGGATGCGCCACAGAAAAGTCGAGAAACAAATCGCCTTTTCTAGAAAGGATTGTGGACACTAGAAGTAGCCGTTTCCGCTCGGGAGAAAAGCACCTGGGATATGCTCCACCAGAGGTGGCGTCTGATCTAGACGCACCGCCACGGCGTCGAAACGCATTTCGCGTTCCTGCTCCTGGTGGATAGCGCACCAGGCCTGAGCGGCGCGTTGCAACCGCACCACCTTGCGCGGAGTGATCCAACTGGCCGGGTCGCCAGCGGTATTCCCTAAGGCAGCCTTTACCTCGACAAAGCAGAGGACGCCTTCGGGCGAGAGGGCCACGATGTCCAGTTCGCCGCGCTTGGTGCGCTGGTTGCGTCCGAGGATCCGATAGCCTCGTGCTACCAGATGTCGCGTGGCAAGCTCTTCCCCGCGAGCGCCTTTTTCAACGGTGTCCAAGGGCCATCCACGCCACTAGCGCCAAGATGGTCAGGGCAACGACAAGAATTGCCACTGCCACCAGCACCAGAGGGTGTTTCCAGCTGATGCCGGAGAGTACTGACTGGCTGCCGCTGCCGCGCCGTTCGTTGCGCCGCCGGTCGTTGGCGCGTCGTTCCACCGGCTCAGGCGGGGGGAGTGGGACGGCTGGCGTCAGCGGCATGGATTTGGTGTCGCCGGTGGGGATGGCGTCGAGGTCGGCGAGCATCTCGGTGGCGTTCTGATAGCGCTCGGCAGGATTCTTGGCCAGGGCTCGCAGCAGCACGTTTTCCAGTTCGCGCGGCACGTCGGTGCGGGTCAACGCCGGCAGCGGCTCGTGGACATGCTTGAAGGCCACAGAGAGGGGGTTGTCGCCAGTGAAGGGAGGATTTCCCTCCAGCGCCTCGAAGAGCACGATTCCCAGCGAATAGAGATCGCTGCGGGCGTCTGGCGTCTGGCCTTGGCAAACCTCGGGGGCCAGGTATTCTGGGGTTCCCAGCACCACACCTTCGGTGGTGAGCCGTTGCGAGGTGCGCGTGAGGGCGATGCCGAAATCTCCCAGCAGCGGCTGCTCGGTGAGGGTGTCCAGAAAGATGTTGGAAGACTTCACGTCGCGGTGCAGCACTCCCAGCGAATGGGCGTGGCGCAGTGCTCGCAAGATACCGCGCAGAATGCGGACCACTCGCGGCACCGGCAGATGGCTTCCCACCAGTCGCGACAGGGGGTTGCCCTCTACGAACTGCATGACCAGGTAGTTCCAGCTCTGGTCCTGCTGGCCCCAGTCGTAGAGCACCACGATGTTCTGGTGGATGAGCTGGGCAATGGCCTTGGCTTCGGCCTGGAAGCGCTTCCAGTAGCGTTCAGGATCGTTGTCGCGATCGAACAGCACCTTGATGGCCACGGTGCGCTCGATCTGCGGATCGACGGCCTTGTAGACGATACCGGCGCCGCCGCGGCCCAGTTCCGAGATGATGTCGTAGCGACCGATGCGGCGACGCGCGGGGGAAGGAGGCGCTTCGTCCATCAGGAAAGTTCGGAGAGTCCCTTGCGCAAGCGGTCCATGGCCCGTTCCAGTTCGCCCATGGAGGTGGCGTAGGAAAGGCGCACGCAGACGTCGCTCCCAAAGGCCGCTCCCGGCACGATGGCCAAGAGATGCTTTTCCAGAAGCCAGGCGCAGAGGTCCAGCGATCCCTTGATGAGCTTGCCTTCCGGGGTCTTCTTGCCGTAGAAGCTCGAGACGTTGGGCAGCGCATAGAAAGCGCCTTCCGGAGTCGGGCAGCGCACGCCAGGAATGGCCTGAAGTGAAGAAACGACAAAGTCGCGGCGCTTGGTGAACTCGGCGAGCATCATGTGGACGAATTCGAGTCCGCCGTCCAAAGCTGCCACCGAAGCGTATTGGCTAGCGTTAGCGGGGTGGTGGGTCGCCTGGCTTTGCAAGGCGGCGATGGCCAGGGCAATGGGCTTGGGGGTGACGGTGTACCCGACGCGCCAGCCGGTCATGGCGTAAGCCTTGGACATGCCGTTGATCAGGAGCGAGAGCTCCTTGATGGCGGGACTGAGCGAGGCGATGGAGACGGGCTTCTTGCCGTACTGGATGTGCTCGTAGATCTCGTCGGAGAGCACGAAGACGTCGTTCTTGACCAAGATCTTGGCAAAGGCCTCCAACTCGGAACGGCCATAGACCATGCCGGTGGGATTGGAAGGATTGCAGAGAATGAAGAGCTTGGTCTTCTCAGTGATGGCCGCTTCCAGCTGCTGTGGGGTGATCTTGTAATCGCCTTCCACAGAGGTTTCCAGAAACACCGGAATGCCTCCGGCCAGCCGCACCAGTTCCGGATAGGTGACCCAGTAGGGGGCCGGGATGATGACCTCGTCGCCCGGGTTGATCACCGCCGTCAGGGTATTGAAGATGGCGTGCTTGGCGCCCGAGGTGATCACGACTTGGGCCGGATGGTAGGAAAGGCCGTTTTCGCGCTGCAGCTTCTCGCATACCGCGCGCTTCAGTTCCAAGAGGCCTGTCGGCGGGGTGTACTTGGTTTTGCCGGCTTGGATGGATGCGATGGCGGCAGCCTTGATGTAATCTGGGGTGTCGAAATCCGGCTCCCCTGCACCGAGAGCGACGACATCCTGTCCCGCTGCCCGCATTTCCTTCGCCTTGGTATCGATCGCCACCGTCATGGACGGCGAAATCGCGAGCACGCGCTTGGAAAGAGCCTTCATCCTGGAATCGACCTCCTGTTACGACACTGCAAAGACGGGAAAAGGTACTGAATCCCCGGTGAGGCTAGCGACGTTTTTCCTGCGTGCCGAAGATCTGCAGCTTGAAGGTGCGGATGGAAAAGCCGTGCTTCTTGGCAATGGCCTCGATAACGGCCTGCAACTCGGGCGAGAAATCTTCGACCACTTCACCAGTCTCTTCGCAGATCAGGTGGACGTGCGGCTCGTGCCCCAGCACGTGCTCGTACTGGACATGGCGGTTGCCGAGATCCACTTCAGAAAGGATTCCGGCATCGCGCAGATGGTCGAGATTGCGGTACAGGGTGGCGCGGCTGACCTTCTTGCCTTCGGCCTTCAGGAAGTCGTGCAGCTCTTCCACCGAGAAATGGTCGTGACGGGCCATAGCGGCTTCCAGGATGGAAATGCGCTCGCGGGTGAAGAGCAGGTGCTTGCGCCGCAAGTACTCTTTGTACTTGGTCAGCGCTTCTTCGAAGTCCTGGGGCCGTGGCAACGGTGCCGCGACATTTTTATCGTTCTTCTTCATCGTGCTTTCCCGTTTCTCGTGGACGGCCGTCGCTTGATAAATTAATTCGCAAACTCATCCTCAACCATCTCTCCACGAGGCATCGTATGCGCACTCTTCTTTCTCTTCTGGTCCTGGCCGGAATCCTGGCCGGATGCGCCGGTTCAGGCTATCACGAAGTCCACGACTCGAACGACGGGTCTAACGACAAGCTCAAGGATCGTCCGCTCCAACGATGAATCTTCCCAGAGAACGCCGACAGTTCGGCCAGAACTTCCTGGTCGACGAGGCCGTCTGCCAGTCCATCGCCCGTGACATCGATCCCCATCCGCAAGGCATCACGGTGGAGATCGGACCCGGGGACGCCGCCATCACGCGTCTCTTGGGGAAGAGTGGCCGCATCGTGGCCATCGAGATCGATCCCAAGTGGGCCACGAAGCTTTCCGACAAGTGGGGCAAGATCCTGCCCATCACGGTGGTGAACAAGGATGCCCTGCTGGTGGATCTCGATCCGCTTCTTTCCGAGGGGCCATCGGGGATCATGCCGGTGCTGTGCGGCAACCTGCCCTACAACCGGGCAACCCCGATCATCCTGCGCTTTGTGACGCGCATTCGCGACTTCCGGCACATGCTCTTCATGGTGCAGTACGAGGTGGCTAAGCGGCTGTGTGCCGTGCCTGGGCGTCGCGACTTCGGCAGTCTTTCGGTGCAGGTGCAGAACTACGCCACCTGCGAATTACGCGATGTGATCGGCCCCGAAGCGTTTCGGCCGCGGCCTAAGGTGCATTCGGCCACGGTGCGCCTAGTGGCTCGTCCGGCTCCCTTGTGTGCTGATCCTCGTTTTCCGCGCTTCGTGCGCGAAGCCTTCCTGCACAAACGCAAGACCTTGGTGAATGCTCTGACCTACGTCTTTACCCAAGACGTCGCACGTGCCGGCCTTGCCAAGACGGGAGTGCCCGAGGATGTTCGTGCCGAGCAGGTTCCTTTGGAAGACTGGGTGCGCCTCTTCGAGGCCTTCGCCTCCGAACTTCCGGCATTGCCAGACCTTCCCGAAGAGCCGCTTTCGGAATGAGCGGTCAGCTCGGCAAACGTGCGCGTGCGCGCGTCGTGTCCGACTGGCTAGATCGCTTGGTTCCCGATCCGGCCATTCCGCTTGATCACAAGGATCCCTTCACCCTTTTGGTGGCCACGGTGCTTTCGGCTCAGTGCACCGACGTGCGGGTGAATCAGGTGACGCCGCAACTGTGGGCTAAGCTTGGGGATACGCCTGAGGCTCTGGCGCAAGTCGATGCCGAGGCGATTCGCGAGATCATCCGCCCCTGCGGGCTCTCGCCGCGCAAGTCGCAAGCTATCCGCGATCTCTCAGAAATTCTGGTGGAAAAATACGGTGGAGAGGTGCCGGCTGATTTCGAGGCCTTGGAGGCGCTGCCGGGGGTGGGGCACAAAACCGCCTCGGTGGTGATGAGTCATGCCTTTAAAGTGCCGGCATTTCCCGTAGATACGCACATCCACCGCTGTGCCGAGCGCTGGGGACTTTCCGATGGCGTAAGCGTGGAACGCACTGAGGCCGACCTAAAAATCTTGTATCCCCGCGAAAACTGGGAGCGATTGCACCTGCAGATCATCCTCTATGCCCGCAAGTGGTGTCCGGCGCGTGGACACGATGTGGCAAATTGCCCCATTTGTGCTGCTTTGTCCGCTTTCTGACATTATCTGGTGACAAGGTGAGCAACGCTTTTTGACGGAACGCAAGGTCGTTTCTGTGTAGGCCGCTACATTCAATACGAATCATTTTGTCAGAGGGGGATGTTGCGATGCGAGGGAAGTTTTTACTGAGTTTGGCTTTGTTGGGGGCGGCCTTTGCTCAGGCGACCACCAATTTCCCCTTCCCCCGCAACGGGACGTATGCCTACGGCATCAAGGCAAACAATGCCACTTCCGACGCTGTCCAAGCGGCCTATGAAGATTGGCTCACCAACCAGTACGATGAAAGCGGCAACTACGCTCGCGTCAAGTTCGACGACCCCAGCTATACCGTTTCCGAAGGCATTGGGTACGGCATGTTGATCATGGTGTACATGGACAACGCGACCAATCTCACTCAGCCGAAATTTGACAAGCTATGGGCCTATTACAAGGCCAACATGAATACCAACAAGCTGATGAACTGGAAGATCCAGGGATACAACAACAGCTGTTCCGGAGACAATTGTAACGGAGCCACCGACGGCGATCTCGATGCTGCACTGGCCCTCGTGATGGCTTACAAGCAGTGGGGAAATGCGTCCTACCTGAGCGATGCCCAAGCTATGGCTTCGGCGATTTACGGGCACGAAGTGGATGCCAGCAAACTTTTGAAACCCGGTGATGCCTGGAACGACGTCAAGAACCCGTCCTACTTCAGCGCCGCCGCATTGGCAGCCTTCAAGAACGTGAGTACCAGCGACTGGTCCTCGGTGCTTTCGGCCAACTACGCTATGGTTAAAGCCAACACCAATGCCACCTCAGGGCTTGTGACCAACTGGTGCACGGCGTCCGGTGGCGAAGCTCGGGATGCCGCTTTCGGCTATGATGCGGTGCGCACGCCTTGGCGCATGGCGATCGCTTACGCTTGGTACGGCCATTCTGATGCCAAGACCATTGCTGGAAACATGGCCAATTGGATCGTCAACAAGACCAATGGGCAACCTTCTGGTGTGGTCGACGGCTACAGCCATGACGGCTCGCCCAGTGGTTCTTACAATGTCGCCACTTTCGTGGGAGCATTTGGCGTTGCCGGCATGGTTGATTCGAAGTATCAGGACTGGGTCAACAGCAGCTGGACTCGATTGGCCTCTGGCAAAGCCGCCTCAGACAGTTACTACCACCGCTCCTTGAAGATGCTCTATGAACTGCTGCTCTCGGGCAACTTCAACAATTTGTGGGACGGCTCTTCCAGCGGCGGCGGCTCCACCACGCCTTCGACGTTCAAGCTGACGACCGTGGCAACCAATGGCTCGATCGCCCTTTCGCCCACGGGTCCGAGCTATGACTCAGGCACCAGCGTGACAGCAACGGCAACAGCAGCGGCGGGCTATACCTTCAGCGGTTGGTCTGGGGCCTGCACTGGCAACAGCGCCACCTGCACGGTGAC
>DAIPHW010000015.1:0-28179 GCA_036771135.1 Fibrobacterota bacterium | reverse complement strand
CGCCTTTCCCCTTCACCACGCCGGTGGCGCGTCCGTAGAGCTCGGCCATGGCGGGACCAGGCCGGATGCCGCGCATCAGACCGTGGGCATGGTCGCGGTAGGCGGTGATCACGGGATCACTTTCGCGGATGGTCGAGAAGATCCCGGCCGCCACGGCCTCCTGCCCGTTGTAGAGGTGGCAGAAGCCGCCGATCAGGCCGGTCTGGTAGCTCTGGTAGGCGCGCTCCTCGAAGCGACGCACCAGCACCATCTTGCGGTACCATTCCAGGCGCTGGGCGCGCGTAAGCTCCGGAGCCGGCCCGTAATCGGGAGGCTCGCTGGTGGCTCGAAGGATAGCGGAATTCTTGCTTTCTGTCATATTCTGTCCCGCGTTGGCTGTATGGAAATTCAGCGCATATTGAGACAACATATAAGACTTTTTCTCACAAAACCACGCCATTGCGCAGGGGGCGCGGATCTATCCATTCTGCCACTTTGCGTTCGCAGCGTCCACCGCCATCGCTCCGCCAGACAACGGAAAGCAAAGAAATGTGGATTCGCTGTGAACGAATGTGGAAAGATGCGGGTTCCCACAAGGAGAACCCGCACCGCTTTACTTGACTTCGGTAAACTCGGCCGAGATCTCGACCTTCACATCCTCGCCCACCACGCCTGGATACGACGCGATGCCGTACTCGGAACGCTTGACGGTGAACTCACCTTCCAGGCCCAGGCGATTGTTCTTCCAAGGATCGACCACCGGGCCGTTCGCCTCGAAGGGAATGGAGACACGCTTGGAAACACCGTGAAGCGTGAGAATGCCCACCATCACAAGCTTCTTGCCATGGACCTCGGTCTTCTCCCCCTTGAAGGAGATGCTCGGGAACTTCGCCACATCAAAGAAGTCGGCACCGCGGATGTGCTCGTCGCGCTTGTCGTTCTTGGTGTTCACCGAGGCCGCCTGGATGGTCATGCCGGCCTTGAGGGTCGCAGGATGCTTCGGGTCTCCCGCAAGCGTTCCTTCAAACTTATCAAGTTCACCACGCACGGTGCTGACACCCAAATGCTTGAGGCTGAAGGAGATGCTGGTGTGAGACGGATCAAGCGTCCAGGTTTGAGCCTGCACGGCTCCGGCAAGCGCAAGAGCGGCAGCGAGCAGTGTGTGAAACTTCATTATGGGATTCTCCTGAGATTTTGTTTGAGATGAATTCTCATCTTTGTACTTATCAAATTATACGGAACAGCACAAAAAGGCAAGTACCCACCAAAAAGGTGTCGACTAACATTTGTGGAAGTATTTGTGGATAGCGCGGATTCCTCTATCTTATACCATATGCCGAAAGCGAAGTCCACTCCGCAGTCCTGCCCGACCGAAGCAACCTTAGCGGTGATCGGCGGACGCTGGAAAGTGCCCATCTTATGGCATCTTTTCGGGGGCACGCTGCGTTTCGGGGAGCTTTCGCGGGCACTTCCGACCACCACGCAGAAAATGCTCACGCAGCAACTGCGTGAGCTGGAATCCGATGGCTTAGTGCTGCGGAAAGTCTACGCCGAAGTACCACCTCGCGTGGAGTACTCTCTCACTCCGCTGGGAAAGAGTCTCAAGCCAGTGCTGACGGCTTTGGGGAACTGGGGCGAGCGCTTGCTGGAGGCGCGCTCGCAGCTAGCCTAGCGGCCGAGAAAAGACGGCGGCGCCGTGACATCCCGAACGGCATATCCGAAGAGCACCGAAGCCCCTTGGACGCTGACGTGCCCCATCGCCCCGAAGGCGCGCGGATACATGGCCCCACCCATGGAGAAAAGCGGTGGCGCCTGTTCCAGCACGCCGAAATGCTCCAGGAATTCCATTCGGGCCGAAAGCTGCCCGCAGATGGCGTTGGCGACCTCGCCTAGGCCGTCGATCTGGATGTCTGGCTCGTAGCCAGCAAACACCTGATCCAGCGCAGGCTTCATCATCCCCAAGGAACAGACGCCCTGATAGCGGTCGTTGCAATGTCCGAGGCTGACGACGCTGTCGTAGCTGTTGACAAGGCGGGGAACGACATCCCAATCGGAATCTGCGACAGTCTCCTTGCCGAACATGTCGGCAAAGACTCCGCAGGCAACCTCTTGGAAGACCGGTAGTAGCGCTCGTACGACGTCTTGCATGCTTGCCTCCATAAATCGATGCTACCATACCCTTTCGGAGAAATCCACCATCGCTTTGTCCTTGCGCAAGCGAAGGCACACCTGTTAAGATGAGCCAGCAACGGACATCATCGCAAGGAGCAGGGAATGCCAAAGACCGTAGTGATCGCGGACGATTCGAGTTTTCTTTCCAGACAAATCGCTGACTTCTTCACCGAGACAATGAAGCTTGAGGTGGTGGGAATTGCCAAGGACGGCAACGAGGCGGTGGCGCTCTTCACCAAGCACAAACCCGATCTCATCACCCTAGACCTGACCATGCCCAACAAAGACGGCAAGACGGCCCTAGCCGAGATCATGGCCTTGAATCCCGAAGCGCGGGTGTTGGTGGTCTCGGCGGTCAAGGGAAACACCATGCTGGAGTGCATGAAGCTCGGTGCCAAGGGCTATGTGGAAAAGCCCCTGAAACTTGCCGACCCAACCTTCATCGAAGAGTTCAAGTGCTCCATCGACGAAGTGCTGAACTCCTGAGGGCTTTCACGGCCCTTAGAGCCCATTTCCTTCTCTGGCATTTTTTGTCTGAGCGGCCTTCTGGATGGATGGCGGAATCGCCAACTTCCTAACTTGCCGCCACGATGAACGACTCAAGCGATACGTCTGCGCACCCGGAAGGATCCCGGTTGCCGAGTTGGATCCGCAGCAAGCTGCCGGGTGGCCCCGCCTATACGCAGATGCGCGAACTGGTGGACAACCACCACCTGCATACCGTCTGCCAGAGCGCCGCCTGCCCTAACATGGGCGAGTGCTGGGCGCGCGGCACCGCCACCTTCATGATCCTCGGCAACGTCTGCACCCGTTCCTGCGGATTCTGCAACGTGGCCACCGGGAGACCCACCGAGCTCGACCTGGACGAGCCGCGGCGTGTGGCTGAAGCCGTACGGACACTGGGGCTGCGCCACTGCGTGCTCACCTCGGTGAACCGCGATGAACTCGTCGACGGCGGTGCCTCGATCTGGGCCGCCACCATCCGCGCCGTGAAGGAAGCTTCCCCCGGAACCCGTCTGGAAGTGCTTACCGGAGACTTCAAAGGAAACCGGGAACACCTGATGACGGTGCTTGCCGCCCGCCCCGACGTCTACAACCACAATCTGGAGACGGTCGAGCGCATGAGCCGCGCCGTGCGCCCCCAGGCAAGCTACCAGCGTTCGCTGCAGGTGCTCACCTGGGCACGTGCGGAAGGATTTGTCACCAAGAGCGGCTTGATGCTTGGCATCGGTGAGCGCACCGAGGAAATCCCCCCAACATTGGAGCAACTGCGCGAAGCCGGAGTCCAGGTGCTGACCTTGGGGCAATACCTGCAACCAAGCCCCCGGCACCTGCCGGTGGACCGCTGGGTCACTCCCGACGAATTTGCCCGCTGGAAAAGTTTTGCCCTTTCCCTTGGCTTTGAAGCCGTGGAAAGCGCGCCGCTGGTGCGCAGCTCATACCATGCCGATGAGGCCATCCAAAATCTGAACGCTTTCGAGAAAACGGCCCAGCCTCGTGTTTAGCCAACGCAGTCGTTTCGAGACGAATCCAAACCCGCTGACCGAAGCCCTAGAGCGTCGACGCAGTCAAAACTTGCCGATCCTAGACCTCACCGGCACCAACCCGACGAGTTGTGGCCTGGCACGCCAAGTGGCCGAATTGCAAGCACTTGCGCTTCTTGGAAAGTCTTCGGCTAGTCTCTACTCGCCCTCGGCACAAGGGCTTTTTGACGCCAGAAAAAGTCTATCAACATATCTATCAACAAATCTTTCCACAATTTCGCCAGATAATCTGCACCTCGTCGCCAGTTCCAGCGAAGCCTACAGTCACCTCTTTAAGCTGCTGTGTAATCCTGACGACACAGTCCTCGTCCCGCGCCCCAGTTATCCACTCATTGATCACATTGGACAGTGGAATGACGCAGATATCCAAAGCTATCCACTGGTTTATCAACAAAATCGCTGGAAAATCGACATGCAAGGGTTGAAAAATGCCCTCGACAGTCGCACTCGCGCTATCGTCGTGATCCAGCCGGGAAATCCCACCGGCGCAACGCTATCTCTCAATGAGAGAGACGAACTTAGCGCATTCTGTGCCAAGTGGAACTGCGCGATAATTTCGGATGAAGTCTTTGCGGAATTCTATCCACACTCTCTCCACAAAGCCTTTGCACCGCTACCTGCATCCTTTTTAGGGTGGGCAGGTTGTCTTTCCTTCACCTTAGGGGGACTCAGTAAAAGCCTGGGCCTGCCGCAGTTCAAGCTGGGCTGGATCGCCAGCACGGGCCCAGGGGCAGAAGAGGCACGCACACGGCTTGATTTCCTGTGCGATACCTTTCTCTCCGTCTCAACCCCACTTCAAGCGGCGCTCCCCGACCTGTTGGCCCTGGCGCCAGCCCTCCGGGAACCGATCCGCACCCGTTTACAAGCATCCGCCGAGACGCTGAAAGCGGCGCTTTCTGGCAGCAACGTGATTTTTCACGGCCTGACCGGAGGATGGTGCGGGCTGTTGGAAATTCCTGGCCTCCCCGATGACGAGGCCTTTGCCATCCGACTCTTGGAAGAAACCGGCGTGCTGCTCCAACCAGGCTATCTCTACGACTTTCCTTCCGAGGCAATGCTCGTGGTCAGCCTGCTTACCCCCCCCGCAGACTTAGCGCGGGGAGCCCAAAGCCTGCGGGAGCTTGCTTATTTCATCCATCCCTGAGAGATTCACTGCCCTCGAAACAGGGCATTGAAGCGCTGCAAAGCATCCATCTCGGCAGGTGAATAGGTCTGCGGCTTCTTCGGCGGCTTGCCGGCAGCATAGGCGTTGGCAGCTCGGGAAATGTCCGAAAGAACCTCGTCGATCTTGTCGATGGCGGTGTTCTTGAAGAGTCCCATGCTCATCACCGAATGGATGAAGCCGTTGGCCGGGAACATGGTGAAGCGAGCGCTGTAGTTGCAGCTATGCCGGTTCCGTGGCCAGTAGCGCAGCTCGATGATGACATCTCCGCGCATCTTCCAGGTGAGGATGCTGGTGCGCCCTTCGCCGTAGTAGACCCGCTCCATGCCCTCAGGGCCCACCCAGACCTGACGGGCACTGCCGGTCAGATTCTTGCCGTTGCTGCCAGAAAAGACGCTGGAATCGCGACTGGAGAGGAATTCCGCCGAATAGTCCGTCTTCTGGTAGGAGTTGATGAGCTTGCAGGTGAGAGGGACGTTGCGCACCAGGAAATCCAGCGCCTTGACGGGGACCGGAATGGTGTCGTGCATCACATACATGATGTGATACTTGTTCCCCATGCGACGGTAGAGCTCGTTGGTGGCCGGTGTCCCAGGGTGGATGCCGCGCCGCGAGAAAGTCCGCACCCACGAGCAATAGTTCTCGTCAAGGTCGATATCATCAATCGGTGCCAATTCGGCGTCGGTGCAGTGCGCCCCTTCGCCGGGGATGCGACATGCGCGCAAGGCGTTGCACAAGGTGCGGCGCCGTTCGACATTCTTGGCGTTCACGGCCGAGGAATCGCCAAAGACCTGCGCGCCGAGCACCAGGCAAAGAAGCGCGCAAGCCCCGCGAACCGTCATCCCTGGTACTTCCTCACCAAGAGCGTGGCGTTGTGGCCGCCAAAGCCGAAGGAGTTGGAAAGGAAGGCATTCACCTTGACTTCGCGCGCCGTGTTGGGCACGTAGTCCAGATCGCAGTCGGGATCGGCGTCCACCTGGTTGATGGTGGGATGCACGATGCCCTTTTCCAGAGCCATCATGGCTGCCACGATCTCGACACCGCCAGCAGCACCCAGGAGATGCCCCACCATGGACTTGGTGGAATGGACCATCAGGCCCGACGTCGCGTGTTCGCCAAAGCAGCGCTTGATGGCCTGAGTCTCACCAGCATCGCCCAGCGGCGTCGAGGTGCCGTGGGCATTGACGAGCTGGACCTCTTCGGGATTCATGCGCGCCTTCTCCAGGGCCATGCACATGGAGCGGTAGCCGCCGTTGCCGTCGGGCAGCGGAGCCGTGACGTGGTGGGCATCGGCACTCTGCCCAAAGCCGGCCAATTCGCCGTAGATCTTGGCGCCGCGCGCCTTGGCGTGTTCCAGTTCTTCCAGCACCACCACACCGGCACCTTCGCCCATCACAAAGCCGTCGCGTCCCTTGTCGAAGGGACGGGAAGCGCCGGTAGGATCGTCGTTGCGGGTACTCATGGCCTTCATGTTGCAGAATCCGGCATAGGCCAGCTCGCAGATGACAGCCTCGGCGCCGCCGGCGATCATGGCCACGGCATCGCCGCGGCGGATCATCTCGCCCGCCTCGCCAATGGCGTGGTTGGAGGTGGCGCAAGCCGAGACAGCCGCTACGTTGGGGCCGCGCAGGCCGTATTCGATGGAGAAGTAGCCAGCCAAGGTGTTCGGGATGACGATGGGGATAAAGAAGGGGGTCACGCGCTTGTGGCCGCGGCTGTCCAAGAGCCGCTGCTCGCGGGTGATGGAGGCAAGGGCGCCGATACCGGTTCCCAGCAGCACGCCGAAATGGTCAGCGATGGGCTCGACCTCGATGCCCGAGTCGTCCAGCGCCATCTTGGCGGCGGCATGCCCGAAGTGCTCGTAGCGATCCAGACGGGAGGCCATCTTGTGATCGACAAAAAACGGCATGGCGTCAAAGTCCTTCACCTCAGCACCGATCTTGGTGTTGTAGGTGGAGGCATCAAAAAGGGTGACCGGCCCGATGCCGCTCTTGCCGGCAGCCAGATTCTGCCACGTGGCTTCCACGTTGTGGCCCAAAGGATTGACGGTACCTAGGCCGGTGATGACGACGCGACGTTCGCTCATGAGTTCTCCAAAGAGGTTCGCGACCCACAGGTCGCAATCGGTTCAAGGCACAAAGGTATTTCCCCGAAGCGAACTAGATTCCTTTTCAAGAACGTTCCGTTTGAACCCCTTATCTCGGATGGGCAGAATCACGCCATGAAAAAGACTGCATCCCAGAGCGTCACCAAGAAATCCGCAACGACCAGCACGAAGGCATCCCCTGTGGCCAAGCCGATCGACATCGGCACCACAGCCGCCGTTCCTGGTCGGGAAGCACTCTTTGTCTTTGAGAACATCGAACCCACCGTGGAACTGGGACTCTTCCCAGTTAAGCGCGAAGTCGGCGACACCTTGGAGGTGCGCGCCGACGTGCTGCGCCACTTCCACGAGAAGTTCACCGCCTGGTTCGAGATTCGTCCCGACGGCGGCTCCTGGACTCGCCACGAGCTCACTCCGCTCGTAAACGACCGTTGGAGTGGCTCTTGCCCGCTAACCGAGCCAGGCCTTTTCGAATTTCGCATCGGCGGCACCGATGCCCAGAGCGGAGCCGAAGGCACTTCGGGCGTCTACGACCTGATCGTCGACCCCATCATTGCCCGCTTTGGCGCCTGGTACGAGATGTGGCCCAGAAGCCAAGGTACCGATCCAACGCGCTCAGCCACCTGGGACGAGTGCATCGCGCGGCTTCCGGAAATCAGCTCCATGGGCTTCCAGGTGCTCTACCTGCCGCCGGTCCATCCGATTGGCACCACCAACCGCAAGGGCAAGAACAACTCGGTGCACGCCGAGCCCGGCGAACCGGGCTGCCCCTACGCCATCGGGAATACGCATGGCGGACACGACGCCATCGATCCAGAACTCGGAACCATGGCGGACTTCGAGCGCTTCGTGGCGGCCTGCGAGACGCACGGCATGCACGTGGCCCTGGACATAGCCCTGAACGCAAGCCCCGACCACCCCTACGCCAAGCAGCACCCCGAATGGTTCTGGCGCGAGGCCGACGGCACCATCAAATACGCCGAGAATCCCCCCAAGAAGTACGAGGACATCTACGCCTTCGACTTCTTCTGCGCCGACAACCAAGCCATGTGGCGCGAGTTCCTGCGGGTGCTCCTCTTCTGGATCTCCAAGGGAGTGCGGATCTTCCGCATCGACAATCCTCACACCAAGCCCTTCGCCTTCTGGGCCTGGCTGCTGCGCGAGACCAAGCGCCGCTGCCCCGACGTGGTCTTCCTAGCCGAGGCCTTCACCCGGCCCAAGATCATGAAGCATCTCGCGAAGCTCGGCTTCCAGCAGAGTTACACCTACTTCGTGTGGCGCGAGTCGGCTTCGGAGCTGCGCGAATACGTCGAGGAACTGACGACAGAACCTGTCAGCGACTACATGCGCGGGAACTTCTTCACGAACACCCCCGACATCAACCCTCATCCTTGCCAGGACCACGGGCGTCCGGCCTTTTTGGTGCGCACCGCGCTCGCAGCGCTACTCATGCCCAGCTGGGGCATGTACAACGGCTGGGAACTCTGCGAAGCCACACCCGTTCCGGGCAAGGAAGAATACCTCGACTCCGAGAAATACCAGTACAAAACGTGGGATTGGGATCGACCGGGCCACATCAAGGACTGGATCCGCATCTTGAACGAGATCCGCAACGGACATCCGGCGATGCAGGAATACGACAACATCCGTTTCCTGTCCTGCAACGACCCGCAGATCCTGGCCTTCACCAAGACTTTGGGCGAAGATCGCCTCCTGTGCGTGGTCAACTGCGACCCGACTCGCGTGGCCGAAGGCATGATCGACGTGCCCTGGGACGACATGGCCATCGCCAACGCCCCCTACCGGGTGACAGATCTTGTCACGCGCCAGGTGTGGTTCTGGGGCGCCGGCGAAAACTACGTGCGGCTGGATCCGAACGTCTGCCCGGCCCACGTGCTGCGCATCGGCTAATTTTCTCTATGATGAAATTCTCCGCACTTCTGCTTCTGGCCACCGCAGCCAGCTTCGCAAGCACGCCACTCAATGATCTGCTAGCACCCTATATTGACCTCACTCCGGGCGACAGCATCACGGCACTGCATGCGCGTGTTGGCTCTCTCGGAGTTTCCCTACTGCGAGGCAAGGATTCCCTATCGCTCCAAGCCACCGTCAGCGCCGCCTACCGCACTAAGATTTTCGCCGAAGCCAAATCCGAAGGCGTGACAATTGACAGCGCGGAGCCGCTATCCCCGGCCGCCTCATCGCCGTTGGTACCGTTCGCACTGAACACCTCGCGGCGCACGGCCTACGTGTCCAGCCAAGCGAGCCTCAGCTGGTACATCTACGGCATTGGACTGCCTGTCGCCGCTAAAGAGACGGATGCGGAAGTCTTCGGGGGAATCGAACTGCTTGCTATCCCGAGTTCGATCTTTACGCACATCTTCCTTTCGCAGAATCGGGAATATGGAGAGGGCCAATTTAACGGCATACACGACTACACGTGGAGCGCCATGGTGGCCGGCTATGCCGGAGGCTTTGCCTTATGGGGAGAAGACTTCGCTGGTTTCCAGACGGCCGCAGCAGCCACGGCCATCGCCTATCCCTTCGCGCTGCACTACGGCTACGACTACGGCACGCGCTATCGCGACAATCCCGGGCGCATTGATCTGCGCTTCTCGCTTGCCGGCATCGGCGGCATCGGAGGAATCTTCCTTCCCTTGGCCTTGAGCGACGGGGAAGGTTCTGCGGATCTCAGGGTACGCCTTGCCATGGCAGGCATTCTTGCTGGCTATGCCGGTGGACATTTACTTGGCGATGCGTGGCAACCTGACGCCAATGTTGCTGGCGGCATCGGTTCCAGCATTTCCCAGATGAGCCTCTTAGGAGCTTTATGGGGCGCAGAATTCGATAACGCGGCCAACATCCACGGAACCCGCGCCAGCGCGATACCCTTTTTGCTCGGCGGCCTCGGTGGTGCCACCTTCGGCTGGCATTACCTCAAGACCTCACCGGACACTCGAGAGCGCAGCGGCTACACGGCACTCGGCATGTGGGCGGGCTACATCGGAGCGTGCGGCATCCTGCTTATGGCGGATGGGTCTGACCGGCAATCAGATGGCGCACTGGTCAACACCATCGTCATTGGCCCGACACTCGGATACCTCGCTGCCCGAGCTCTTACGACAGACCTTGTCGAAACTCCGAAGGACCCCAAAGGAATATCCAAGACGTCCTGGATCCGCGGCACCGAGTTCAATCCAATCCCCGAACTTGTCTATGTCCGCCGTTCACCGCAAGATGGACTACAGAAGGAATGGCGCGTACCGGGACTCATGATTCATATGTAAGAAGAAGAACTCCGCTCCCTGTGCGCAGCACAGCCTAGGCCGTCAAGCGTCGGAGACGACCTAAGCCAAGAGCACGGTCAAGTGCGCTCCTGAGGAAGCGGAGTCTCATGCCTCGGGAAACGGCCGAGGCATGAAGTTCCTTATTCGGCGAACCAGCCGATTGGGCCTGGGTTCAGGTTGATGTTGATCTGCTTCACCTCGGTGTAGGCCTCGATCCCGTAGGTGCCGAGCTCGCGTCCCGTGCCACTCTGCTTGTAGCCGCCCCAGGGTGCCTCGTTGTAGGTCGGATGGTAGGCGTTGATCCAGGTGATGCCAGCGCGCAACTTCTTGATGAAGCGCAAGCCCCGGGCGCCGTCCTGGGTGAACACGCCACCGGCCAGGCCGTAGACGGTGTCGTTGGCAAGCTTGATGGCTTCGGCCTCGTCCTCAAAGGTGAGCACCACCAGCACCGGCCCGAAGATCTCCTCCTGCACCACGCGCATCTTGGAGGTGCAATTGTCAAAAATCGTCGGTTCGACGAAGTAGCCGCCTTCGTACACCCCGCCGGTCAGGCGATTGCCGCCGCAGACGAGGGTGGCGCCGTCGGCCTTTCCGATCTCGATGTACTTGAGCACCGTCTCCATCTGGCCCTGTGAAACCAAGGGACCCATCTCAGTCCCTTCAGCGGCACCCGGCCCCACCTTGATCTTCTTGGCGCGCTCCACCAAGCGCTTCACGAATTTGTCGTGGATGGACTTCTGGACAAGGAGGCGCGAGCCCGCGGAGCAGACCTGGCCCTGGTTGCAGAAGATGGCAAAAAGCGCCCAATCGACGGCGGTCTCGATGTCGGCATCCTCGAAGACCACGCAGGGGGACTTGCCGCCCAGCTCCAGCGAAAGCTTCTTGATGTTGCCGGCGGCGGCCTTCATGATCGAGCGGCCGGTGTCGGTGCCGCCGGTAAAGGCGACCTTGTCGACATCATTGTGCTCGGCGATGCGGTTGCCCACGAGCGATCCCTTGCCCAGCACCAGATTGATGACGCCGGCCGGGAAGAACGGCTCCATCAGCTCAAAGAGGCGGTGAATGGAAAGCGGCGTCACCTCGGCGGGCTTGAAGACCACCGTGTTGCCAGCAGCCAGGGCCGGTGCGAGCTTCCAGGCGCCCATCAGGAGCGGGTAGTTCCAGGGCACGATCTGTCCGCACACGCCTACCGGCTCGCGCACCGTCATGGCCTGCATGGCCTCGGGGACCTCGTAGGTCTGGCCCAGAGGCTTCGTGATGAGTCCAGCGTAGTAGCGGAAGCAGTTGGCAGCATCCGCCACGTCGTATCCGGCCTCGCGCAAAGGCTTTCCGTTGTTGCCGGTCTCGATGGCCGCAATCTCCTCGGCATGGGCATCAATGACGTCGGCGAGCTTCAGGAGCAGGAGCGAACGTTCCAAGGCAGTGGTGGAACGCCAGGGGCCTTCGTCAAAGGCGCGGCGGGCTGCGGCCACGGCAGCGTTCACGTCGTCCAGGGTGGCCTGCACAGTGGTCGCGATCACCTTGCCGGTGGCGGGATCGACGATCTCCTTCACAGTGGTGCCGGTGCCTGCGGTCCAGGCACCGTCGATGAACATCTTCTTAGCTTCGCTCATTGGTGTTCTCCTTGTTGGGACGGTTTCTGTCAATCAGGCGAAAAGCCGCTCTACGGCCTCGCGGAAGACTTCGGTGTGCCGGTCGATGGCGGCTTCGGGAACCGATGGGGCAACCAGCGCCATGTTGTGAAAGGGAGTGAGCAAGAACCCTCGATTGAGGGCGAAGAGGTGCATGAAGCGGTCCAGGTCGTGATCGACCGAGCGCGCCGCCTCTCCGCCGTTTTTCGGAGGATCGGGCTGGAACCAGTACTCGGAGCGGTTGCCCAGACGCTTCACGATCCAGGGCAGCTGGAACTCGGCGATCACCGACTCCACACCGGCAGTGAAGCGCTCCTGCAGCGCGAAAGCCTTCTGGTAGAAGTCCTCGGTGAGCACCTCTTCCAGAGTGGCGCGCATCACCGCAAGCGAGAGGGCGTTGCCAGCCAGTGTCCCGCCGATCCCCGCCACGTCGGCGTCGTCTCCAGGAAGCAGCGCCGCAAAGCGCGAGGCCACCTCGCGGGTAAAGCCGTAGGCCGAGGCCGGAATCCCGGAGGCCAGGGGCTTTCCCATGGTGACAAAATCTGGCGTAAGCCCCCAAGCGCGGGTGCAGCCGCCAATGCCGGCGCACAGGGTGTGGGTCTCGTCAATGATCAAAAGCGTTCCGTACTCGCGCGTGAGTTTGCGCAGCGCCTCGTGAAAGCCCGGTTCCGGCAGGATGATGCCGATGTTGGTCATGGCTGGCTCCGCCAGAACCGCCGCCACGTCTCCCTCAGCCAAGGCGGCCTTCAGCGCGCCCACATCGTTCCACTCCACCACCTTGGTGGTGAGGTTGGCATCCACCGGCGCGCCCACGCTGGAGGGGCGCGGCACAGGCTTTCCCGCCTCGTCCAGGACTAGGTAGGCCTCATCAACAGTGCCGTGGTAGCAGTAGTTGAAGACCAGCACCTTTGGTCGGCCGGTGACGGCGCGCGCCATGCGCAATGCGAAGCGGTTGGCGTCCGTTGCCGTAAGGGCGAACTGCCACTGCGGCAACCCAAATCGGCGATAGAGTTCGTCAGCCACAGCCGCCACGTCCCGAGTTGGGAGCATGAAGGTGAGCCCCTTCTTGGCCTGGGCCTCTAAGGCCTTGAGAGCCGCCGCCGGGGCATGGCCGGTCATGGAACCGGTGTCGCCAAGACAGAAATCGACATAGTCGACCCCATCGACATCGCGGAAGGAGGCCCCGGAGGCCGACTCCACGTAGAGCGGAAAAGATCCCGCCCAGCGCGTCATCCAAAGCATCGGGACCCCGCCGGGAAGTCCACGGCTTGCTGCCTCGTGGAGCTCCCTCGACTTCGGATGTCGCGACTTGAAAAGCTCTTCCTCCTCGGCGAGGAGCGTCGCAAGGCGCGCGCGATCGAGCGTCATAGGCAGCCCCCAGCAAAAGCCTCGCGGAAGATGCGCCCGGCATCGGCGCGGGTGATAGGCGCCGGATTCACCGAAAGCAGGCGATCGATGGTCATCAGGTCGTCGGCCATCGGCTCGATCGAGTCCTCGGGAATGCCAGCTTCCTTCAGCGTGTGAGGAATTGGCAATTTCTGACGGATCGCCTCTACCGCCGGCACGAAGCCCTCTGGCCCCTCGCCCCCGACCGCGCGGGAAAGCCGCGCAAAGATCTCGGGCTCCGAAGCCAGGTTGTGGCGCATCACCGGTGCAAACATCAGGCTGTTGGCTAGGCCGTGGGGCACATGGAAGCGTCCGCCCAGCGGATAGGCGCAGGCATGGATGGCCGTCACCGAGGAGTTGTTGAAGGCAAGGCCCGCCATCAGGCTGGCCTCAAGCATGGCCTCGCGAGCGGCAAGATCAGACGGATTGGCGATCACCTTCGGGAGGTTCGCGACGATGCGCTCCAAGGCACCAATCGCTAGCGCATCGCTCACCGGATTGCGCTTCTTCGAGAGCATAGCCTCGCTCGCATGACAAAGAGCGTCCATGCCGGTCGCTGCCGTGGTTCCCGGAGGCAGCCCCAGCGTAAGCTCGGGCAGGAGCAATGCCAGGCCCGGCACCAGCCGATCAGAAAGCACGGCCTTCTTGAGGTTGGCCGCCGTATCGGTGAGCACCGAGACGTTGGTGACCTCGCTGCCGGTGCCGGCGGTGGTGGGGACGGCCACCAGCGGAGCGCACGGAAGTGCAACCTTATCGGCCCCAACTAGATCTTCAACTTTGACAGAATTTGTTAAAAGAGCCGCCACGATCTTGGCGGTATCCAGGGGAGATCCTCCCCCAACGCCCACCACAGCGTCGGCGCCAAAATCCTGGGCAAAGGCGGCAGCTTGGCGCGCAAGCTCCAGCGACGGATCGGCCTGGGTCCGATCGAAGACGGCGACGGCACGGCCGCTCTGGGCGCAAACCTCGCGCAGCGTGGCAAATCCGGGAAGCTTGGAGACGTGGGGGCCGGTGACGATCACCACCGAACGGGCCTTGCGGCCCGAGAGGTAGCGGTCGAGCGCCGGCAGCGCCAGGTCTCCCCCGGCCACTTCGGGCATGGGGGAGAGCTTCATGTCACACCTTCTTCACGGCAGCCGCCACGGCGTCGGAGAACTTCGAGAGTCCTTCATCGATGTCGGCGGGAGTCGCCACCAGGGGCGGGATCCAGCGCACCACATTCTTGCGGATGCCGCAAGAGATGAGCAGCAGGTCGCGGGCGTAGCACTCAGCGAGCACCGCCGAGCAGAGCTTCGGCAGCGGCGTGATGCCGTCCAGGAACTCCACCCCAATCATCAGGCCGCGTCCGCGGATGTCGCCGATCTGGGGCGTCGTCTTGGCTAGGCTCTTAAGGCCAGCCACCAAGCGTTCCCCCTGAATGCGCGCGTTCTCCGGGAGGTTCTCGTCCTTCATGACGTTGATGGTCGCAAGCGAGGCAGCCGAGGCCAGAGGACCGCCGCCGTAGGTGCCGCCGTGGCTGCCAGGAATCCAGGCCCCGTCGTACTTCGAGCGGTAGACGATACCCGAGATGGGGAAGCCCGAGCCCATGCCCTTGGCGATGGTCATGATGTCCGGCTCGATGCCGTCGTAGAGGTGCGCGAACCACTTGCCCGAGCGGCAGAAGCCCGACTGAATCTCGTCGATCACCAGGAGGATCCCGTGCTCGTCGCAGATCTTCCGGATGCCTTCGAGGTAGCCCTTCGGCGGGACCACGTAGCCGCCCTCTCCCTGAATCGGCTCGACCACGATGGCCGCCGTCTCGGTGGGGTCGGTCTGGGTGTGCAGCACCAGCTCAAGCTGATCGAGACAGAATTTGCACGCCTGCTCCTCGGTCATCCCCAGCGCCTGAGCGTAGGGGTACGGAGCCACGTAGATGCCAGCCGGCAGCGGTGCGTACTTGAGGCGGTAGCCAGTCTTGCTGGTGGTCATGGCCATGGCAAGGTGAGTGCGTCCGTGGAAGCTTCCTTCCATGACGATCACATTGGAGCGTCCGGTGGCGTGCTTGGCGAGCTTCACCGCAGCCTCGATGGCCTCGGCGCCGGAGTTCGAGAGGAAGACCTTGTCGAGGTGCTTGGGCACCACCGAGGCGATGGTGTCGGTCAGCTCCAGGAGCTTGTCGTTCCACACGCAGTTGATCTGGGTGAAGAAGAGTTTTCCGGCCTGCTCGCGCACGGCTTCGACCACCTTGGGATGGCAGTGGCCAGTGGAGTTGACACCGATTCCGGCAGTGAAGTCGAGGATGGTGCGGCCGTCGGCGGTCGTGAGATGGCAACCCTTGCCGGAAACGACAACGTGGTTGGTGGAATGGGTCCAAACGCCCGACGGATGGGTGAATTCCTTCGCGTTCATGCTGCAAGCTCCTTGAGTGTGTCTTCCAAACGATTCAACATTTCATCGAGGATGTTCCAGGGGATGTTCAATGCGGGTTCAATTCTGATGGCTTGGGCGTTGTTGAGAGTGCCCGAGGTGAGGACGCGGCGCTTGAAGAGTCCGGCAGCGGCCTTGTAGCCGATGTCGCCGTTCTCGAAGAGCATGCCGATGAGCAGGCCCTTGCCGCGCACTTCCTTGAGCACACCGGGGTACTTCTCCTGCAGGCCGCGCACCTTGGTCATGACGTATTCGCCCTTTTCCTTGGCCTGGCGAGGGGTATCCTCTTCCAGCATCACTTCGATGCCGGCCAGCGCCGCAGCGCAGGCGATCGGGTTGCCGCCGGTCGTCGTGGTGTGGATGAAAGGATTGGGCTCCATGCAAGCCCACACCTCAGGGGTGGCAAAGAAGGCCGAACAAGCCACCACGCCACCGCCCAGCGCCTTGCCGAAGCACATGATGTCGGGCTCAACATTCCAGAGGTCCACGCCGAAGATCTCGCCCACGCGGCCAAATCCTGTCTGCACCTCGTCGGCGACGAGCAGCACGCCGTACTTGTCGCACAGGCGGCGCAGGCCCGGCCAGAAGTCGGGAGGCGGCACCACGGCGCCAGCTTCGCCCTGCACGGGCTCGGCGACAATAGCGGCAATTCCCTCGCCCACGATGGCGGCCTTCTTCAGTTCAGCCTCGACCGAATCGAGGTTGCCGTACTCGGCAAAGCGCACGTTCGGCAAAAGCGGCAGCATGGGCGAGCGGAAGACCGCCTTGCCCATCAGCGAGAGCGAGCCGTTGGTCTTGCCGTGGAAGCCGTTGGTCATGGCGATGAAGCCCGACTTCCCGGTGTGGAGCTTCGCAAGCTTGATGGCGCCTTCAATGCCCTCGGTCCCGGAGTTCGCGAAGAAACCGCACTGGATTTTGCCCGGGGTGAGGTTGGCGATCACATGGGCCAGCTGGGCGCGGATGGGATCGAGCATTTCCTGGCTGTACTGAGGGCTTCGCTCGAGCTGGGCCTTCACAGCGGCCACCACCTTGGGGTGGGAGATGCCTAGGCTGTAGAGCCCGAAGCCACCCAGAGCGTCGATGAACTCGCGCCCCATCACGTCCGTGAGGATGGAACCCTTGCCGGTCCACTCAGTGACGGCGAACTCGCCAGCGATGGTGGCCGACTTGCGGTGTTCCAGGAAACCCTTGTTAATGTGGTCCCGGAAATTGTCCACCGTCTTCTGTACGATTTCGCGGCGCAGATCTTCGGTGAGGTGGGTTTCGCCGCTGATGATGCGATTGATCCATGCGGCTTCTTGGCGCGCGACTTCAAGGTTGCGTGTCGTCATGATGTTTTTCCTTCTTCTTTCCTGCCATCGCCAAAGCGATCCTTTTCGCCCTTCACGGATCGGCAGGTCAGCCCGAGGAGCACTGCTCCTTGGACTATTGTTGGGGCAAGGATTGCTTGCCCATTTTCTATGGCTGTACGATTGCGGAAACTTCGCCCTTAGCGAAGGCTCCACTTGTCCCATGAGCTGGACCAGGAGCGGGTCCCTTGTCGCCCCGTGGTCCGTCTTTTGGAGATGCCCTATTGGATTATCTCTGCGCTTCTGCCACAAGCCCAAAGGCCCGCCGCGACAAGCTCAGTTATGCCAATTTCTGTCGTCATCGCATCGCGTCTTAGGTGAAACATCTCACCCGTCTGCAAAGCGATGATCGAACATCCTTAGCGCGACTTGATGATCTTCCAGAGCTCTTCGTACATGCGGTTGTTCTTCCCCTGGTCCACCACCGGCTCCAGCTTTTTCATGAGCGAGCTGTCGGGATAGATGGCGGAATTGGCGAGGTCTTCCTTCTTGATGAAGGGCATGGACGCCTCGTTGGGGGTCGCGTACTGGTTGAAGTTCGAAAGGCGCGCGCCCACCTGGGGGTCGAGGATGTAGTTGATGAACTTGTGGGCCAGCGCTGCGTTGGGAGCCTTGGCCGGAATGGCAAGATTATCAACGAACATCACGCCGCCTTCGGAGGGGACGGCAAAGCCGATGTCCTTGCCGCTGGTGTCGGCCATGGCCTTGACGGCATCGCCGTTGTAGGCAAAGGCAATGGCAGCGCTACCGGCCACAACCTTGTTCTTGCCGCCCACGTTGGCTTCAAAGCCCAGGAAGTTCGGGCTCTTCTTGGCGGCGAGGATGATCTTGGAGACAGCTTCCAGATCTGCCTTGTCCAAGGTGTTGGCCGACTTGCCGAGGTACTTCAGGACCGATCCGATCATCTCACGCTCTGAGTCGAACATGATGAACGAGACCTTGTTCGAAGCCTTGAAGACGGCGTCCCACGAAGGCTTGAAGTCGGGGTAGAGCTTCTTGTTGTAGACCAGGCCCACGGTGCCCCACTGGTAGGTGGCGCTGTAGACGTTGGCGGAATCGAAGAGCTCCTTCTGGAACATGGGCTTCAGATTCTTCAAGTTGGGAATCTGCGCATGATCGAGTTTCTGGAGAAGACCGAGCTGGATCATGCTCGGAAGCACGAAGCCCGAGGGCACGACCACGTCGTATTGGCTCAGGCCACCGGCCTGCAGCTTGGCCATCATCTGTTCATTGGACTCGTAGAGGTCGACCACCACCTTGCAGTGTTCCTTGGCCTCGAAGTCCTTGATGATCTGCGGATCGATGTACTCCGACCAGATGTAGAGGTGAAGCTCGTTGGAGGCTCCGGCGGAGGCGGCAGCGTCCTTCTTCTGGCAACCGCCCAGGATCAGTCCGGCGGCCAGGGGAGCGAGCGCGAGGGCGCGCGTCAGCTTCGTATTCTGAAAGAACTTTCCAAATGTGAACATGGCATCTCCTTGCATTTGCGTAACACTGTGGATGGGAAGGGACCGGGACGGATGCCGTCGTTGCCCGGGTCGTACTCCACCCACCATTCGATGATGGCCTTTTTCATGCTGTTGCCTCGGCGGTTTTCTTTTCGCTTCGGGCGCTCAGCCACTGCATAAGGCTGACAGCCACGATAGTGAGGAACATGACCATGGTAGAGAGCGCGTGGATCTCCGGGGTCACCCCCCGATGCACCGACGCGTAGATGTAGATCGGCAAGGTCGTCGAATCTGGCCCCGACGTGAAGAAGCTGATCACGAAGTCGTCCAGCGAAAGCGTGAAGGCCAAAGCCGCTCCGGCAAAGATACCAGGCTTCAAGAGCGGCAGCACCACAGTCCCCAGCATGCGACCGTAGCTGGCGTAGAGATCAAAGGCCGCTTCTTCGAGATCCATAGTGATGGCCTGCAACCGCGAGCGCACCGTCAAGGCGACAAAGGCAATCTGGAAAGCCACGTGACCGATGATCATGGTCGGCAATCCCAACTCGAAGAGTCCCGTCAGCGCCCGCAGGGCACCAAAGGCGATCACCAAGGCCACGGCAAAGATGATGTCCGGCGTCACCACCGGCAGATTGAGAAGTCCTTCCATGACCCGGCTGGCTTTCTTGCCCCAAGGCAGCCGCTGCGCCCCGATCGCCACCATGGTTCCCAGGATCGTGGAGATGGCTGTCGAGATCACCGCCAGCAAGAGGGAGTTCTTGGCGGCATTCAGGATCATACCGTCGTGGAAAAGTTTGGTGTACCAGGAAAGGGTGAATCCGCCCCAATTCAGGCCAAGGCGCGAAGCATTCACGGAAAAAATGGCCACGCACAGAAGCGGAAGGTAGAGCATCGCGAAGACGCCCAGCGCCATGAGAGTCACGAACCAGCCGCTCTTTCTCATCGTGCCGCTCCTTTCCCCTTGCGCCCGACGATCATCAAGGTGGCTAGCGTCAGCATCATCAGGGCGATGCTGACCATGGCGCCAAAGGGCCAGTCGCGCGCCGAGCCGAACTGCTGCTCAATGAGGTTTCCCACCAGCATATAGCGAGCTCCCCCGAGCATGTCGGGAACCACGAACATGCCCATGGCCGGAACCAGCGTCAGCGTCGCCCCGACAGAAACGCCCGGAAGCGTCTGGGGCCAGATGGCCGTCCAGAAGGTGCGCCAGCGGTTGGCGTAGAGATCTTGGCTCGCCTCGACCAGCGCCCAGTCGAGCTTCTCAACAGCCGTGTAAAGTGGAAGTGCCACGAACGGAAGGAATGCAGAAACCATGCCAATCCAAACCGCCGGCTCGCTCGGATAAGCCGGAAAGCCCTCTGGGATGAGTCCCAGGAAGGAAAGGAACTTTGCCACCGGAAGTCCCGGAGCCAGCACCAGGAGCCAGGCATAGGTGCGGATGACAAGATTTGTCCAAAAGGGAATGAGCAGGGCCGTCATCCAGATGCCGCGAGTCTTCTGAGGCCGCGAGGCGAGGAAAAAGGCCAAGGGATAGGAGAGGGCGATGCAAAGAACCGTGCTGATGAGCGCCACCCAGAGGCTGCGCGCCAAGATGCGCAGGTTGTCCGGCGACCAACCAAAGAGATCGTAACCAGCCAAGCGGCGCAGGTTCTCAATCGAGAAGGTCCATTCCACCTCACCGAAACTCCCCCGCTGAGCAAAGGCAACGATCACCAGAGCTAGGCAAGGAATGGCGAGAAAGGCCGAGATCCAGGCCATTCCCGGCAACATGAAGAACATGCGGCGCCAACGCATGATGGTCGGCGTTACCAGTTCCCCGCGATGAACGGTCACATTAGTCGTCATGGAGCACCACCAGGGCGTCGGGCGAACAGACAGCATGCACTTCGTCGCCCGTCTTCCAGTTGTGGAGGGCATCGGTCTCCACGCGCAGGCCATTATCCAAGAGCAACACCTGGTAGCCGCCCTTGTAGAGAGCCGTCTGCACGCTGGCGTGCCAGCCACCGGGAACGTCGGCTTCGGAGAGCTGAATCTTCTCAGGGCGGATGGTGAGCGATCCCTTCTCCCAGGGGACTTCCTCGCGCAGTTCCCACACCCCTAAGGCCGTGCGCACAGAGCGTTCCCCGCAGCGCTCGGCCTCGATGAAATTCTCGGTTCCCAGGAAGTCGGCGACAAATTTTGTCGCCGGACGATCAAAGACCTCGCGCACCGGCCCGCACTGGGCGATGACGCCCTTGTTCATCACGGCGATGCGGTCCGAGACGGTCAGCGCCTCCTGCTGGTCGTGAGTGACCATGATGAAGGTGGTCTTCAAGCGCTGCTGGAGCTGGCGCAACTCCACCTGCACCTCCATGCGCAACTTGGCATCCAGGGCCGACATTGGTTCGTCCAGAAGCAGCACCTGAGGCTCGTTGACCAGAGCACGTGCCAAGGCCACGCGCTGACGCTGACCTCCCGACATCTGGTGGGGCAGCCGGTTTTCAAAGCCCGTGAGTCGCACCAATTCCAGGGCATCGCGACTGCGATTGTAGGCGTCCGTCTTGCCGTAACCGCGCGAAAAGAGGCCGTAAGCCACGTTTTCCAGCACGTTCATGTGCGGGAAAAGCGCATAGCTCTGAAAGACGGTATTGAAGGACCGCTGGTTAGCTGGCAGATGGGTGATGTCCTGCCCCAGCATTTTAATGGTCCCACTGTCAGGGAGTTCAAGCCCCGCCAAAAGCCGAAGCAAGGTGGTCTTGCCGCACCCGGAAGGCCCGAGCAACGTGAAGAATTCTCCCGCTCCAATCGAAAGATCGATGGTGCGAAGAGCCTGTACGGCTCCGTAGTTCTTGGTCAGTGCTTCGAGTTCCAGGTCCATGACAAACCCCTTTTGCAAGCGAAGTGCCAATGCAGGAACAACGCTTGGATAGCGTTTTTTGATTTTCCAAAGGCTGCGGTTCCCGGTTTTGTTGCACAGAAGCCGCAACTGTCAACAATTGTCACGACAACGTGCAGAAGGGCTATCAATCCAACGTCCCTTTCCCCCTGCCTTGCTCTGCAACCGCAACACAGCCCATGGTGCGGAAGCCCCAATTCCATGCTAACTTGAGAACAACGTTTCACCAGCGAGGGAGCTCATGCACAAGGAGATCTTCGACCTTTTCCACGAGCGGCATTGCTGCCGTGCCTTCCTTCAGGAACCAGTCGAGCCAAAGCTGGTGGAGGAAGCCATTCAGGCGGCCGGCCGGGCACCCAGTTCCAAGAACACCCAGCCGTGGGGACTGGAAATTGTCACCGGCGCCAAGCTCGAAGAGCTTCGCACTGCCATTTTGGCTTCCTTTGAAGCCAAAGAGCCGGCGTCTCCCGACTTCCGCTACTCCCCCGATCCCCTTTCCGAAACCATGATGGCTCGCGCCCGCGCCTGCGGCTTCGGACTATTCAAGCACAAGGGTATTGCCCGCGACGACAAGCCCGCCCGCCACGCTCACGATCGCGAGAATTTCCGCCTTTTTGGCGCCCCCGCCTACGCCATCTTCACCCTGCCGCGCGAATCCGAAAAGGGCACCTTCATGGACGGCGGCATGTTCGTGGGCAGCCTGCTGCTTTCGTTGCGCGCGGTCGGCTACGAATCCACTCCTATGTTCTCGGTCGCCACCAAGCCGGCCGTGATCCGCCAGGTGCTCGGAATCCCCGAAAATCGCCTAGTGGTGCTGGGGCTTGCCTTTGGCAAGGAAGATCCCGCTGCCCACGTCAATGCCTTCCGCACCGAGAGGGAGCCCCTGGAGTCCTTCGTGAACTGGCATGCCTGAGAGTCCCTTTCTCGCCGTCCTTTCCGGCAGGAAGCCTTCGCGCGTCCCGGCCTGGATCATGCGCCAAGCTGGACGCTATCTACCCCAGTATCGGGCCTTGCGGGCGAACTTCCCTCGCTTCACCGACTTTCTGGCCGCTCCCGAAGCCGCCGCTGAAGCCACGGTGCAGCCCGTGGATGCCCTGGACGTGGATGCCGCCATCCTCTTTTCTGACATCCTCGTGGTGCTGCCGCCGCTCGGGCTTACGCTTGAGTACCGCGAGGGCGAAGGACCGCGCCTTGGCAACCTGCTGGACTCTGAAGACAGAATCCGTCAGATACCCCGCTTCGACCCGAGCCGCGATGTTCCCTTTGTGCTGGAGGCCATTCGCTTGGCCCGCAAGGCTCTGGCTGGACGGGTCCCGCTCATCGGCTTTGCCGCCGCCCCTTGGACACTTTCCTGCTACGCCGTGGACGGCCGCGGAGGCAAGGACTTCCTGCGCACCCGAAGCCTCTTGCATCGCGAACCGGCCCTCTTTGACTTGCTGCTAGAGCGGCTTTCCGACCTCACCATCGAATACCTCTGCGCCCAGGCCGAAGCGGGAGCCGAAGTCCTGCAGCTCTTCGAGTCCTGGGCCCTGCTCTTTGATCCCGACACCTACGCGCACAGGATCCTGCCGCACACGGCACGTGTGATCTCCGAGGTCAAGGCCCGCGCCAAAGTCCCGGTGATCCTCTACGGCAACGGCGCCTCACTCTTGACGGCTCCCTTCGCCTCCACCCAGGCTGATGCCTTGGGCATCGACTGGCGCATCCCAATGCACCAAGCCCGGCAGGCGTTTGGAGACCGCCCCTTGCAAGGAAATCTCGATCCGGCGGCACTGCTTGGAACTCCAGAAAGCATCGCCCTCGCCGTCGCGAGGATCGCCCGCGAAAACGCTGGCGGGCCGTGGATCGGCAATCTCGGCCACGGGATCTCTCCAAATGTCCCGGTGGCTAATGCCCAGGCATTCGTGAATGCCGTGCATGCCCAGCCGCTGTGAACCGCGATAGAAAGCATTTTTTTGTCAAAGCCTTCGAAAAGGCCTTGAACGAGTGGCCCTTAGGGGCTCGAAGCGCTACACTATTCGTTGGAGCCTTCGCCTTTCGAAGGGCCTCCAAGCTACCTTCAACCAGGGACTTACCATGAAAGTTCAGTTCACCGGTCGCCACTTCGAAGCATCTGAGAATCTCCAGGGGAATATCGAGGAGAGTCTTAACGCCTTGGTCAAATTCAACGACCAAATTCAGGATGCCAAGGTCGTACTGGACATGGCTCCCAATGGACTTCGACAGGCCAGCGTCCAGGTGTCCGTCGCCAACCACGGCGTGGTGGCGGCTTCCGCAGAAGCTGAGACGATGCGCAAGGCTGTGGACATCATGCTTGATAAGCTGGAACGCCTCCTGAAGAAGGACAACGAAAAGTCCAAGGAGCACCGAGCCCCCGCCGTGGATCAGGTGGTGATTCCCTGACCACTCCGTTTCAGACGACGCTGCTCGACCAAAGCGACATCCAGCATCGTGAATTCCTGGATGTCGAGACGCTGCACAAGCGCTGGGGGGAGGCACTGCAGCTCGAGTTCCTGACCCCCTTCTTCGATCAGCACATTAGCGAGGCCGACCTTCACCGGCCCGGCCTCGCTCTTACGGGCTTTCGCGAGGTTTTCTCCCACCAACGGGTCCAACTGGTCGGGAATACCGAATACTTCTACCTCGAAAGCCTATCTCCCGAAGAACGCTCCCAAGCCATGCACCGCCTGGACAGCGTCTCTTCGCCGCTTTGGATTTTCACCCACAGCCATCGCCCCCATCCAGAAATCCTGGAATGCGCGCTTACCCAAAAGGCTTGCGTGGCCTGGACCCCGCTTCCCACTTTGGAACTTGCCCAGTCGCTGACGGAAATTCTCCAGGAATATTTTGCGGAATACGCCACCGTGCACGGGAGCTTGGTGGATGTCTATGGCATCGGCCTTCTCTACACCGGTCGCAGCGGTGTCGGCAAAAGTGAGTGCGTACTGGATCTGGTGGAACGCGGTCATCGCTTGGTCGCTGACGACGTGGTCTATCTCACGCGCCGCGGCAATGACGTCATCGGCACCGGAAACCAACTTCTCGGCCAGCATATGGAAATTCGCGGCGTCGGCATCATCGATGTAGCAAGTCTCTTCGGCATCCGCGCCATACGCCACTCCAAACGCATCGAAATGATCGTCGATCTTCGGCTCTGGAAGGAAGGCGAAAGCTACGAGCGCACGGGTTTGAATTCCTACTCTTGCAATCTCATGGGCGTGGATGTGCCCCGGACCATCATCCCGGTGAGTCCCGGAAAGAACATCACGGTAATCTCGGAAGTCGTGGCAATGAATACGTTGCTCAAGATGCATGGCAAGGATACGGCCAAGGACTTCAACGAGCGCCTCATCGCCCTCATGAACGAGCGACGCGAAGAACGCCAGCAGCGAATTGCCAGGTGGGAGTGATATGGAGCGCAAAAACTACCAGAACCTGATTGTCGGAGCCGTCGTCTTGGTGGCTCTCTTTCTGCTCGTCTTTGGGATGGCCTTCCTCAACGAGTTCAGTCCCGGTCAGAAACTCGACACCTACTACTTCATCGCCGACCAGGTCGGCCTCTTGACCCGAGATGATCCCGTTAAGTTCAACGGGGTCAAGCAAGGCAAAGTCATTAAGATCGAGCTTCTGGACGACTCGCGGGTCCGCATCACGGCTCAGGTGAAGGTCGGCTTTCCCATTCGCGAAGGCAGCCGCGTCGAAATCCAGAACATCGGCCTGATGGGCGAGCGCATGATCAACATCGCGGTCAATCCCCAAGGCAAACCTCTCCCTCCAGGTACCACGCTGCACGCTGGCTACGACTACGGCATTGCCGAGACCATGGGCGCCGCTGGCAAGCTGGTGGAGCAAGCCAAGGGCATGGTGGATCAGCTGCAAGGCGTCGTAGACAGCACCGTCGGGCGTCCGCAATTCACCCACGACGTGAACGGCATCATCCACCGTGTGGACGATATCTCCTCGCGCCTCGACAAGATGGTAAAGGATGTGGATCCCAAGGTCCGCACCACAGTGAACGACCTGCAGGCCACCGGATCGTCCGCCCGCAAGATCGTGGACAAAGCCGGCCCGACAGTTGACCGTCTCACGGGCAAGGCCGATCGAGTCGCCGATGAGACCCAGGAGCTGGTCGGCGATCTCCGCAAGATCTCGTCCGACCTCAAGGTCATCTCGGAAAAGACAAAAAATGGTCAGAGCACTCTTGGCAAACTCACCAACGACGATGCTCTCTACAAAGACTTGAATTCTACGATGCGCAGCGCGGATAGCCTCATCCAGCGCATCCACAAAAAGGGGCTGGACGTGAACGTGGACCTCTTCTGATGGATACCCCAGCGACCACGCGTTTGCTCTGGGCCGTTCACAATCACCAGCCCGTAGGCAACTTCGACTTTGTCTTCGAGAACGCCTACCGCAACGCCTATCTCCCCTTTGTCGAGGTTCTGGAGCGCCACCCTAGCATTGGGGTGGATTTTCACTTTTCCGGCCCTCTCTTCGACTGGCTTGACCATCAGCATCCCGACTACTTGGAGCGCGTTGCCAACCTCGTCAAGAACAAGCAGGCAGGCATTCTGGCCGGTGCTTATTACGAGCCGATCCTTCCTCCACTGCCTCATGCCGATCAAGTTGGCCAGATTCAAGCGCTGGTCGCCCGTCTCAAGAAGCGCTTTGGTGTCACGCCGCGAGGCATGTGGCTCGCCGAGCGAGTTTGGGAGCCAGGACTTCCGGCCGCCCTGGCCGAGGCAGGCATCGAGTTCACGCTCTTAGATGGCACTCACTTCAAGCAGATCGGCTTTGGTGAAGAAGCCATGTTCGGCCGCTGGACCACCGAGTCCGAAGGCCGCTCCGTATCGGTCTTCCCCATCCACGACGGCATGCGCGACCTCGTTCCCTTTGCTTCGGTGGAAGACGCCATCGCAGCCTTGCGGCGCTTTGCCGTTCCTGGCGGCCGCGACGTGGTCTTTGGGGATGACGGCGAGAAGTTTGGCGACTGGCCCGGCACCCATGACCTCTGCTACGATCAAGCCTGGCTGGAGCGCTTCTTCACTGAAGTCGAACGCGACCCAACCCTTTCTGTCCGTCCCGTCAGCGAAGCCTATGCGGACACCCATTCTCAAGGGCTCGTGTACCTGCCGGCGGCATCCTATTTCGAAATGATGGAATGGGCCGAGACGGCTCCGCGCCAAACGGCACTTCGCAAAGCTCGTCAGGCGTTGCAGGAAAGTGGCCAATGGGAATCTATCCGTCCCTTTGTGCGCGGCGTTTCTTGGCGAAATTTCCTAATCCGCTATCCCGAATCCAACCGCATGCACAAGTTGGCGCAATGGCTTTCCGGGCGCATTTGGCATGAGTTGGCTTCCAAGCCGACCACACCTCGCAAGCGGGAACTTACCAAAGCCCGCGATCACGTCTGGCAAGCTCAGTGCAATTGCGGCTACTGGCACGGCGTCTTTGGCGGCCTGTACCTTCCGCACTTGCGCCGAGCCATCCACGGGCATCTGGCCCGTGCCGAACGGCTGCTCGCCGGAAACCAGCCCAGCGTCTCGTCGTTTGACTGGGACCTGGACGGGACTCCCGAAGTCGTACTGCGCGATGCATCTCAATTTGTGTCTGTTCACCCCGGCAAGGGTGCAGGCATTCCGGTATGGTGGCTGGATCATCCTGCCTTGAACCTTTGCGATAGCATGACACGTCAAGAAGAGACGTACCACGCTCGCATCGCTGGCAAAGAAGGCAAGGGAGACGGCAACAAGCTGGCAGATCAGTTTGAAGCTTCCGATCCTGCCTTAGCTCGTTTATTGCGCTACGATGTCGTTCCTCAACATTCCGCCTTGGATTGGTGGTTTCCGGAAGGAACCGACACGTCTTGCTGGCTTGAGGGACAAGCAGACAGCTATTGGCTCGGTGGCTCTTGGACAGTCAAGGCATCGGGCTCCACAAAAGGACATCCTTTTGTGGAGTTGTGCCGCGACTTCGCTAGTATCCGCATGACCAAGGCCTTGAAGCTGCTGCCTGGTGGTGGCCTAGATGTCACTCTGGAAATTGAGAATCTCGGAAACGAAACGGCACGAGGCACTCATGGTAGCCAATGGCTGTTTTGCCTCCTTGCAGGCGATGCCCCTGACAGGATCCTCATTGATCCCTCTGGCGCCGAGCATCGTCTTGACACCCTCGGGAATATGCCTGGTGCAGAAATCTCCTTGCGCGATGAGTGGCTTGGAGTTTCCGCCAAACTTTCCTGGGAAGGCGGATCCAAAGTGCTTTGGCAAGGCATCCGCACTGTCAATCAGAGCGTTGGCGGCTACGAAACCGTTTACCAAGGAACATCCGTCTTAGCTCTTCGCGACGTCTGCATTCCTGCTGGAGGTGCAGTTTCATGGAATCTGCGCCTAGAACTAGCCCAGCCAAACTCTGATCGTCCCCTCTGAGGAGAATATCATGGAAAAGGTCACTAAGACTCTTAAAGTCATCAACCGCTTTGGCCTACATGCCCGTCCTTCGGCCATGGTCGTCGAGACGGCAAGCAAGTTCGATGCAGATGTATCGCTGATCAAGGATGGAGTCCGCGCAGATGCACGCTCTATCATGAGTGTTATGCTTCTGGCTGCTGAGCCTGGCTGCGAAATTTGCCTGGAAGCGACTGGCTCCCAAGCCCAAGACGCTGCAGATGCTTTGGATAAGCTGTTCCAGGCAAAATTCCACGAAGAAGCATAGTCGCTCGCCTCATTGCTAGATGAAAAGGCATGCTGCACATAGCATGCCTTTTTTGTTAGCTCATTATGCTCCAGCAGCTAACGGATGCCGTTCAGGAACGACGCCAACTTTTGGAGCAGCGGGAA
>DAIPHW010000014.1:27012-29021 GCA_036771135.1 Fibrobacterota bacterium | reverse complement strand
AGGAATCTTGAGGGGAGGGGCATTGCCCCACCTCGCAAAGGTTTAGCGGCGCGTGGTCCAGCGGGTGACATCGCGGATGGTCGTGCCCGGGCGGATGCCGTGGGCGTCGAACCAGCCGCGGTTCACCTCCAGGGCATAAGCGATGTCGCCCGTGGCGGAGGGGTAGCGCTCCAACTGGTCCACTGGAACGCCTGGTTGAATGCGCATGGGCACGATGTCGCGCACCACGCCGGCGCGGTTCAGATAGGCCACGTCGATGTCGAAATGGCAGTCGATCATCCAGAAGCTGCGCGGTGCGGCGTCGGGAAACACGAAGAGCATGCCCTGGTCCCAATCCAGGCTCCGTCGTCCCGAGAGTCCCTTCTGGCGCGAAGAGTCGTTGTCGGCGATCTCTAGATGCAGAACGGCATTTTTGCCGAGCGTGATCGTGGGCAGAGCGGCATGGGCCTTGTGGGGCTGCGCCTCTCCGGAGGCGGCCAAGAGCAGCGCAAGCGCAAGTAGGGTGGATTTCAACATGGTGGTTCTCCTCCGTGTTCCAGGCGCTCCAGGGTGGCGCGCTTGAACTCGTCCCAGGTCCCGTCGGCGATGGCGGCGCGGGAGCGGTCCATGAGTTCCTGGTAAAAATAGAGGTTGTGGAGCGTTCCCATGCGCAGCGCCAGGATTTCTCCGGCCTTGAAGAGGTGTCGCAGGTAGGCGCGCGAGTGGTTGCGGCAGGCAAAGCAGCCGCAGGCGGGGTCGATGGGCCGCGGGTCGCTCGCAATCTTGGCGGCCTTGTAATGGAAAGCGCCGTTCCAGGTAAACACCATGCCGTTCCTGGCGTTGCGGGTGGGCATCACGCAGTCGAACATGTCCACGCCGCGGTCGATCAGCTCCAAGAGGTTGCGGGGTGTCCCCACGCCCATCACGTAGCGGGGCTTGTGGTCCGGGAGCACTTCGGTGCAAAGCTGAGCGATACGGTACATGTCGGCTTCCGGCTCGCCGACGGAAAGCCCGCCAATGGCGTTGCCGGGCAGGTCGAGCTCGGCGAGCTCTCGGCAGCAGCGTTCGCGCAAACCCTCGTGCAGGGCGCCCTGGGCGATGCCGAAAAGGATCTGGGCATGGCCATGGGCGGTAGGGTCCTGGCGCCAAGCATCGGCCATGGTGCGCGTCCAGGAAAGGGTGCGCTCCCAGGAGCGGGTGGCGGTGGGCAGGTCGGCGTCCGAAGGCGTACACTCGTCCAAGGCCATGATGACATCGGCCCCGATGGCGCGTTGAGCCGAGAGCACCGAGTCCGAAGTGAAGCGGAGCTTGGCTCCGTCCAGGTGGGACCGGAAGGTGATGCCCTCGTCGTCGATCTTGCGAATGGAGGTAAGGCTCCAGGCCTGGAAGCCTCCCGAATCGGTGAGCAAAGCGCGCTTCCATCCCGAGAACTCGCGCAGGCCGCCCCAGTCGCGCAGGAAGTCGCAGCCGGGGCGTAGCCACAGGTGGTAGGTGTTCCCGAGGATGATGTCGGCTCCGGTCGACTCGATCTCGGGGTTCGAGAGGGATTTGACGGATCCTGTCGTGCCGACCGGCATGAAGGCCGGGGTGCGGACAGGACCGTGGGCGGTGTGCAGGACCCCGGTGCGGGCGCCCCCCGAACGGGCATGTATCTGAAAAGTTCCGGCTGTGGCTGTGGCTTCGTTCACGGGCCAAAGGTACCAACCGGGCGCAATTGCGGTGGCCACCGAGTCAGAAGAGGGGAGGAGATCGGCACTGACTTGTATAATGCTGCGAATTGCGCGCCAGGAAAAGGGGCCTTTTGGGGGCCCCCGAGAGTCTTAGGCTACTGCGACGATGACGGTGTTGGCCTTGAAAATCGCCCAGGCCTTGGAGCCGACGCTCAAGGCGAGGTTCTTGACCGATTCCTCGGTGATGACCGAGACGATGGTTTCGCCGCCGGCAAGCTTCAGGGAGATCTCGGCATTGACGGCACCGTTCTTGATGGCGGTGACTTCGCCTGGCAGGATGTTGCGGGTGGAGAGCTTGGG
>DAIPHW010000014.1:0-26912 GCA_036771135.1 Fibrobacterota bacterium | reverse complement strand
CATCTTTTGTCAAGCGCAGGGACGCCAGTATCTGGGTGGGGATTCTTGCTTTCTTGCCGTGATTCGCGGCGGAATCCTTATTCTTTCCGCTTATGCGGACGACCGGAGCTTTATTCCTTGCGTGGCGATGCGGATGCACAGGCTTGGTTCTGGCGCTCTTGCTCGCGGGCTGCCGCCACCAAGATCCGCCTCAGGAAAACCCCGTCTCGCTTCCCTCGGGCATAAGCCGTTCCCAGTTGGCGGGTCTTCCCGACTCGCTCCTGGAAGAGACCCTCTACGATTTGACGCTTCGCCACATCGAGACCCAGGACAGCTTTTTCGAGCACGACCGCGAGATTGTTTCGCGCTTGCCTTCGGGCTACCTCGACCTCTACGCTACCCGCTTGGTGGAAGAAAATCTCGATGAGGGCGGTATGGCCCAGCTGATGGCCGGGGTAGATCGCCGCTTCGTTCCCGACGCCGTGCGCGCCTACCGTCGCTTCGGAGCCTTGGGGCACGCCCGCCTCTTGGGTAGCGCCCTGCGCCTAGATCCAAGGCTTCGCGGCATGGCCCCGGCGCTGGATGCCGGACAGGATTTGTCTGATCTGCCTCCGCACGTGCTGTGTGATTCCCTGGATCGCAGGCTTTCGCGCCTGCACGAAGACGTGCCCGCCTTGCGCACGGGCTGGATCCGGCATCACCTGGGGCGTTTCACGCTTTTCTGAACTTCTACCTTTGCCGCGATGCTGCTGCCAGAACCTCCTATTGTCCGCGAATGCCCCCGTTGCCAGATGGCCTTGCTCTTCCCGCGCTTCCCGCAAGGGAGCCTGCGCGAGGCCACAGTCTGGACCGACGGCCGTCTGGTGGGCCCTTGGATCCCCGACGAACTGCAACTGGTCGGCTGCCCTTTCTGCGGCGAGCCTTTCTGGGTGCGTGAGAGCCAGGAGCTGGGCGTGGCAACCGAGGCCGCTAGCGAAAGCCGCTGGCCTGAGGCGCGACTGCCGGTTGAACTCGATGCCGCCGGGATTCTGGAGGCCCTTTCCAAGGGAGCAGCCACGACGCCTCGTCAGGAGCGCTACCTGCGCATGAATGCTTGGTGGCGCGACGGCGATTCCCGCCGCGAGGGGGTGGCCAAGGAACTGGTGACGAAGGATCCCGAAGAGGCCATGCTCGTCAACATGCGCCGTCTGCACGGCATGATGGACGAGGAAGTTTCCGACGACCGCCTGATGAAGGCAGAGCTTTCTCGTCAACTCGGACGTTTCGACGAGGCGTTGCACCTGCTGCGCCAGGAGTTTACTCAGGAGGACCACATCGCTGCTGCTGCCCGCATCCGCGAACTGGCCGGGGTTGGTGATCACAAGCTTGCTCGGGTGAATTTTGCGCTGGGGCCTGTGCCAGACTGACCTTCTCGGGGCGCATTTTTCCTTTGCGTCCGCTTTGGGCGGGATGCTATGCTGCACGCGGAGGTCTTCATGCCTATCCGCGCACGCTCGTTGCATTTCCAGATTCTGTCCGGGGCCGTTCTTGGCTCGCTTGCCTTGGTGGCCGCACTTTCCGGTTACGCCATCTATTCCATGCGCCGCGCCGCCGAGGAGGACTTGGTGCGTTTCCGTGGCGAAACCGAGTCCCTGCTCAAGCGGGGATTGCGGCAACCGGTGGACGTGGCCCTGGGCTTTGCGCGTGGCCAGGAGGAGCTAGTCCATCGCGGTGTGCTGCCGCGCGACAGCGCCATCGCCCGCACGGTGCGCATTGTCGCCTCCATGCGCTTTGATCACGGACGCGGCTATGTCTGGATCAACGACACGGGAACGCCCATTCCTCGCATGGTGGTGCATCCCATTCTGCCGGCTCTCGACGGCAAAATCCTCGACCAGAAAAAGTTCGAGTGTGCCTTAGGGAAGAAGCAAAATCTCTTCCAAGCCATGGTAGAACTCACGGGCAAGGACACCGCTGGTGAAGCCTTCGTGGACTACGTCTGGCCCGACCCCAAGGATCCAACCCAAAGTCTTCCCAAGATTTCCTATGTCAAGCGCTTCCCGGCCTGGGGCATGGTCTTCGGATCAGGCGTCTATGTAGATGAAATCGACACTTTGGTAGCTCACAAGCGCCTAGAAGTTGAAGCCCGCATCGACGTGCTCAAACGGCGAACCTTGGCCGGTGCTGCTGTGCTTTTGGCCGTTGTGGTGCTTTTCGGATCGCTCTTGGCCAGGAGCATTCGTCGGCGTGTCGATGTTGTGACCGATCGGGTGCGCGAACTGGCGGAGGGCCACGGTGATCTCACGCGTCGCCTAGGAGGCCACGGCGAAGATGAACTGGGTTTGCAGGCGCGCTGGATTGACCGCTTCCTGGATTCCCTGGCAGGACTCTTTGGAGGAGTGCGAGATCAGGCCCAGGCCATGACGACCCGCATTGATGGGCTTTCCCAGGGCTCCCGCGCCATGGGCGAGAGCGCCGAGCGGGTGCGCACCACGGCCGGGACGGTTCTGGAGTCCTCGGAAGGCGCGTCACGACTTTTGGAGAGCGTTTCGCAGGAGGCCGGGACGCTCAGCGCCGGAGCTCAACAAGTGACAGGTGCTATCGGCGAGATCGAGCTGCAAGCCCGCAAGGTGCTGGAAGGCTGCGAGCGCGAATCGCGCTTGGCCGTCGGGGCGGCTAGCAGCGCCCGAGAGGCGCAGGAAACGATTCGCCGTCTGGAAACGGCTACCGAGGAGATCTCGCGCATTTTGGCCGTGATCCGCGAAGTGTCTGATCGCACGCGCCTTTTGGCTCTCAACGCCACCATCGAAGCGGCCCGCGCTGGTGAAGCCGGCAAGGGCTTTGCCGTGGTGGCCGGCGAGGTCAAGGACCTGGCTCGTCAGACCACCGAATCCACTCAAGAGATCGAGGCGCGCATCGGCGCCGTGGTGGAAGCTACGCGCCAATCGGTCTCGGGCATGTCCCAGGTGGCTGGCGAGGTGGATGACCTGGCCCGCATTGCCGAAGAAGTGCTGGAGGCGGTACGGGCCCAGACGGTCCAAACCGCTCATGTGGTCGCCGGTTCTCAGGAAACCAGTGCTGCCAGTCAGCGCATTGCTCAGGCGGTGGGAGGCTCGTCACGGGAGCTGGAATCGATCGCACGTTCCATGCGCACGCTTTCGGAGCTCGCTGAGACTTCGGCCGGGTGCAGCCGCGACCTGGAATCAAGCTCCACCAGTCTTGCCGCCGAGGCCCAGCGCTTACGAGAGTCGATGGAGCGCTTCAAGATCTGAGACGGCTTTGGCTACTCGATCCGTTCGGCTTTGATGCCCAGGCCTTCGAGCTTTCCAAGCAGGTTCTCGTAGCCGCGGTCCAGATGCTCCAGCCCCTTGAGAACTGTTGTTCCCTGGGCGCACAGGGCGGCGATCACCAGCGTGATGCCGGCGCGGATGTCGAAGATGTCCAAGATCTCGGGGACGGCACGCAGCGGCGTCGGTCCTTGGATGATGGCGCTGTGCGGGTGGCGCTTGCCGCGAAAGCGGCAGGGGAGTTCGCCTAGGCACTTGTCGAAGATGGTGACGTTGGCACCCAGCTTCACCAGTTCCTTGGTGTAGCCGAAGCGATCTTCGTAAACCGTCTCGTGGACTACCGAAGTGCCTTGGCACTGGGTCAGCAGCAGCGTGAAAGGCTGTTGCCAGTCAGTCATGAAGCCCGGATGGGTGTCGGTCTCCAGGTCAATGCCGCGCAGCGTCCCCGGACCTTCTGGCGCGAAGAACACGATGCCGTCCTCAACCACCTCGTAGTCGGCGCCCAGGCGGCGCACGGCGTTGAGGAAGGTGATCATGTGCTCCTGGCGAGCGTTGCGACACAAAATGCGTCCGCCGGTGGCCAGCGCCATGCAGGCGTAGCTGGCGGCTTCCATGCGGTCGGGCAGCACCTCGTGGACGGTGCCGCGCAGCCGCTCAACGCCGTCGATGGCGATCACGCGGCTGGTGCCCAGCTCGATGATGGCGCCCATGCTTTGCAGCATCATGATGAGGTCGATGATCTCGGGCTCGGTGGCGGCGTTCTCAATGACCGTGCGCCCTTTGGCCAGCACTCCAGCCAACAGGATGTTTTCGGTAGCGCCCACACTCGGGTAGGGGAGACTGATGCGCGTTCCCTGCAGGCCGTTGGGAGCCTCGGCGATGAAGGCGCTCTGGCCTTCCTCGATATGTGCGCCCATGGCGCGCAGGGCGTCTAGGTGATAGTTGACGGGACGCGGTCCAATGCGGTCACCGCCTACGATGGGCAGCACGGCGCGACCGACTCGGTGCAGAAGTGGTGGCAGTGCCAGCACCGAGATGCGGTTGCCGCGCGAGAGTCCTAGGGCGTCATCACGGCAAAGTTCCGGGGTGTGCAGGCGCAAGGAGTGGCCGTCTACCGTGACGGTGCTTCCCAGCTGCTCGCACAGCTCGCGAACGATGGTGATCTCCTCAATGCGAGGGAAATTGTGCAGGATGACGGGTTCTGCGGTGAGGAGAGATGCCACCATCATCTTGGAGGCAGCGTTCTTGGCGCCGGAGATGACGACCTCTCCTTCGACCTTCTGAGGGCCTGTGATGCGAAGTTGCATAGTTGGGTGAATCTAGTGAACGCGACAGGCCTAGAAGAGGCCGACCACCTTGCCGGTGATGAGGTCGAGGTCCACATCGAAGAAGGCCGGTCGCGTGGGAAGGCCTGGCATGGTTCGCATGGCCCCCAGCAATGGATACAGGAAACCTGCCCCCACGCTTGCCTGCACATCCCTCACCAATACGCGAAAGCCGCGTGGAGCTCCTTTGAGGGCCGGGTCGGTGCTGAATGACAGGTGGGTCTTGGCCATGCACAGCGGCAAGCGATCGTAGCCTAGGCGGGTGAACTGGGCAATCTTCTCGCGGGCCAGCTCCGTGTAGTCGACCCCATCGGCGCGGTAGATCTCGCGGCAGATGGTCTCGATCTTGGTCTCGATGGGATCTTCTAAGGAATACAGAAATTGGAAGTCGGAAGGCGCTTCGCAGGCGGTCACTACGGCTTCGGCAAGAGCGCGGGCTCCGGTTCCGCCTTCGCTCCAGTGACGCGCCACCACGGCATCCAAGGCGCCGGCGGCCTGGGCCGCCTTTCGCACCAGCTCGGTCTCGGCGTCCGTGTCGGTCTCGAAGGCATTGACGGCCACCACTACGTTCACGCCGAACTTGCGGGCGTTCTCGATGTGCTGCACGAGGTTGGGAAGGCCTTGGCGCAAGAGTTCCAGATTTTCTTCCAAGTATTCCCGCGGCAATGGCTTTCCGGCGCGCACCGTGGGGCCGCCGCCATGCATCTTGAGGGCGCGCACCGTGGCCACCAGCACCACCGCGCTGGGGGCGAGCCCCGAACGGCGGCACTTGATGTCGAAGAACTTCTCCATGCCCACGTCGGCGCCAAAACCCGATTCGGTGACCACGTAGTCGGCAAGCTTTAAGGCGATGCGGTCGGCGATGATGGAGGACTGGCCGTGGGCGATGTTGGCAAAGGGGCCGGCATGCACAAAGGCCGCAGTGCCTTCCAAGGTCTGCAGCAGATTGGGTTTGAGCGCATCCTTCATCAGCACGGCAAGCGCTCCAGCCACTCCCAGATCCTCGGCGGTGACGGCCTCGCCCCGCTTATTGAAGGCCACCACCATGCACCCCAGGCGCTCGCGCAAATCGGCAAGGTCGGCGGCCAGGGCCATGATGGCCATGATCTCGGAGGCCACGGCGATGTCATAACCGCTGCGGCGTGAAAGGCCTGCCTCGTCGGGCCCCAGGCCAATCTCAATCTCGCGCAGGAAACGATCATTGACGTCCACCACCCGCCGCCACTGGATCTTCAGGGGGTCGATGTCCAACCGCACGAAACGACTGCGCTCTTCGGGCGTAAGTTCTTCCGGATCACGAGTGGCGATGCCGAGCTTTTCCAGACGTCGCAGCATGGAGGGCGAGAAGCGACGTTGTCCTTTTTTGTCGGGCGGGCAGAGGGCCTCGAAGAGTGCCGTGTCGTCTTGGCGGGATTCGTGCAGCACGCGCGCGTCCAGGGCGGCAGCGCACAGATTGTGGGCGGCTGCAATGGCATGAATGTCCCCGGTCAGATGGAGGTTGAAGTCCTCCATGGGGATCACCTGGGAGTATCCCCCTCCGGCGGCGCCCCCTTTGATTCCAAAGGTCGGCCCTTGCGAAGGTTGGCGGATGACGGTGGCCACGCGCTTTCCCAAAGTGCTCAGGGCTTGCGAAAGACCCACGGTAGTGGTGGTCTTGCCTTCGCCCAGCGGCGTCGGGGTGATGGCGGTGACGTCGACGTATTTTCCATCGGGGCGTTCCGCCAAGCGTTTCAGGATCTCCAGACGCACCTTGGCCTTGTACGGTCCGTAGAGTTCGAGCTCCTCGTCGCGGATGCCCAGTTCGCGTGCTACGTCGGCGATGGGGCGGGGGATTTGCGCCTGGGCGATATCAAGGTCGGATGGAACGGGCTTCACAAGAACCTCCCTAAGTGGGCAATATCGCAATTGTACTCGTTGACGGGGGAAAGCGTGGGTGAGGTTTTGTCTCTTTTGAGGAGCTAACGGGAACGGTGTTGATCAAGTCATGAAGAGAGGCGTTACGGATGGCAGAAGCAAAGGCGTGGAATTTCGATCGCATTATTGAGCGGCGAGGGACTGGAAGCGTCAAGTGGGATGCGGCGGATCGCCTCTTTGGTGCCCAAGATGTGCTTCCTATGTGGGTTGCCGACATGGACTTTGCTTCGCCTTTACCGGTGGTCGAGGCGTTGCGTCGGCGTCTCGATCACGGGGTCTTTGGTTACCAGGTCGATGATCCCGAAAGCGCCTTCGAGGCTGTGGCTGACTGGCTGTTGCGTCGCCAAGGCTGGAAAGTGGGGGCCTCGTGGCTTTCCACTACGGCTGGGGTGGTCTCGGCGCTGCGAGTGGCGGTGGCAGCTTTCACGAAGCCGGGAGATGGCGTCATCATCCAGCCTCCGGTCTATCATCCCTTCTTTGAATGTGCTGGTTCTGATCGGCGCTTGCTTGAAAACCCTTTGCGCGAAACCCCAGAGGGGGACTACCGCATGGATCTTGAGGACCTAGAGCAAAAGGCGCACGATGCCAGGATGCTCGTTTTGTGCAACCCTCACAATCCGGTCGGGCGCGTCTGGAATCGCGAAGAGCTTGCTGCAGTGGCCGAAATCGCGGCGCGTCACGATCTCTTCGTGGTTTCCGACGAGATCCACAGTGATTTGATCTTCGGGGGCCGGAGTCACATTCCCTACGTCAGCCTGGATGGGGTTGATTCGTCTCGCACGGCCGTGTTGCTGGCCCCGAGCAAGACCTTCAATTTGGCCGGTCTGGATACGTCCCTTGCCGTGCTGCCCGACGACTCGGCGCGCCGGCGGTTTCGCGAGACGCAACGCAGCCTTGGAGCCGGTAAAGCCAATCTCCTCGGGGTGACGGCCATGGAAGCGGCCTATCGGGAGGGGGAATCGTGGCTCACGGCGCTTCTAGAATATCTCGAAGGCAATGTGCGATACCTTTGCGAGTTCGTGTCGGCGCGTTTGCCAGGTGTGCGCGTGCGGGAGCCCGAAGGCACCTATCTCGCCTGGCTCGACTGTCGGGGCTTAGGCCTCGATGATACGGCGCTGGAAACCTTCTTTAGCCGTCAGGCGCGGGTAGGACTCAATCGCGGCAGCATGTTTGGGACGCCTGGCCAAGGTCACATGCGGCTTAACTTCGGGACTCCTAAATCGTTTCTGCAACAAGGGTTGGAACGGATTGAAAGCGCCCTGAAATGAACTGTGCAACTTGAAAAGATGGCTAAAAGCAAATCCAATGTTGACGTTTGGGCCTGAAAACGTAAATTTCCGCCCCTGCATTCATTCGTAAAGGGCATATTCAGCATGAAGACCGTTACTCTATCCGAAAAGCAGGTCCCACGGAAGTGGTTCGTGGTCGACGCCAAAGACGTCGTCCTGGGCCGTCTGGCTTCTCGTGTGGCCCACATCCTCAAGGGCAAGCACAAGCCTTCCTACGACGCGCACCATGACATGGGCGACCATGTCATCGTGATCAACGCCGAGAAGGCCAAGCTCACTGGCAACAAGTTCACTGCCAAGACCTACTTCCGCCACTCCACCTATCCAGGCGGCGGCAAGTTTGTCACTTACCAGCATCTGCTGCAGAAGGATGTGGAAAAGCCCATCCGCAAGGCAGTGCTGGGAATGCTTCCCAAGAACACCCTGGGACGCCGCATGCTCTTGAAGCTGCACGTCTACGGCGGCGCGGAACATCCGCACGTCGCCCAGAAGCCCGAGAACCTGGATATCACGAGGATCTGATCAGCATGGAAAAGACACAGAAGACCGGCCGTCGCAAGACCAGCATCGCCCGCGTGACCGTGGTCCCCGGTACCGGCAAGCGTACCGTGAACGGCAAGACTTTTGCCGAATTCTTCCCGACCCCGACGCACCTCATGATCATCGAGCAGCCCTTGGCTCTCTTTGAGAAGAGCGAAGCCTACGACGTGACTGCCTTGGTCAGCGGCGGCGGCGTTTCCGGACAGGCTGGCGCCATCCGCTTGGGCATCGCCCGTGCGCTGGCCACCATCGATCATGAGGCCAACCATCTGGCTCTTCGCCAGGCTGGCCTCCTGACACGCGACTCCCGCGCTGTCGAACGCAAGAAGTACGGTCGTCGTGGCGCTCGCGCCCGCTTCCAGTTCTCCAAGCGCTAAAAAAAATCCACCAAACACGGTCTCCGGAGGGGTGGGGTGGTGGTCCGCAAAGGATCTCCCCACTCTGTTGGATGGAGCCGGAAGCAACAACCAGACAAGGACAAGAACCATGAGTATCGCCCTCCCTTCGCTGCAAGCCATGCTGGAAGCGGGAGTCCACTTCGGACACCAGACCCGTCGCTGGGACCCCCGCATGAAGCCCTACATCCTCACTGCCCGCAACGGCATTTATGTGATCGACCTGGAGAAGACCCAGCGCTGCTTGCAGGAAGCTTTGCTGAAGGTCTCCGAGGTCCGCGCTGCTGGCCAGTCCATCCTCTTTGTCGGCACCAAGCCCACCATCGGTGGTGCCGTTCAGGAAGAAGCCAAGCGCGCCAATTCCTTTTACGTATCCACCCGTTGGCTCGGCGGCATGCTGACCAACTACCAGACGGTCCGCCAGTCCATCAAGCGCCTGGAAGAGATCGAGCGCATGGAGCGCGACGGTCTCATGCAGGAAGTCGCCAAGAAAGAAGCTGCCACTCTTAACGAAGAGCGCGAGCACCTGCTTTCTCTCTTCGCGGGTATCCGTGACATGCGCACCCTGCCGGGCCTGGTCTTCGTGGCCGATGCCAAGAGCGAGGACATCGCCCTGCGCGAAGCTCGCCGTTTGCGCATCCCCACCGTCGCCATCACCGACACCAACACCAATCCGTCGCTGGTCGACTACCCGATTCCGGGCAACGACGACGCCATCAAGTCGGTTCGCTTGATCGCCGCTTCGGTGGCCGATACCATCTTGGCTTCGGTGCCCGCCGCTCCTAGCCGTCAGGCTCCTGCAGCTCCCGCTGCCGCCGCTGAAGCTAGCGAGGCTCCGGCCGCTCCCGCCGAGGAGGTTGTGGCATGAGTATTTCCGCCTCCGCCGTCAAGGAGCTGCGCGAAAAGACCGGTGTTTCCATGATGGCCTGCAAGAAGGTCCTTGAGGAGACGAACGGTGACATGACCGCTGCCATCGAACTGCTGCGCAAGCGCGGCGAGTCGGTGGCCCAGAAGCGTTCCGGGCATGATGCCAAGGAAGGCAAGATCATCGCCGGACGTTCCGGTGATGTGCTGGCTGTCGTGGAAATCAGCGCCGAGACCGATTTCACGGCTCGCAATGCTGATTTCGCCGCCTACGCTCAGGCCGTCTTGGATGCCGCCTTGGCTGCCAAGCCTACAGACATCGAGGGGCTTCTGAAGGCTCCCGTCGGTAGCGCTACGGTCGCCCAGATCACTGCCGACATCGTTGGCAAGATCGGCGAGAACATCGCTGTCAAGCGCTTTGCCCTGTTCCAGGTCTCTGCTAGCCAGACCGCTGAAGCGTATATCCACGGCCCCGGCAAGATCGGTGTGGTGGTGCTGCTTTCGCATGAAGGCGCCGCCAGCAGCGAGCCTCTGCAGACCTTGGCCAAGGATCTCTGCCTCCAGGTGGCCGCTGCCGCTCCGGTGGCTCTGAGCAGCCATGAGATCCCTGATGCGGTGCTGGCCAAGGAACGCGAGATCTACGCGGACCAGGCCAAGGCCGAAGGCATCAAGGAAGAGCGCGTTTCGATGGTTGTCGAAGGCCGCGTCAAGAAGTTCCTCAAGGAGGCGGCTCTGGTCGAGCAGCTCTTCGTGAAGGACAACAAGACCCCGGTCTCCAAGGTCGTCGAGCAGGTTGGCAAGGACGCCGGCGTGCCCTCTCTCAAGGTGGAAAGCTTCATTCGCTTCCAACTCGGCGAGGCCTAAATTGGACACCTCCTCCGCACCACGCTCCCAACGCATTTTGCTCAAGCTCTCCGGTGAAGCTCTCGCCGGGAAGGTTGGGCATGGTATCGATACCGAACTCGTCGCACGGGTCGGAAGCGAAATCGCTCAGGTTCAGGCCTTGGGCGTGCAAGTGGGCATTGTGGTCGGAGGCGGTAACATCATTCGCGGTGGTACCGCAAGCCAGCAAGGGATCGACCGCGTCGCGGGCGACCAGATGGGCATGCTTGCCACCGTTATCAATTGCTTGGCTTTGCAAGCCGCCTTGGAAAAAGAAGGCTTGATCACACGGGTGATGTCGGCTTTGCGCATGGATTCCATTGCCGAGCCTTTCATTCGCCGCCGCGCCATTCGCCACATGGAGAAAGGACGCGTCGTCCTTTTTGCCGCCGGAACTGGTAATCCTTATTTTACCACGGATTCGGCCGCTGCCTTGCGCGCTGTGGAGATCAACGCCGACGTATTGATGAAGGCCACCAAGGTGGATGGCATCTATGACGCCGACCCCAATGTGGTCGCCACCGCCAAAAAGTATGACGTGCTTTCGTATCGCGAAGCTTTGGATCGCGAACTGAAGGTGATGGATACGGCCGCATTTGCGTTGTGCCGCGAGAATTCCATGCCCATCGTAGTCTTCGATCTCTTTGTCGAAGGCAACCTCATGCGGGTCATCCGTGGTGAGAAGATTGGAACCATCGTCAACAGCAAAGGAGCCTTCTGATGCTTGCTATCGCTGAAGAGCGCATGAAGAAGTCGATGGAATCTCTGGTCAAGGAATTTGCTAAAGTCCGCACTGGACAGGCCAATCCCGCCGTATTAGAGTCAATTTATGTTGACTACTACGGAACTCCAACCCCGATCCCTCAGATCGCCGCCGTGACGGCTCCCGATGCTCGCACGCTGGCCGTGACGCCTTGGGAAAAGCCCATGATCATTGCCATCACCAAGGCTATTTTGGCTTCCAATCTTGGCATCAATCCTCAGGCCGAAGGCTCCATGATTCGCATCGTGCTGCCGCCGCTGACGGAAGAGCGTCGCAAAGAATTGGCTAAGATTTGCAAGAATATCGCCGAAGAAGCGCGCGTTGCCGTGCGCAATATTCGCCGCGATACCAATGACAACTTGAAGAAGCATGCTAAGGACGAGGGGCTTTCCCAGGATCAGGAGAAGAAACTCCAGGAACAGATCCAGAAGCTCACGGACAAGTACATTGCCAAGATCGACGAGTTGTTTACCGCCAAGGAAAAGGAAATCCTCACCGTCTGAGGAGGTTTCGTGGCTATTCCTTGCCACATCGCCGTCATCATGGACGGCAATGGTCGCTGGGCTAAAGCTCGCGGCATGGATCGAACCCAAGGGCATCGCGCCGGTACCGACGCAGCCCGGCGCATCGTGCGGCTATGTGGGGAGATCGGCATTGAGCACCTGACGCTCTACACTTTCTCTAGCGAGAATTGGAAGCGCCCTCCTCTTGAGGTGCGCGCCCTCATGTCGCTTTTGATCGAGATGGTCCATCGCGAGGTGGATGATCTCAATCGCAACAACGTGCGCTTGGATGCCGTAGGGGAGCTTTCTCACCTGCCGACCCGTACGCGTGAGGCTTTGGAGGACGGCATGGCCCGTACCGCTAACAATACCGGGCTTCAGTTGCATTTGGCGCTTTCCTATGGTGGACGAGCTGAAATCGTGGATGCGACGCGGCGCTTGGCGCGGGCCGCCATGTCCGGGCGCATTCACCCTGAAGAGATCGACGAGGCCATGGTGGCCAAGAATCTCTTCACCAAAGAAATTCCCGACCCCGATCTGATGATCCGTACCGGCGGGGATCGGCGCATCTCCAACTTTCTTCTATGGCAGTTGGCCTATGCCGAGCTCTGGTTCACGGATGTGCTGTGGCCTGATTTCGACGAGGAGCACCTGCGTGCCGCCATCGATTCCTTCGGGGGGCGCGAACGCCGTTTTGGCATGACCTCGGAGCAAATCTCGTGAAATTGGGAAATCTCGCGCAGCGGCTGCTTTTTGCGTTTGTGGCCGGTCCCGTCTTTCTTTGGGCCACGTGGTTTGGCGGTTGGCCGCGTTGGATCCAGCTCGGCTTCATCGTAGTGGCGGCTTCTTGGGAGGCGGCGCGCTTGATTCGGCAGCGCTATCCCAAGGTCCTCACCGCAGATTTCGTGGTGCCTACGGGGGTCGGGCTGACCCTGGCTCTTGGACCTGGTGGTCCGTGGCAATGCTGCTCGCATTTGCTGCCTTTGGTCTGGGTCTTGGCGCTGCTTGCCTTGGTGCTGACGGGATTCCAGCGCTTTGCCCGCGAAGAAGCCTTTGCGTGGATTGCCCTGCAGGGCGGGGTCTTTTCCTTCTTCGCCTTTTCGGGGCGGATCATTTTCACCTTGGCCTCTTGGGACGTGGCTCCTGGGGCGCGCGGTTGGGTCAGTGTCGCACCGCTTTTGTGGGCGGCCTTAGGGTGTTGGGCGGGCGACACCGGTGCTTACGCGATCGGAAAGCTCTTTGGAAAGCACAAGCTTTGCCCAGAACTTTCTCCTGCCAAAACGATCGAAGGTGCCTTAGGGGCCCTAGTTGCTACGGCCATCTTTTCCCTTTTCTGGGCGCCGAACTTGCTGGGATGGTCTGTTCCTGCGGCAGCAATGGCAGGACTTGCCTTGGCCGTCTGCGGCATTCTTGGCGATCTCCTGGAAAGCTCCGCCAAGCGCTGGGCCGGCGTCAAAGACAGTTCCCATATCTTCCCTGGGCATGGCGGCGTCTATGACCGCTTCGATAGCCTCTTCCTTTCGGCTCCGGTGCTGTGGGCCGTCTTCGTAGCCCTGCGATGAGTCTTCGCCAAAGCACTCTGCTGGCGCAGGCTGGCAGCCGTGCCTGCGACCGGACGGGGGCCGTTTCGGCGCCCATCTATCACAGCGCCACTTTTCGGCATCCGGGAGTTGGTGTTTCTACGGGCTTTGACTACAGCCGCACCGCCAACCCAACGCGACAAGAACTGGAAAACGTGCTGGCGACTCTTGAGGGCGGGGCGCAAGCCTTTGCTTTTGCCTCCGGTATGGCCGCCATTGATGCCTCACTGCGGCTCTTTCAGCCGGGAAATCGCATTCAGGTGCTGGAAGACCTCTACGGCGGCACCTGGCGCATCCTGGAAGGTGTTTATCGCCGCTGGGGACTGGATGTGCAGTACATTGATCCCTCCAAACTGGCTGATGGCCGTTTGGGGGATCTCATCGATCCGACCTCCAAAGGGTTGTTCTTGGAGACGCCGACCAACCCCCGGCTGCGAGTGATTGATCTGCGTGAAGCGATTGCCGCGGCGCATGCTTTTGGTCAATTGGTCGTGGTCGACAACACCTTTCAGGGTTTTCTGACTCAGCGGCCCTTGGAGCTTGGGGCGGATCTTTGCGTGTACAGTGCCACCAAGTTCCTTGGCGGTCACAACGATGTGCTGGCCGGAGTGGCTGTCGCCCGTACCGAGGAACTTGCTAAGCGTATCGGCTGGATTCAGAACACCACTGGTGCGGTGTTAGGGCCACAGGAAAGTTGGCTCCTGCTGCGCAGTCTCAAGACGCTTTCGCTGCGGCAGGAACGCCAACAGGAAAATGCCGGCCTTGTGGCGCGTTGGTTGCGGGCGCATCCGCATGTGGTGCGGGTGGATTATCCTGGGCTTCCCGACCATCCTGGGCATGACTTGCATCGCAGCCAAGCTTCTGGTTTTGGTGCCATGGTTGCCTGTGAACTGGATGATCCGGCTCTGGTAAACCAAGTGCTGTCGCGTGTGAGGGTCTGGATGTATGCCGAAAGTTTGGGCGGAGTCGAATCTCTGATCACCTTTCCCGCCTTGCAGACCCATGCCGATGTGCCGACGGAAATTCGCGAGCGGTTAGGAGTAAATGACCGCTTGCTGCGCCTTTCGGTGGGAATCGAAGATGCCCAAGATTTGCTCGATGATCTGGCTGGGGCGCTCACCTCACCCTGAGGTCTCTTAAATTGAGACTAGAATGGCCCTTGACGCGAGGGTAGGGTGGGTGCATCTTTAGAAGTAAGGTGCAGCTCCCCAAGTATAAAAAAAAGAAACGGATCAAACTCAAGATCTGTCAGTACTGTGGGAAGGAATTCTGGGGTCATCCCATTGCCAAGTATTGCGAGCTTCATCGCGATGTCAAGCAACGGGAAAAGACTAAGAAGCCCACAGAACCGCTTGATGCCAATAATCGCATCTTTGAGCACGAATACCTGGAAGTCGTGGAGCAAGAGTTCATGTGCGAACTTGATGGCTGCGGCAAGACCTTCATGGTCAAGGTGTTCCCCAAGCAGTTCGTCTATCCTCGCTATTGCGAGGAGCACCGCAATGAATTCAAGCGTCGCAATTGGCTTCGCCAACGTCAGATCGAGCAGTTGCGTGCGGCTCGCGATGCGGCGTTGAAGGCGGCGGCCCCTAAGGCGGCCAAGGCCGCTTCCAAGTCGACTGCCGAGCCCAAGGCCAAGACTGTTCGCAAGACGGCCAAGCCTAAGACTTAGGAAGAGACGGCCAGGGCAGTGTATCTTTGCCCTTAGGTTGTCAATTCATGGAATCTGTCATGTTGCATAGCGCTGTCATTGGATTGAGCTGGAAAACGGCTCTCCAATCGTTGCGAGATCGTGCCCACATCTCCCTAGATGAAGAAGATGTCCTGGTCGAGCGTCTCGCTAAAGAGGCGGGGCTTGAGCAGGTGGTGGTGCTTTCTACCTGCAATCGCATTGAGCTTTATCTGGTGGCTCCCGACCCGCAGATGGCGGCGGCGCGAGCGTGGGAAGTGTGGGCGAATTTCCGTGGTCTGGAAGAGGCAGATACGCATATCTACCGCCATTTCCATGCCGATGCTGTGCGCCATCTTTTCCAAGTCGCCTCTTCGGTCGATTCGATTGTCCAAGGAGAGACGCAAATCTCCGGACAGATTCGCGACGCGCGTAGCCGTGCTCAGCGGCGTGGTCCCATGGACTCGTTCCTGCAACGGCTCTTTCAAGACGCCCTGGCCTGCTCCAAACGAGTCCGGACCGCGACGTCTTTGGGGGAAGGGGTGGTTTCGATCGCCTCGGCGGCGGTGCAGTTGGCTTCCGAAGAGCGCGATCTTTCCCAAAGTCGGGTGGCGATCCTCGGTGGTGGAGTGATGGCGCAAGCGGCATGGCATAGCTTTCGGGCTCATGGCACCCGAGATTTCCGCTATGTGAACCGCCGTCCCGAGCGCGTGGAAACATGGGCTCGCGAGGTGCCGGGGCCCGTCTTTGGTTTAGGGGATTTGAAAACCGCTCTTTCCGGTTGCGACATCTTGCTTGCCGCCATCCGCTCGCCGAGCCCTTTGGTGAGTCCCGCACTGCTGGCGGGGGATACGGCGCCGCGTCTGATCCTGGATATCTCGGCTCCTCGCGTGGTGGAACCTGCTTGCAGTGGCCTTCCCGACATGAAGCTCCACGGCATCGACGACCTGCGCGAAGTGGTGGAGCGCAATCGCCAGTTCCGCGCTGACCGGGCCTTGGAAGCTGAGACCCTGATTGAGGAAGACGTGAGCCGCTTCTCGCAATGGGTACACGCCCGCACCGTCCTCAACGAGGTGCGCGAGGTGCGCGAGAACGCCCACGAGGTCGCCCATGAACTGGTTTCTCGCCATGTGCACCATCTGCAGCAACTGGCGGGAACGGAACGCTTTGAAGAGGAGCTCGACGGCTTGGCGCAACTTCTGGTGAACAAGATCCTCCATGCGCCGACCCGTGCCGCCACCAACCTTGCCGCAGAGGGACGGGAGCAGGAAGCTCGCACCCTTCTCTCGGCTTTCTTAAGGACAGACGCATGAGTCGCACCGTGCGCATTGGGACGCGTGGGAGCATGTTGGCCTGGACCCAGTCGGGCCATGCTCAAGAGCTTTTGCAGCGTGCCCATCCGCAGCAGAGCTTTGAACTCGAGCGCATTTCTACCCGCGGTGACCGCGATCATGCCACGCCTCTGATCCACATGGCCGGAACTGGGCTCTTCACCAAGGAGCTGGAAGAGGCTCTGCTTGATGGACGCGTAGATATTGCCGTCCACAGTCTGAAGGACGTTCCTTACGACGTGGCTCCAGGGTGTGTCTTGGCTGCCTTTCTGGAGCGGGAATCGCCTTGGGATGCCTTGCTGACTCCGCACGCTGGCTGGGAAGATCTGCCTCGGGGGGCTTTGGTGGGCACCAGTTCGCCACGGCGCATTGCGCAGTTGCGGGCGGTGCGCCCCGACCTGCGTTTTGCCGATTTGCGCGGCAATCTCGACACCCGTCTCTCGCGCTTGGAAAAGGGAGAGTACGATGCCATCGTGCTGGCCGAGGCGGGCTTGGTGCGCTTGGGGTGGCAGACGCGGATCAAGCAGTCGCTCTCTCCAGAAGTGTGCATTCCGGCCTTTGGGCAGGGAATCTTGGTGGCCGAATGCCGTGAAGACGATATGCGTACCCGTGAGTTGTTGGCACCTTTGGACAAGGCTCCGGTGCGGCGAGCTGCCGATCTGGAACGCAGCCTGATGCGCGCCTTGGGAGGCGGCTGCAAAGCGGCGCTGGCGGCGCTGTGCCAACCTTCGCAAGCGGGGTGGCTCATTCGCGCTGGCCTAGGGGATCCTGCCCGAGGCGTTGTGCTGCGGCGCCACTGGGAAGGCGAGGATACCTTGGCCGAGGCGGCGATGGCGCGGCTTGCCGAGGAGCTGCTTGTCGGTGCCCGTGAGGCCGGCCTTGTCTGGGCTTAGGCGGCTGGCGCTCTTCCGCGGCCAGGGAAGCTTTCCTCTGGATCTTGCCGTGCCGGGGTGGGAATGCCGTATCGTGGATGCGTATCGCACCTGCGAGCTTGCCGCACAGGAGGTGCCGCGCCCTGAGCAGCCGGTGGTGATCACGAGCCCCCGGGCGGCAGAGTGGTTTGCTGCCCGTTTTCCGGGGCACCAGGGGCCGATTGCCACCGCAGGCAAGGCCACGGCATCTCCGCTTCAAAAGGTGGGGCTGAACTGCCTTGTGCCGAAGGAAACGGGAGGTGAGGCCGCCTTGCTTGCCTTGGCCTCGGTGTTGTCCACAGATCGGGACATCTTCTTTCCTTGTGGCGTGAAAACTGCCGGCACGGTAGAGGTGGCCGCGGGGAGACTGGGGCTTTCTTTGCGGCAGGTGGCGGTCTACCGACTGGAACCGCTTCCGCTTCCGACTTTGGGGGAGCTTGATGCGCTAGCCTTTCTTTCGGGACAGGCGGTGCGCATGGTTTGTCAAGGAGTGCCGGCGGCGTGTTGGCAGGAGTGGCGAGAGCTTCCCGTTCTGGCTACGCCGACGGCGCTGGCGGCTTTGGAGACGCTGGTGTGGCAAGGAAAGCGTTTCCTGATCACAAAAACGGCTCAAAGAATGGCTGACTTCGACATACCTTTACTTCTGACGGATGTGCTGGGTTCCATTGAATGTTGCTCCGGCTGAAGGGTGTGTGCGGCCGGGGTTTTAAGTCGTCGAGGTCGAACTAAATTTCGGCCGTGTCTTTCATTGCCAGGATAGCGAGGTAGGTTCATGTTGCGAAAGCTCCTTCCTCCACTCATTGCCGGGATCGTCGGTCTCGCCTATTTCGTGTTGCCGCGCGAAGTGTTGCCGCGCGACACCTTCTACGCCTCGCTCTTGAAATTGCGCCAAGATGCGCCAGAGCCATCCAAGGTCGTATTGGTTGCCATTGACGGCCCTTCCTTGGACACCATCGGCGGATGGCCATGGAATCTCCCTAAGCTGCGTGCCTTGACGGCAGCTGTGGCCCAATGGCATCCACGAGCCATCGTTCTTTCACCGGAGATTCTCAAGGTTAGTAGCGACCGGAACTTTTGGAAGAACTTTGCTTCGGGGCCGTATGCGCTGGTCCTTCCATTGCAGTCCAACAAAGGCATTCAGGAATGTCTGCACCTGGAAAAGCAACCAGCTCTTGACTTTCCTGTGACGCAGGATGGTGCTGTCTACGGGCTCTGTGCCGATCGTACCGCCTGGGGCGTCGACAATGTGTGGTCCGATCCGGAAAATCCGCGTCTCCAGATGCTCTTCCAGACGCCCAAAGGAGAGGTCTTGCCGGGATTAGCCATTGCAGCTGCCCGTGCCAGCCTTCCTGATGAGGCCTCCAGAAATCTGCTGCACGGCATTGGTCCGAGCTGTTTTGCATCCGATGGATCCGTTTTCGTGAATCTTTCCCAAGGCGTGCAAGCGCGGGTTTCTGCTCGTGAACTGCTCAGCGGTCATGTGGTGGGAGATTTCTTCAAGGACAAGATCGTAGTGCTGGGCGTCACGGCGGCCGGTATCGAACCAACCTTTGACGCTACGGTTGCCGGTGCGCCGACAGGCACCATGCTCACGCGTTCCGAATTTCTGGCGGTGGAGCTGGAAGGTCTCTTGGACGGTTCCCATTATCCTCTCTCGCGCTGGGCCGATCTCCATGCTGTGGCGCTTTTCTTACTCGCAGCCCTATGTGTTTTGGGAGCCGGCTTGCGGCGGTGTCCCACTTTGGGCATGGTGTCCGCTTTGGCGGTGTGCTTAGGGGGGCTTGCGTCCTTCTTAGCAATCTTCTTCACATCTCACGCCTGGGTTGATCCGATTCCAGCCCTGCTATTTCCGACTCTGGCGGTCGGCGTTCTGCTGTATTGGCGAAGGTTCTTGGAGTTTCAGGTCCCAGCTCCCCGTGCCGTCCGCTCATCCGGGGTCCATCTTCCTGAGCCCAAGGAACGGCATTCGACCAGTAGCATGCTTGTTACCACGGTCAAGGAGGCCACCGAAGTTCTGGAGGTCGCTCGGCGCGAGATCGATCGCATCGAACGGAGTCCTCGGGGAGAATATCTCAAGATCGGCCGCTTCGAGCAGCTTCAGCCGCTGGGCCAAGGGGGGATGTGCACCATCTTCCAAGCTTATGATCCCAAGATGGATCGGCGCGTGGCCATCAAAATCCTGCGGGCCGACAAAGATCATACGGAAGTGAACGAGGCGCGCTTCTTGCGAGAAGCCAAGGTTGCCGGTTCGCTTCATCATCCCAACATCAACACCCTTTTTGAATACGGGCGTGCCGAAGATCTGTGGTATCTGGTGCTGGAGTTCATTGAAGGCCAGACGCTTTCGCAATGGATCAAGGAAAATCCCGGTCCGCGTCCGCAGGCGCTGCTTCCCTGGATCCGCCAGATTGCCTCGGCTCTGGATTTGGCCCACAAGCATCAGGTGATCCATCGCGACGTGAAGCCTTCCAACTTCATGATCCAAAAGGAAAACGGCCTGATCAAGCTGATGGACTTTGGCGTGGCTCACACCCCAGACGCCACCTTGACGCGTGCCGGAACCACGGTGGGGACTCCCAATTACATGTCTCCGGAACTGCTCCAGGGATCGCGCGTCGGACCGTCAGCTGACCAATACGCTTTTGGTGTGGTGGTGTATCAGATGCTCACACAACGGGTTCCATTTCACGGCGAGGGGTTGACGGCTCTTTGCAACAATATTCTGCGGGGGCAAGGAACGCCTCTGGTGTCGCTGCGTCCGGATCTTCCGCGTAGCTTGTGCGAAGTAGTGCACAAGGCCTTTGCGGTGAAGAGCGATGAACGCTTCGCCAGTGTGACGGAGTTCGCGGAAGCATTCGAAAGGGCTGTTCAGGAATGAAGATCGCAGCGTTGGTATTGGCGTTTTTGTCCGTGTCGCAGGCGCAAAATTCTTTTGATCCGCATTGGTTGCGCAACTTGGCTCCGGCGGCCCAGGTTGCCCAAAGCCGAGCCTTTGCTGGAAGCCGAGACTCTTCGGTGGCCGAGGCGGCCCAAGTGGTGCTAGTGGAAGGTTTACTTCGTCAAGGCGACGGAGCGGGAGCTTTGCGAGAGGCCAGTGTCTTTGGCACGCGCTTTCCGGGATCGGTCTTTGCCCAGCGCATCCATCTGTTTCAGGCTTGGGCCGATCTTGAGGTGGGAAATGTGCCCCGTGGCGTGGATGGCCTTGCTGAACTCTTGGGAAACACTTCGGACCGACCTGTCGCTGTGCAGGCCCGCCAGTCGCTTCATGACCTGGTGCGTGCCGATAAGCTAGACCTGGCCTGTGCCGCTCAATTGTTGTCGCAACTTCCCAGCAACGACTCTCTGATTGGCGATCTGCGCCAGATCAAGAAGCCGGCTCAAGCTCCGGTCTTCCTGGTGCTTCCGCAGAACGGCGAAGTTGGCGAATTAGGGCGACGCGCCTTGCAGGGCGCTCAGCTCGAACTGCGCCGGCAGAATCAGTCGTATGTGTTGTTGGAAGAATCTGCCGACCCGACCCAGACCTGGAAGCTCGTGAAGTCCGCTGTCGAGCTGGTCCGCCCGCGCGCCATCGTCGGCCCCATGATGAGCGCTTCGGCGGCCGTGGTGGCGGCTGGGCTTGCCGACATCGTCCCAGATGTGCCGCTGATCCTTCCGACGGCCACCTCGCCGGGCATCGCCGGGCTCTCTCCCCATGCCTGGCAACTCAACTTCACCACGGCTGCTCAGGGCGAGGCTATGGCACGCTACGCCTGGAACTGCCTGGACATCCGGGAAGCGGCCATCCTGGCTCCTCAGGGCGATTATGGAGAAGGCGTGGCGGAGGGCTTCCGCAAGGCCTTCACGGCCCGTGGTGGGCGAGTCTTCTGGCAGCAGGCCTATCCGTCGGGACGCACCGATTTCCGGGCTCAGCTGGAGTCTCTTAAGCGCACCTGGCAGCAGGGGCGGCATAAGGACGACGTGTCTCCGGCGCTTTTTGTGCCAGCAGAGACGGCCCGCGAAGTGCTCCTGATGGACCGCCAACTTCCCGATCTCAAGCCGCGGTGGTTAGGGTCCTCGGGATGGCATACCCAGAGCTTTCTCAAGGAATCGGCTGGCCGTTTCGAAGGCGCTTCTCTCGTGACCGACTACGCTCCCGACGAACGGCGCTCCGAATGGCGAACCTTCTCGAAGGACTACAAGGAGACCTTCAAGGAGATTCCCGACCGCGTCGCATCGCTGGGCTATGATGCGGTGCGCTTGGCATTGGTCCAAGGTCTGCGTGGCGACACTCCCTATACCGGTACCCAAGGAGATATCCGTTTCGACGGTACGGAGCGGCATAATGTCGCGGTGCCTTTCTTAAAGGTCTCGCGAACGGCGTTTCTCGTTCAGGCTGGGGACTGCACACGCAAGCCGTGAACACCCTCCGCATCGAATCCCTGGTTGCCGGTGGCCGTGGCGTGGGGCGGCTTGAGGGGCGTGCCGTGTTCATCCCGGATGTCGCGCCAGGAGATCTCGTCGAGATGCGCATCACGTCCGACCGTGGGCGTTTCCTGGAAGCGGCGGTTATCAAGGTGGTGGAAGCGGGACCAGGGCGGATCGAACCGCGCTGTCGTCATCAACGGCAATGCGGCGGCTGCTCCTGGCAGCATTTGGCGTATCCGGTTCAGGTGGACGCCAAGAAACGCATGCTTGAAGATTCGCTGCGCCGCATTGGGCGGCTCACGGAACTTCCTGAGACCGAGGTGTGGACCGCCGAGCCTTGGGGATACCGCAATCGGGCCCAGTTCCAGCCGGGAATCGACCGGGACGGGCGCTTCTGGGGATTCTTTTCTGGCGGCAGCCACAAGGCGCTGCGGCTCTCCGAATGCCCGGTGCTGGTTCCGGAATTGTCGGAAGCCTGGAACGCCCTGCCGCCTCCCGAATCCTCTCCCTTTGAAGATCGCTACGAGCGGGTGGCCCGGGTCTTCGGTTGGAACGGCAAGCGCTGGTTGCACGTGCCCGGCGAGACCAGCGAAGTCGGCGTGACGGTGCTCGGGCGAAATCTGCGCTTTCGGTCCGATGGCTTCTTCCAGAGCAACCTCGCCCTGCTGCCGCGTTTAGTTGAAGCGGTGATGGATGGGCTCGATGGAAAGTGGGCCGTCGACCTCTACGCCGGTGTAGGTCTCTTCGCGCGCTTCCTGGAGGAGCGCTTCCCGCAGGTGGATGTGGTCGAACCAGATCCTGCAGCTTCAGCGCTTGCTAGACAAAATCTGTCAAAATCAAAATTCCATCCGCTGACCGCTGAAGGGTGGCTTTCGCGACCGCAGCCGATTCGACCCGACGTGGTGGTGGTGGATCCGCCGCGCCAGGGGCTCACCAGCCATGCCTTGGAAGGCTTGCTTCGGCTTTCGCCCCGGAAGCTGCGCTATGTGAGCTGTGGCCACGACACGCTAGCTCGCGACCTAGGCCGCTTCGTGCGCGAGGGTTGGACGCTCACGCGGCTCCATCTCTTCGACTTCTACCCGCAGACCCCGCACTTGGAAAGCCTCGCCTGTCTGGAGGCTCCCGCGGAAAGGCAAACTTCGCTCAATTCGGGGCGATGGGTGTGGGGGCGGCTGGGAGCGTAGTGTCCGGCAAGGGCGTCTTGTGCCCTTGGGGACGCGCTCGTTCTGCCTTCTGGTGCTGCAGGGTTTCCAGGCGGCGCTTGCGGTCCTGACGGCGCTCCAGCCAACGGCGACGTTGGTCGGGGTTGATACGGTCGCGCCACTTGGCCTCTAACACGGCCATTTCATGGCGCTGGGCGGTCATGAGTACGCGACGGCGGCGCAGCCGCTCGGCGGGGGGAAGGGCGTGCGTCTCCTGACGATAGCGGCGCAGCTCCTCCACCTGGCGCTCGCCTAGTTGGGACAATTCCTGGTAAAAGTCGCGGTCCTTGAGGTCGGCCGTCAGGGTGTCTGGGACGTCGGCGCGGGCGGCGGCACAGGCCAGCAGCAGGACGGCGAAGAAGAGTTTCGCGACGGAGAGGTGCATCGGTCTCGAGTCCAAGAGCATTGACTGCAAATCTAACCCATTCCCGATCCAGGAAAATGAAAAGGCCCGCCTCGCGGTGACGAGACGGGCCGATGACTTGAAGTCGTAAGGATTAGTGCAGGAATTCCTTCACCAGTTCGCGCTCGTCCACCAGCTCCTTGTTGGTGGCGGCGATCTTGCCCTTGGCAAAGTCGTCGTGCTCGAAGCCCTTGACGATCTCGTAGGTGCCGGGAGCCACGGTGCGCACTGGCACGCCGGCCCACACGCCTTCGGCAAAGCCGTAGGAACCGTCGGAGGGGACGGCAATCGAGTGGATGGTGTCGGAGACGGTGGAGAGGGCGCGTACGTGGTCCATCAGGGCGTTGGCGGCCGAGGCGGCCGAGGAGAGCCCACGGGCCTCGATGATGGCGGCGCCGCGCTTGCCGACGGTGGGCAGGAAGGTGCCTTCCAGCCAAGCCTTGTCAGTGATGACGGAGGTAGCGGCCTTGCCAGAGATCTTGGCGTTCTGGTAGTCGGCGAACATCGTGGGGGAGTGGTTGCCGAAGATCGCCAGGTTGGAGACCTCCGTGACGGCCACGCCGGCCTTCTGGGCGAGCTGGGCGGCGCCGCGGTTCTGATCCAGACGGACCATGGCAGTGAAGCGCTCCTTGGGGAGACGCTTCGCCTGGGCGGCGGCGATCATGACGTTGGTGTTGCAGGGGTTGCCCACCACGGCCACGCGGCAGTCGTCAGCGGCAACGGCGTCGATAACCTTGCCCTGGCCCACGAAGATCTTGCCGTTGTCTTTGAGCAGGTCGGCGCGCTCCTGGCCGGGACCGCGAGGCTTGGAGCCCACCAGCAGACACCAGTTGGCGTCACCGAAGGCGACTTCGGGCTTGTCGGTCAGCACCATGCCGGAGAGCAGCGGAAAGGCGCAGTCCTCGAGTTCCAGGGACACGCCACGCAGAGCGGCCTGGGCCTTTTCCACCGGGATTTCCAGAAGCTGCAGGATGACCGGCTGGTCCTTGCCGAACACCTCGCCCGCGGCAATGCGGAAAAGCAGGCTGTAGCCGATCTGGCCGGCGGCACCGGTGATGGCGACGCGAATGGGCTTCTTCATCTGAGGGTCCTCGCTTTTTTTGAGTGAATGACGGAACGTTTGTCCGAGTGACAGCAAAGATAGCTCGCCGTGCCGCAGGAGAACGGCAAGGCCAGGTACGTCAGACTGGCCACCAAGTGCGGTGCGCTGGGGCCTGCCAGAAGGTCTCCTCTTCAGGAGACCAAGCCGTAAGTCTACCACCGTAGACGCAGCCGGTGTCCAACCCTTTGACGTCGGGGCGGTCCACCAAGCCTCGCATGGCCCAATGACCGAAGACCACGCGAGTCGGCCAGTGAATGCAATCAAACCAGGCGGGATTGCTGGGGTCTTCGAGATCGTGGCCCTTGCCGTCCCAGGTGCGGATGGTGAGCAGGCAGCGTTGCCGCATCTGCGAAAGGTTTTGGCAGCCAGGTTCCAGGCCGGCATGCACGGCTGTCAGGTCTGGCCATTCTAGCCACAAAGGCCAGGTTTCGATGCGTGCTGTCGCTTCGTCGTGAAAGCCGCGGAACTGGGAAAGGAACTTCTCGTCGCGCGGGGTGCGCTCCTGGGGAAGCTTTCCCATCACATGCAGCAGCTTGGCCTCGTGGTTGCCCCTTAGGCACTGGGCGCCCATGCGGTCCGCCCAGTCCAGTACCGCCATGCTGTCGGGACCTTTGTTGATGAGGTCTCCCATCAACACGATTTCGTCGGCGCTAGAGAGGCCCGCGATCCGTTCTAGGTCGCGCAGTTCTTCGATGCAGCCGTGGACGTCACCGATGAAGACGCGCCTTCGCGTTGGTAGGCTCATCGCGTCAGCCGACGCGCCATATTTGCGTCGGCCACAATCTCGCCAAAGCCGATCAAGCGCCCAGACTTCCCTTGCGATGGGCCTCGAAGCTTGGGAGGTCCAGAAGGCCATGGCCCGAGAGGTTGAAGACGATCACGCGCTTCTTGCCTTCTTGTTTGGCCGCCAGCGCTTCGTCGATCACGCCCTTGATGGCGTGGCTCGACTCGGGAGCGGGGATGATGCCCTCGGTGCGGGCAAAGAGGGCGCCGGCTTCGAAGACCTCAAGCTGGTCGTAGGCGCGCGCCTCGCAAAGGCCCAGCGAGAAGGCGTGGCTTACGGTGGGGGCCATGCCGTGGTAGCGCAGACCGCCAGCGTGCAGGCTGGGAGGAATGAATTCGGCTCCCAGGGTGTACATCTTCATCAGCGGCGTCATCATGGCGGTGTCGCCGAAGTCGTAGCGCAGCTCTCCTTCGGTGAGGGAGGGGCAGGATTTGGGCTCGACGGCCAGGATGCGGGTCTTTTTGCCGTTTACAATCTTCTCGCGCAGGAAGGGAAAGGCGATGCCGGCAAAGTTCGAACCGCCGCCGGCGCAGCCGACCACGACGTCGGGCTCTTCACCTGCAAGCTCCATCTGGCGAATGGCTTCTTGACCGATCACCGTCTGATGCAGGCACACATGGTTGAGCACCGAGCCCAGCGCGTACTTGGTGCCGGGATGAGTGACGGTGTCTTCTACAGCTTCCGAGATGGCGATCCCTAAGGCCCCCGGGGTGTCGGGAGTTTCCTGGCGGATCTTGCGTCCGAAGGCGGTCTCCATGGAAGGGGAGGCGTGTACGGTGGCGCCCCAGGTTTCCATGGCCATGCGGCGGTAGGGCTTCTGGCGATAGCTGGAGCCGACCATGTAGACGACGCATTCCAGTCCGAAAAGCTTGCAGGCAAGGGCAAGTGAACTGCCCCACTGGCCGGCACCGGTCTCGGTGGCCAGCCGCTTGATGCCGGCTTGCTTGTTGTACCAGGCCTGGGGAATGGCAGAATTGGGCTTGTGGGATCCGGCCGGGGAGCTGCCCTCGTACTTGTAGTAGATGTGCGCCGGGGTGTCCAGCGCCTTTTCCAGTCGCACCGAGCGCAACAACGGAGTGGGGCGCCACAGCGCCAGCACGTCGCGGACTTCCTCGGGGATCTCGATCCAGCGTTCGGTGGAAAATTCCTGCTCGGCGATGGGACGCGAGAAGATGCCTTCCATGTCAGAAGGGACCAGCGGCTTGTTGGTGGCCGGATTCAGCTTTACGGGGAGCGGTTCCGGATAATCAGCGGCGATGTTGTACCAGGCCTGGGGAATGTCGTCTTGGCCCAGGGTGAAGCGTGTTTTGGACATGGATGCTCCCGATCGGTTATAGGTGCACGGTGCCATGGCACCGCAAACGAGGGAGCAAATCTATATCCGTGCGAGCGATTTGCTTAGGAAGGGAGCTGTGCCGCCCAAAGTGCCGCAAAGATCTTTGGGTCGCTTCCGATGCCGCGCGCCGCCTGCTCGCTAAGCCAACTGCGAAGGTTTTCCAGCGGCACTTCGTGAACGGTAATGTCTTCGCCCTCGACGCCTCCTCCGGGGCCTTCGCGATGCAGGCCGCTTGCCCGGAAGCAGGTGATGACCTCGTCGGAAAGTCCAGCCGAAGACGGTCCTTGCCACAACAGCTGAAAGCTCTCGGCACGCCAGCCGGTCTCTTCCAGGAGCTCGCGGCCGGCGGCCATCTCCAGCGGTTCGTCGCGGTCGGCGCCGTCTCCCACCAGCCCTGCGGGAAGCTCCAACAGGCGCTTTCCAATGGGGATGCGGTACTGCTCCACTAGCAGCAGCCCCTTCTCGGTGAC
>DAIPHW010000013.1:23771-29517 GCA_036771135.1 Fibrobacterota bacterium | reverse complement strand
GCTCCACGTCGGGAAGAATCTGGGAAAGCAGTTCAATCTCCATGGGCTCGTCTTCGATCACCAACACGCGAGGCCTGGTGGAGACGTATTCGCTTGGTGTCCATTGGGGATCGTGGTGTTCAAGAGCCCACGCCTGGGCTGGAGCAAAGATTGCCTCGGCGTGCTCGTAATCGACCTTCACCAGAGCTACGGAAAGAGCGCTGCGAAATTCTGGAAGCGTTGACGGAAAAACCGTATTGCTCAACTGCTCCAGGATCTTGCGGGCATCCAGACTGCGTCGTCGCAGTAGCACTCCTAAATGCAGTAGACGCGCGGCGATGTTGCTGTGCCCAGTGGACGACATGGTTAGAATCTAGCGCCCACAGGAGGAATCGGCTTGCCATTCGATGCGCCATTGCCAAAGTTCGGCAAGGCGCGATGGGTAGCTGGTGCGCAGGAACAGGGCGTTGGCGCGCAGCAGATCTTCGTTGAGCCGCTCGACATCCAGCAGGTCCTCTTCTCCGAGCTCTTCGAGGTCCTGAAAATTCCAAGGACAGAAATCGACGCTGGCTTCCTCGTTTTCGTGAAGCAGCAAAGCGTGTCCATGGGTGCGACAGATCACCGGGCGCCAGGCGTAGTGGCGGCACGAGCCATCAGGCGCCAGCAGGCCGCAGAGGGGCTCATCAGGGTGGAGATCTGAGCGCAGACCTCCGTCGCCAGCGGGGATCGCGCCCGCTTGCTGGAGGGCCGCCCATTCTACCGGCAAGAGCGAACTGATGCGGCGGCAGCAATGATGACACCCCCGCCGGCATTGGTAATGCCCTTCGAGATGGGTAAACGCCTTCTCCGTCCAGGTGTCAATGCGGGAGCATAGCTCCAACCAAGGCGAAAGGTCCCATGCCGCTTCTCGGGGCTCGGAGAGAAATTCCTCTCCGGAGACGTGACGCAGGTTCACGCGCCCGCAATCTTGGCGTCGGCTTCCATGGCTTCGAGAAAGTCGGCTTGGCTCTTCAGGAGGGCGCGCTGGCGGGCAAAATGGCTTTGGCGCTGGAGTTCCAGGGCGGCGATGTCGGCCTTGAGATGGGCCACATGGTCGTGGAGCTCGCGGGCATCGGCCTGAGCCTGCTGCTGGGCGTCGCGCAGGATGAGTTCGGCTTCCTTCTCGGCCTGGCGCCGCGTTTCGTCCAGGGCCTTCTGCACCGTGAGGGCGGCGTCCTGGAGGTTCTGTTCGATCAGGCGGTAGTGGCCCAGGCGCTCTTCCAGGAGCTTGGCCGCCTCGCGGGCGGTTTGGGTCTCGTGCTTGAGCTCTTCGAGCTCAGAGGCCACGGCGTCGAGGTAGGCGCGGACTTCTTCGGGGTCGTAGCCGCGGAAGGTGTGGCGAAATTCCTGCTTACGGATATCGATGGGAGTGATGTTCAAGATGGGCTCCGAGGAGGATGTGTCAGGAGAGGAGATAGCGCACGGCCAGGAATCCGATCCAAGCCAGAAGCAAGGCCGCAAGCGGCGAGAGATCCCAGCCGAAGGGGCGGGGCAGATGGCGCCGAACGGGATCAAGGGCTGGACGCGTCAGGACCTCCAAGGCGTGCAGGAAGGTGTTGCCGCGAGTGATGCGCATCCCCGAGAGGAGTGCATAGCAGAGCAGGGCAAAAAGTCCCGCGTAGCCGAAGAGGAAGATCCACTCGCGCACGAAAGAACGAAAGCCCATCAAGGCACCTCGGTGCGGGCTCCGAAGAGCGCGGTGCCCACGCGCACCATGGTGGAGCCTTCAGCGATGGCGGTCTCAAGATCTTCGGACATACCCATGGAGAGGATGTCAGCTGTCGGGATCACTTGTTGCAGTTCCCCAAGGAGCGTGTGTGCTTGTGCAAAGACCGGCCGAGCGGCCTCGGGACCGCCGTCCAAGGGGCCCATGCACATGAGGCCGCGCACCCGCACGTGTTGGAGTTTTGCGAGGTCGGGAAGCAGGGATCGGAACTCGGAAAGGTCGAAGCCGCTCTTGGTGGCTTCGCCAGTCAGGTGGAGTTGCAGCAGGAGATCGCGCGTTAGGCTCAGTTCGCCAGCGATGCGCTCGGCCGCCTCTAGCACCGAAAGGCTCCCGACGCCGTGGAGCAGGAAGGCAAGCGGTAAGATCTTGCGCACCTTGTTTCGCTGCAGTGGCCCAATAAAGTGCAGGCGCGCCTCTGCGACAGGAAACTTTCCGAGCGCTTCCTGTACGTAGTTCTCGCCGAAGTCGCTGAGTCCAGCCGCTTGTGCCTCTAGAATGCGCTCCCGAGGGTGGCGCTTGCTCACGGCCACGAGCGTGATCTCTTTCGGATCGCGTCCGCAGGCATGCGCGGCGGCTGCGATGCGGACGCGCACGGATTCCAAATTTTTGACAAATTCTGTCATGATCGTCTCCATAGTCCCAGCGCTTCCAGGGCATCCTCGTCCCGAAGGACGGCACGCAGCCTGGTTTCCAGGCGCGCCTCGGAAAGTCCGAGGAGCTCGTCCTGCTGAGCTTTGGGGAAATGTAGGCTGCGGCAGCCGGCGCGTTCGGCGCCCAGCAATTTTTCGGTAAGCTGCCCCACAGGAAGCAGAGCTCCCGTAAGCGTGAGCTCCCCGGTAAAGGCGGTCAAAGGTTCCACCGGGCGGCGCAGTAGGCTTGAAGCCATTGCCACCAGCAGGGCAAGACCGAGTGAAGTTCCGTCCTTGGGACCACCAGCGCCGCTTACATGCAGGTGCCAATCCAATGTCGCGATCGCCTCTCGGGAGCGGTCGAGGCCTTCGGAAAGGGCGATCAGGCGTAGTCGCGCAAGGCGTGCCGCCTGCTCCGCCTGCGGTCCCGCTCCCGTTATGGTTACGCGCCCCTCGCCCGGGTGGCAGGCTGCCTCGACGCGGACAAGGTCGCCGCCCCAGGACGAAACCATGAGGCCCGCGATGCATCCGGGAATGTTCTCGTCAGAAATTGTCGGATCAGGAAAGGCGGAGTCTCCGAGTACCTCGCGGATCCAGTCGGGGTCGGGGACGGCGGTCATGGCGGTGCGAACGCGGCGTCGGCAGATCTTTTCAAGGCGCTCCACAAAGCCGTGCCACCCGCTTTCGCGAGGGCCCGAGAAGAGCAAAGTTTCTAAGACGGATTCTGTCAGAAAAGGCGCTGGGGCCTGCCCGAAAGTTGCACAAATCTCGGGAACCAGGGAGTTTCGGGCCAGGAGGCGCTTTTCGAATTTGGAAAAGCCTCGCAGAAGAATGCGCGGCAGTTCGGCGAGGTTGCGATCTGCGACGGAGCCTCGCGCAATCCAGATGGTGAGGCTTGAGGAGGAACGTTTCGCGCCGGCCTCGCACACGGCAATCTCTGCTGAAGGGAGCGCTTTTTTCAGACTCTGCACCAGATGGTGTTTGCCAACGCCTGCTGGACCTTGCAGCAAAATTTGTCGTGGCGCTGGGGATGGCTGGACGAGGTCCAACAGTTCTTCCCGCGCGGAGGCGTGAGCCGGATGGAAGACTGCAAAGTCTCCTTCCGGAGAGTTCATGCCGCGCTATTCTGGCGCGAACCGGCCTTGCCTTCCACATGGAGAGGGGGAGCCTTGCCTTGCACGGCTTCCCGCGTCACCACGATCTCGCGCACGTCCTTGAGATCAGGGGCGGCGTACATGGTTTCAAGCAAGGTGGATTCCAGCACGGCCCGCAGTCCGCGAGCACCGGTCTTGCGTGCGATGGTGGTGCGCACTACCTCGCGCAGTGCTTCTTCTTGAAAGGAGAGCTTGATTTTGTCCAGCGAGAGCAGATGCTCGAACTGTCGGGTGATGGCGTTTTTGGGCTCCACCAGGATGCGCAGAAGCGAGTCTTCGTCGAGCTCTTCCAGGGACACGATCATGGGCACGCGGCCGATCAGTTCCGGGATGAGTCCGAACTGGATGAGATCTTCCGGTTCGGTCTGGCGCAACAGGGCCATGGTCTCGCGGTCGTGGCGCGAGCGCACTTGGGCCGAAAAGCCCAGTTGGCTGGTGTGCATGCGCGTCCCGACGATCTTCTCTAAGCCTTCAAAGGCACCACCGCAGATGAAGAGGATGTTGCGGGTGTCCATCTGGATGAGGTTTTGCTCCGGGTGCTTGCGCCCGCCCTTGGGGGGAATAGAAGCTACCGTGCCCTCAAGAATCTTGAGAAGCGCCTGCTGGACGCCTTCGCCCGACACGTCGCGGGTGATGCTTGGATTGCCGCCGCCCTTGCGGGCGATCTTGTCCACCTCGTCAATGAAAATGATGCCGCGCTGAGCGGCTTCTACGTCGTAGTCGGCCGCCTGCAGCAGCCGCACCAGGATGTTCTCCACATCCTCTCCCACGTAGCCTGCCTCGGTGAGGATGGTGGCGTCGGCGATGGCGATGGGAACCTGCAGGAACTTGGCGATGGTCTGGGCCATCAGCGTCTTGCCACTGCCGGTGGGGCCGATCAGGAGCACGTTCGACTTGTCCACCTGCACGCCGCTCTTGGCTGGAGCCTTGAAGACGCGCTTGTAGTGGTTGTAGACCGCGACGGAAAGGGCCTTCTTGGCGTGCTCCTGGCCGATCACGTATTCGTCCAGGTGGGCGTGGATCTCCGAGGGAGTGGGCAGCTTGCGCTTGTCCTTGGTGCCCGTACCGTCTGCTTCCGAGGTCTCCTTCAGGATGTCGGAACACATGGCGACGCATTCGTTGCAGATGTGCACACCCGGTCCGGTGACCATGCGGGTCACCTCCTCGGAAGCCTTTCCGCAGAACGAGCAGCGGACCTTGGCGTAGCTGCGAGGCCGACTCATGCGCTTTTGGCGTCCCGGGTCAGTACGCTATCCACCAAGCCGTAGGCGATGGCTTCCTCGGCGTTCATGTAGAAGTTGCGGTCGGTGTCCTTTTCTAGGATCGAACGCTCCTTGCCAGTGTGCTTGACCAAAATATCAGTGAGCTGGGCCTTGATCTTGATGATCTCCTTGGCGGTGATCTGGATATCGACGGCCTGTCCGGTGGCACCGCCGGCCGGCTGATGGATCATCACTCGACTGTGGGGCAGGATGTAGCGCTTGCCCTTGGTGCCTGCGGCCAGAAGGACCGCTCCCATGCTGGCTGCAGAGCCGATGCAGATGGTGCTGACGTCGGGGCGGACGTGCGCCATGGTGTCGTAGATGGCGAGTCCTGCCGACACCGAACCCCCAGGGCTGTTGATGTAGATGGTGATGTCCTTGTCGGGATCTTCATATTCCAGGAACATGAGCTGAGCAATCACGGCATTGGCCACATCGTCGTCGATGGGGGTGCCGAGAAAGATGATGCGCTCCTTCAAGAGGCGCGAATAGATGTCATAGACGCGTTCGCCGCGTCCGGTGGTCTCGATGATGGTAGGTAGGTACATGGGCAGCACTCCTTTGCAATTAGCAGACAATAGCAAAAATGGCCATTGGCAGACCGCGGATGATGGAGCTTCAGTTGGCGATGGGGTGCACTTTTCCGGCGCAGAGCTTGGCGCGCTGTCGAGCGGTCTCGATATCGTCGGCGGTGCAAAGAGCCACGCCCATGCGACGCTTGACAAAGGCACGGGGTTTTCCGAAGAGCCGCAGGTCCGATTCCGGCACCCGCAAAGCTTCGTTCACGCCTTCGAAAGCGATGCCTTCAGCTTCGCAACCACCGTAAATCACGGCGCTGGCGCCGGGGCGCAAAAGCGTGGTATCTACCGGAAGCCCAAGAATGGCGCGGGCGTGCAGTTCGAATTCCGAAAGACGCTGGGTGGCCATGGTGACCATGCCGGTGTCGTGGGGGCGTGG
>DAIPHW010000013.1:21369-23671 GCA_036771135.1 Fibrobacterota bacterium | reverse complement strand
ATGGCGGCCCGCAGCTCTTCCAGGGAGCTGGCAAAAGCGTAGGGGGATGTGGGAAGACCTTCGGATTCGGCAGCCAAGCGGCGGATGCCTTCGCGGTTCATGGTGAGGCGCGTGGCGCGAGCGGTGGGAATCACCTGAGCGAGTCCATCGGCCTCGATGCGTTCGAGCTCTTCGGTGGCGATGGCTTCGATCTCGGGAACGATGAGGTGTGGGCGCTCGGCTTCCACCAAGGCGCGGACGGCGGCGGCATCCGTCATATCTAGCACGTGGCAGCGGTGGGCCACCTGATGTCCGGGGGCATTGGCGTAGCGGTCGGCGGCGATCACTTCGCAACCCAGGCGCTGCAGGGCGATGATGACTTCCTTGCCCAGTTCCCCGGAACCCAGGAGAAGGACGCGGATGGCGGAAGGAGAAAGTGGTGTGCCGAACTTCATGGAGGCCTCGAGGGATGTTCTGGATGAAAAATTACCGCATGGATCTAGAAAAAGCCGGCCTCTCCCTGTCCGAGCGCCGTGGGGGATTCCTATGCTTTCCGGCCTTAGGTTCCAAATCCGCTCCAGATGGGGAATGATATGTCGCGATTTGTCCAAAAATTGAAACCCTGGTTGCTTCCGGTCGCCCTGCTTCTGGTGATGGGCACCATCCCTTTTCTGAAGTTTCTCACGACCGACCAGATGTTCTACGGTTCGGACCAGATCGGCGGCTATTTCAACTACGTCAAGATGGCTGAAATGCTGCGGCATTTCACCGTCTACGGATGGCACCCTTGGTACCTCTCCGGCATGCCGACCCTGGATTCCATCTTTGGCGACATCCTTTATCCAGGCTTTTGGGTGGTGATCCTGCTGGCCCAGACCCATCGGGCTTTGGGGTTGCTTTTCTGGCTGCATACGCTGCTTGCCGGGCTTGGCGCTGTGGTGCTTTTCCGCCGTTCCTTCCGCCTTGACCGTTGGAGTGCGACTGCCGTTGCAGCGGCCTACATGCTCAATCTCAATTTCATCTCGACCATGCACAGTGGTCACACCGCCAAGATCTACATCATGGCGTGGTTGCCATTGGCGTTGCACTGCTTGATTCGTCTGCTTTCTAAGGAGAGCCGCTGGTGGCATCCACTGGGGCTTTCGATCATCCTTGGCATGATGGTGCTCACTTCGCACCTGCAAACGGTCTATTACGCTCTGATCGGATTCTTCTTCTACCTGCTTTGGCGTTTGTGGGAAATGTGGAAGGAAAAGGAAGGCTTGGCGGCGATGTCGCGCAAGTTCCTTGCCTTTTGGGTGGCGATCCTATTGGGAATTGGCCTTGCCATGCCGGTCTTCTATCCGCCGACGCAGTATACCAAGGCGTTTTCGGTGCGCAATACTGCCGAAAAGACCACTTACGAGCATGCCACCAGCTGGTCCATCAACTGGGAAGAAACGGCATCGTTGGTGGTTCCAGAGTTCTGTGGCCTCAACGAGAACTATTGGGGGCACAATCCCTTCAAGCTCAACAGCGAGTACGCTGGTATCGCCATCACCGCCATGGGCATCGCTGCTGCTGTGGTGCTCAAGAGCCGTTGGAGTTGGTTCTGGATCGGTATTGCGGTACTGGCCGTCCTGAACGCCTTAGGGGCCAATACACCTTTCTACCGCCTTCTGTATGGTTTTGACCTGGGGAATGGCCGCCACATCTCGGTGCCGGGCATCCGCAATTTTCGCGCTCCCAGCATGATCATGTTCTGGTGGGCCATGGCTCTTTGTGCCCTTTCGGCGCTGTGGCTCAAGGCGGTGGACGGGGTTGACTCTTGGGATTCTAAGCGTCGTGAAAAAGTTCGCAAGGGTTTGCTGATTGCTGCCGGCGTGACGGCTGGTATCTTGGTCGTCCTAGCGGCGATGCCTGACATGACCTTCTCGCTTTGGAATTCCACCTTCGGCGAAGGGGGAGCTAAAGCTGAGCAACTGTGGGCCCAGAATACCGGGGCATTCCAGATGGGCGCCATCCGCGCGGCCATCTTGGCGGGTGGCATCCTGCTGGTCTCTTCGCTTTGGGTGGATGGCAAGGTAAAGAAGCCCTTCGTGCTGGGAGTCTTCTTCTTGGCTGTGGCGATCGATCTTTTTCCGCTTGCCGGCAAGTTCATCGAAACCTTCTCCTACAACGAATACTATGCGGAAGATCCAACCCTTGCTTCGCTGCGTGCTGATCACGGAACTTGGCGTGCCATGGATCTTCCTGGTGCTGTGAATTCGGGTGCCTTGATGCTTTACAATTATCAGACGGCCGGCGGCTTTGCTGATAACGAACTTTCCTATGAGCGCGAGTT
>DAIPHW010000013.1:0-21269 GCA_036771135.1 Fibrobacterota bacterium | reverse complement strand
ATTATCAGACGGCCGGCGGCTTTGCTGATAACGAACTTTCCTATGAGCGCGAGTTCCGCAGTGACGACTACAAGCGCGTCTTGACAGGATTGCGCCAGTATCCCGACGGTACCATCGAAGGCAGCCGTACACTGGATCTGCTCAACGTGAAGTATCTCATCTATCGTGCCGGTAAGGATCAGAGTGCGCCGCTGGGAGTGGCTCCCAACCGTTCGGTGCTGCCGCGCATTCGCTTGGTCGGGTCGGCAAGTGAGACGCCTCTGGATCAACAGTTGGCCAAAATTCTCGATCCCTCCTTCCCGTATCGCACTCAAGTTCTGCTGGATCCTTCCGAGACGGCCAAGGATCCGGTTGCTAAGGCGCTGGTCGGGGCTTCGGCGCGCACTCCGGCTCCCAGCAAGGTGGTTTGGGAGAACGCTGATCCTGACCACTGGACCATCACCACTGAGTCTCCGCGGCCGGCGCTGGTGGCCCTTTCGGAGATCTGGTACCCTCATTGGCATGCCACCTTGGACGGCAAGCCGGTTGAAATTCTGCGGGCTGACTATGCGCTGCGCGCTATCGCTGTGCCGGCGGGCAAACATGAGATTCGCATGACCTACAGCAGCCCCTGGGTGATCCTTGGTTGCAAGGTTGCCGCGGGCAGTGCCGTGGCGCTGCTGCTGTGGGGCCTGATCGGTTTCCTGTGGGGGCGCCGTCGCCGGGCGACCTGAGCGCCTCTTCCGTTAGCTAGCCTCGCGGATTAGGGTATATTGCCGAAACTGGAGGCAACGCATTGATCCGCATCAAGACTGACAAGGAAATCGAGCTTTTGCGCGCGAGCGGGAAGCTCGGCGGCGAGACACTCAAGTACGCCGGAACATTGGTGGCACCTGGCGTGACCACCCTGGAAATCGACACCAAGGTTCGGGAGTTCATCCTGGACCACGATGCCTATCCCAGCCCGCTCAACTATCCCAACCGCCCGGTGGCCGATCCGCGCCACCCGGTGCTGGGTAAGGGGGGGTTCCCAAATTCCGTCTGCACCTCGGTGAACGAGGTGGTGACGCATGGCATTCCCAACAATGTGCCCTTGAAAGAGGGCGACATCATCAACCTGGATGTCACGGTGACGCTGGAAGGGTACCACGGCGACTGCTCGGCGACCTTCTTTGTGGGCGAGCCGACACCCGAGGCTCGGAAGCTGGTGGAATGCGCAGAGAAGTGCATGTACCTCGGCATCGAAGTGGCCAAGGAAGGTGCTTTCTTGGGAGAGGTTGGCGCTGTGATTGAAGACTACGCGACCTCTTGCGGCTTCACCGTGGTGCGCGACTACTGTGGCCATGGCATAGGACGGCTCTTCCACGAACCGCCCAACGTGCTGCATTACCGCGATCGTCAGGGGCCACGCCTGCGCAAGGGCATGGTGTTCACCATCGAGCCCATGGTCAACGCCGGTGTCTGGCAGGTGCGCTTGCTTCCCGACCGCTGGACGGCGGTGACCGCTGACGGCAAAAATTCAGCTCAGTTCGAGCACACATTGGCCATCACCGAGAACGGCACCGAGATCCTCACGAAGGTGGACTGACTTTGCCTGCTCCCGATCCGCGCCGCCTTTACGAAGGCTTTGCTGGCGATAGTGCGGTCATGGAGGCCGTCTGGGAGCAGCTGCGGGCGGCCACGCGCACGCGCGCGGCCGTGCTGGTACGTGGCGAGTCGGGGACCGGCAAGGAGCTGATTGCGCGCACGCTGTCCAAGGCCCAGGGCGAAGGTCCGTGGGTGGTGGTCAACTGCTGCGCCATCTCCGAGAGTCTGATCGAGAGCGAATTGTTCGGACATGCTAAGGGAGCTTTCTCGGGAGCTGATCGCGACCGCGAAGGCCTTTTCGAGACGGCCAATGGTGGCTGCATTTTCTTGGATGAGATCGGTGACATTCCGCCCTCGGCTCAGGCGCGCCTCCTGCGTGTGCTGCAGGAGGGGGAGGTTCGTCGGGTGGGCGAGAGTCGCGTGCGCCATGTGGACGTGCGCGTGATCGCCGCCACCAACCGCGATCTGGAAACCGCCATGAAGAGCGGGGAGTTTCGCACCGACCTGTTCTACCGTTTGAGCGTGCACCCGATCCTGCTTCCGCCGCTGCGTTCGCGCCGCGAGGATATTCCGGGTCTGGTGCGCCATCTGGTGCGCAAGCACACTCGAGCGGGAGTCACGCTGCGTTCGGTATCGGCTCCAGCCATGGAGCTCTTGCGCAGCCATCCCTGGCCCGGCAACGTGCGTGAGCTGGAAAACGTATTGCTGCGGGTCTTGGCCTTCGGCGGTAGCGGTCCCATCATGGCTGAAGAGCTGCGTCCCCACCTGCGTCCGATCGTTTCCGGCATGAAGGAAGAGATCCCCATCATGGATCTCGACTATCCGGGATTCCGGCTTGCTATGGACGAGCTGGAGCGACATTTTATCGAGGAACATCTGGTGCGCCATGGCGGCAGCATCCTGGGAACCGCCCAGGCATTGGCCATTGGACGCACCGCGTTGCACAATCGCATCCGGGCTTTGGACATGGATCCTGCCGAATTGCGAAAGCGCGTCAAAGGTGTTTCCGAAGCCATTTCTGGAGAGAACACGTGAAGGGCGGCAAAGAATTGCTACTATTGCTCGCCTTTCGGAATTAGGACAAAGAAGAAAGGTCCACGTCATGGCAGTGCCCAAGAGGAAGACATCCGCTCAGCGTCGCGATAAGCGCCGCACCCACTATACGATCCAGGTCAAGCAGTTGGCCAAGTGCGATCATTGTGGAGCTCCCAAGCAGCCGCATCGCGTCTGCGATGCCTGCGGATATTACGGCGGTCGCGAAGTGATGCCGCCGCGGGACGTTTGAGCCGAGCTCGAGCGTGATCCGAGTTGCATTCGACGCCATGGGAGGGGACCTCGGCCCTTCCGTCGTCGTCGAAGGGGCCGTCGCGGCCCTGAAGGCTTCCGAGGACGTCAAGGTTCTGCTCACGGGCGATGAAGCCGTGCTGCGAAGCGAATTGGACAAGGTGGATGCCAAGCATCTGCCCATTGAGATTGTCCATGCTTCTCAGGTCATCGGTATGAACGATCATCCGGTTGCGTCTCTCAAGCAAAAGCCGGATTCGTCGTTGCTCAAGTGCGTAATGCTCCAGAAGCAAGGGTTGGCAGACGCTTCCGTGAGTCCGGGAAATTCCGGAGCCATGATGGCTGCTTCGCTGACCGTTCTGGGGCGCGCTGGCAAGATCAGCCGTCCGGCCGTAGCACCAGTGCTGCCCTCTTTGGGTGGGCCCTTTGTGATGGTCGATGCGGGAGCCAACAAGGACGAGAAGCCCTTGCATCTTTTGCAGTTTGCCGTGTGCGGTTCGCTTTTTGCGCGCCAGGCGTTCAAGACGGAACGTCCACGCATTGCTCTCCTCAATATGGGCGAAGAAGAGGAGAAGGGGAGCGAAGTGGTCGCAGAGGCCCACAAGCTGCTCAAGGCGAGTTCGCTCAATTTCGTTGGCAACGTCGAAGGACACGATCTGATCAAGGGCGGCTTTGACGTTCTGGTCACCGGTGGCTTTACCGGCAACATCGTGCTCAAGCTCTACGAAGGTTTTGGCGCCTACATGCGCAAGGCCTTTGCGCCGACCATGCCCGTGGAGCAGCGGGCGGCGTTTGAAACTGCGTGGTCCTATGAGGCGAACTCCGCCGGTCCGTTGCTCGGACTCAATGGGGCGGCTTTCATCATGCATGGCCGAAGCACGGCGGATGCCTTCTGCAATGCCGTTCGCATTGCCGCAGACATTGCTGGAGCCGAAGTCCACAAGCGCATTGCTGCTGAAGTGGAGAGCCTCGAAGGCTGAACACGTGCCGGTGGCTTCGCAACCGGTTTTCCCACAGGATTGACTGCATGAAGACGATCTTCCTTTTTCCGGGACAGGGTTCCCAGTACGTCGGCATGGGCAAGGCTTTGGCTGAAGCTCATGAAGGTTGCCGTCGGCTTCTTCAGGAAGCTGATGACGTTCTTGGCTTCAAGCTTTCTGCGCTGCTTTTCGAAGGCCCTGAAGAAGAGCTCAAGGCGACCCAGAACACTCAGCCAGCACTTTACGTGACCTCGCAGCTTTCTGCCTTGGCCCTTGCTGAAAACGGCATCGTCCCGGATTACGCCGCTGGCCACTCCTTGGGCGAATACTCTGCCTTGGCCGCTATGGGTGCCATTTCCTTTGCCGACGGCCTTCGCTTGGTCCGTTTGCGCGGTGAGCTGATGGCTCAGGCCGGCGTGCGCCGCCCTGGAGCTATGGCCGCCATCCTGGGGCTAGAGCCCGAAGTGCTGGAAGGTGCCATCAAGGATATTCCCGGTTGCGTGGTGCCGGCCAACTTCAATAGCCCCGGCCAGATCGTGGTCTCGGGCGAAGTGGCTTCGGTCGAGGCCGCCATGGAGGCCTGCAGTGCCGCGGGTGCTCGCAAGGTGGTGCGCTTGCCGGTTTCTGGTGCCTTCCATTCGCCGCTGATGGAATACGCTTTGGACGGCCTCAAGGAAGGCCTGGCTAAGGCCGCCTTCAAAAAGCCCGTTGCTCCCGTAATCGCCAACGTGGATGCTCAGCCCCACGACGATCCGGCTGTCTTCCCAGAACTTCTGGCTCGTCAGTTGGTCTCGCCGGTGCGCTGGAGCGACTCCATGAAGACCGCCATTGGCCTCGGCATTGCCCGCGGCGTGGAAGTGGGATCGGGTAAGGTCCTGATGGGGCTGATGCGCCAGATCGATCGCGCCGTGCCGGTGACGCCGGTGGAGTCCCTCGAAGCCGCCATCTCCCTCAAGGATGCCTGATATGAGCGACGCTCCCGTAGCCCTGGTCACTGGAGCCCAACGTGGGCTCGGCGCTGCCATCGCCCGCAAGCTTGCCAAGGACGGTTATCGCTTGGCTCTGGCGGCTCGTTCGGCTGAGGCTCTGGAGGCCTTTGCTGCTGAACTGCGCTCCGAGGGCTTCGAGGCCAAGGCTTATGCTACGGATGTCTCGGATGCCGCTGCCGTGGACGCCTTGGTGAAGGCCACCGTGGCTGACTACGGTCGCCTGGATGCCGTCGTCAACAATGCCGGCATCACTCGCGACGGATTGCTTTTGCGCATGAAGGAAGAAGACTGGGACCAAGTCCTCGCCATCAACCTGAAGTCCGTATTCCTGGTGACGCGTGCCAGCCTGCGACATCTGCTCAAGAATAAGGGGCGGGTGGTTAACATCGCCAGCGTCGTCGGCGTCATGGGCAACGCCGGTCAGGCCAACTACGCCGCCTCCAAGGCCGGTATCATTGGTTTCACCAAGACCTTGGCCCGCGAATACGCCTCCAAGGGCGTGCGCGCCAACGTGGTGGCTCCCGGCTTCATTGAATCCGACATGACCGCCTCCCTGCCGCCAGAAGTCCGCGAGGCTTCCGCCAAGGGCATTCCCATGGGCACCTTCGGGACGCCCGAGGATGTCGCCGGTGCCGTATCGTTCCTGCTCTCGCCTTCCGCCAGCTACGTCACCGGCCAAGTGCTGTGCGTGGACGGCGGGATGGCCATGTGAACGATAACCGACTGAATTAGATTCTTCACAAATCCATCACCAAAAACCGAGGAGAAAATCCATGTCTGCTGAACTGGACGAGAAAATCATCAAGGTCATTTGCGACAAGCTGGGCGTCACCGCCGACAAGGTCGTGCCGGAAGCCAAGTTCATCGAAGATCTGGGCGCCGACAGCCTCGACCAGGTCGAGCTGGTGATGGCCCTTGAGGACGAGTTCTCGCTGGAAATTCCTGACGAAGACGCCGAGAAGCTCAAGAGCGTGGGCGAGGTGCTCAACTACGTCAAGAGCAAGACCTGAGTCTCTGACAAATAAATGAAACGCCGGCCTGCAGATGCAGGCTGGCGTTTTTTTTATCGTATATAAGCTATGCCAGAAAATGTTGTCATCACCGGAATGGGCGTCGTCAGCCCAGTCGGCTCTACCGTAGATTCCTTCTGGTCGGCGCTGGTCGCCGGCAAGAGCGGAATCGCTCCCATCACAAACTTTGACGCCACCAATTTTTCCGTGCGCATCGCCGGTGAAGTGAAGGGCTTTGACGTGGCGCGCTACGTCGAACCCAAGGAGGTCAAACGGCTGGACCGCTTCCTGCAGTATGCCATCGGCGCTGCCGTGCAGGCTGTTGAGGCCTCGGGACTGGCCGATTCGCCGTCGGTGGACAAGACGCGGGTGGGAGTGGTGGTGGGAAGCGGCGTGGGTGGCATCCAGACCATCGAGAACAACGTGGCGACGCTTGCATCACGCGGGCCGTCGCGAGTCTCTCCCTTCTTTGTGCCCATGACCATTACCGACATGGCGGCTGGGCTCATTTCTATCCGCTTTGGCTTCATGGGGCCCAACTACAGCGTAAGCTCTGCCTGTTCTACCGGTGGCCACGCCATGATCGACGCTGCCAACCTGATTCGCTTGGGCAAGGTGGACGCCGTGATTTGCGGTGGCGCTGAAGGCACTGTGACGCCCGTTTCCATCGCTGGATTTTCCTCTATCCAGGCTCTCAGCACCAGCCGCAATGATCAGCCCGAGAAGGCTTCGCGCCCCTTCGATCTCGATCGCGACGGCTTCGTGATGGCCGAAGGTGCGGGGATCCTCGTCTTGGAAAGCGAAAGCCACGCCCGCCGCCGCGGAGCCAATATCTTGGCGCGCTTTGCCGGCTACGGCATGAGTGGCGATGCCTACCACATCACGGCGCCTCATCCTCAGGGGATTGGCTCGGTACTGGCGCTGCGCGAGGCGCTGCGCGACGCCGAGGTGGCAGCTGAGGACGTGGACTACATCAACGCTCATGGCACCTCGACCCCCCTCAATGACAAGACCGAGACCTTTGCCATCAAGGAAGTCTTTGGCGAAGCGGCCTACAAGGTCTCGATCAGCTCGACCAAATCGATGACGGGACATCTCCTGGGAGCCTCGGCTGCTATCGAGACCATCGCTGCCATCCAGGCTATCCGCACCGGCATCGTTCCTCCGACCATCAACCGCGACACCCCTGATCCTGAATGTGATCTGGATGTGACGCCTAACGTGGCTCGCGAGCGCAAGGTACGGGTGGCGCTCAAGAACTCGCTGGGTTTTGGTGGGCACAACGCGGTGCTGATCCTCAAGGCCTTCGAAGCTTGAGCGGCGGGCTGGCGCGTCTCCGTCGTCGCCTGACCGGACTTGGCGAGACGGGGCGTCTGGAACATGCTCTGGGACATGTTTTTGCCAATCCGGAAATCCTCCACCACGCCCTTACGCATCGCTCCTTCTCCAACATGGACGGGGATGCTGGCGATTCCAACGAACGGCTGGAGTTCCTGGGCGATGCCATCGTGGACATGATCGTCACCGAGGAGCTTTTCCGCAGCCATCCCGACCGGCAGGAAGGTTATCTCTCCAAGGTCAAGAGCTTGGTGGTGTCGGCGCGCGTCTTTGCGCAGTGTTCTCGCGCCATGGACCTGGGCGCCTTCATGAAGCTCTCCAAGTCTGAGGAACGCTCGGGGGGACGCGATCGCGAGTCGATCCTGGCCGATGCCTTTGAGGCGGTGCTGGGAGCGGTCTACTTGGACGGTGGCTTGGCGCCGTGCGTGCGACTGGTGAACCGGGTGTTGGTGCGCCGCTTCGACGAATTCTTGGACGATGCGAGCCTGCTCAACTACAAGAGTGCTTTGCTGGAGCACGCTCAAGGCAACGGATGGGGAGCTCCGCGCTACGAGGTGATCGGCCAGGAGGGCCCCGAGCACGGCAAACTCTACACCATGCGCGTGCTGGTGCACGACCAGCCTTGGGGAACCGGCAAGGGAGCGAGCAAGAAGGAAGCCGAGCAGGCCGCCGCTCGCGAGGCCCTGGAATCCCATGGCGTTCCCATCGACGAATCGGCGATTTAGGCTTTTTGTGTCTTGGGGCGCAATAATGCGCCGAGGCCATCGTCTCTAAGATGGTGGAAGATTCGAAGACACAGGTGGTGGACTTCTTCGCCTCGGAGTGGCGGCGGTTGTCGGGGTGGGTGCGCCGCCGTCTAGATGACGAGGCTTCCCGCGAGAGCAGTGATCTCGTGGGCGAGGTTTTTTCGGTGCTCTTTGCTCGCGACGAAGAGGATCTTCCCGATAATTTGGTGGGCTATGTCTACACCTCGCTGCGACACCGCATCATCGATCGCTTTCGGGCCCGCAAGCCCACGGTGTCGTTGGATGCTCCCCTGGATGAAGAGGGACTGACGCTTGCCGACATCCTCCCCTTTCCCGGCGAGGATGCCCAACAGAACTTCGAACGCGAAGAGTTGCTGGCCGCCTTGCACCTTGCTTTGGAGGAGCTCGACGAGCCCTCGCGCGCCGTGGTGGTGGCCACTGAATTTGAAGACCGGAGTTTCCGGGAGCTTTCAGAAGAATGGCAGGTGCCCATCGGTACGCTGCTTTCCAGAAAATCGCGGGCGCTGCGCCGTTTGGCCGTGCTCCTTTCCGAATACCGTCCATGAAAGGGGGAATCATGCTTCGCATCCTCTTCTTTACCTTGCTTACGGTCCTGTACGCGGCGATTCTTGCCTTTCCAGTGCAGTGGCTCTGGAATCGCTTCCTGCCAGGAGCGCTGCAGCCGTTGGTTCACGTGCCATTCCTGGATCTGTGGCAAGCGATGGGCGTGGTGGTGGCGGCACGGCTGCTTCATGCCCTGCGGCTGCTGGGGTTTCTCTTTGGCACCATTTTCTGGGCCGTGGTTGGCGGTTGGCTGTTGCGATGGGCCTGGAATGCCTGGTTGGTTCCGGGGCTGCATCTTTCTCCGATCACTTGGCTTCAGGCAGGAGGAATCCTGGCGCTTTTGCATCTCTTGTTTGGCTCGGTGGGATGGTTCTTCCACGGTCCAAGCCATCTGCGCCGGCGCTGGGAGCGCCGCGAAGAGCGGGAACGCCGTCGCGAGGAGCGTCGCCGTCGCCGCGAGGAGTGGCACCGCTGGAAGCGCGAGATGAAGGGACAGGCCGGCGAATGGAAGGCTTGCCATTCGGAGTGGGGGCAGTGGTTCCAAGAGCGGCCCTGGTACGGCATGGGTGACGGCAAGGGCTTTGACAAGTTTTGGCAGGAGCGCGGCAAGACCGCTTACGAGGCTTGGCGGCGTGAACGGGACGAATCGTGAAGAAAAGCGTTTCAAGGCTTGTGCGGGCCATGGCTTTGACGGTATCTTCACAATGCCTGCCGCACGCGGGTGCTGGTGCTTCGACCTGATGTAAAATCACAGGGTTGGAACTTGTCTGCAAAGAGGATGCCCACCTTGTTGTGGGAACCTCGATCTGATGGGGGAAGGCCTATTCTTCGAAACCAGAGGTTCGAAGACAACGCGCCCCGTGCGGCAGGTTCCTATTCTTCCGGTCCATGATGTCGAGGACTTGCGGGAGCCGAGAGCGATATCTCGAGCTTCTGGACTGGATGACGCGGCGCGCCCGTATGGGCATGCGACCGGGGCTGGAAACGATGCGCGAGCTGCTGGCCGCCCTGGGGCACCCTGAAAAGGGTTTGGTGGCGGTCCAAGTGGCCGGTACCAACGGCAAGGGAAGCACCAGTCGCCTGTTGCAGGCGATCCTCTCTTCTCAAGGATTGCGGACAGGGCTCTTCACATCGCCTCACATCGTTTGTCTGCGAGAACGCTTTCTGATCGGCGAAGAGGCGATCTCTGAGATCGAGTGCGCGGATCTCTTGGAAGAGTTGCGTCCGGCTGCCGAAAGCTGTCAGGCAAGCTTCTTTGAGATTTGTACAGCCTTGGCGGTCCTTTGGTTTCAGCGGCGTGGTGTCGATCTGGCGGTGCTGGAGACCGGCCTGGGGGGGCGCCTGGACTCGGTTACGGCGCTACCGGCCCAAGGACTGCTGCTCACCGGAGCAAGCCTCGATCACACCGCTATCCTGGGGAATACCGTGGAGGCGATCTGGACCGAGAAGGTCGCTGCGCTTCGGCCTGGCAAGCCTATCTTCACGCCTCCTCAGCCCGAGAGTCTGCGAGTCATCCTGGACGCTGCTGCCGCCAAGGCTCAATGCGAAGTGGTGTGGTGCGACCAGCCGGCGCCGCTAGAGCCGCCGATTTCTGGCGAAGGACAACGGCGCAACCTGGATCTTGCCTGGGGGGCCGCCTGTCGCTTGCTGGGGCGGGTGCCGCATCCTCAGGCGGTGGCCGAGAGCCTTTCTCGCTTGCCCTGGCCGGGAAGAGTGCAGCGTCTCCCGGGAACTCCTGAAGTGGTGCTGGATGTCGGTCACAATCCCGAAGCTCTGGAACTTTTGGGGCGAGAAATTCGGGAAACCCGTCCGGTGCTGCTCTTTGCCTGCATGGCCGACAAGGATTGGCCGCATGCCTTAGGGTATCTGATTGAGGCGGGGCTTACGGAGCTGCATCTTTTCCCGCTGGCGACGGGCCGTGCCGAGGATCCACAACGAATTGCCGGATATTTCCCGCAAGCTATCGTCCACCCGGATCCGCAAACGGCTTGGATTGCGGCAGCAAGACGGGCTCGGGAGGCAAACGTTCCGGTTCTGGTCTGCGGGAGCTTCCATACCGTTGGTGCCCTTCAAAGGCTTCTGCAGGCCCAAGGTCGCTATGCCTTTTGGCCTGAAGGTATCGTTCCCGATCCAGAGGTGCCGGGGCTTGGGTGAAAGTTGTTGGGAATGATGCATTTTTGGTGTACATTATGTACATGAACGAAGGGAAAGAAGAGGGGCAATCTGTCGCACGGGCACGGGAGCACTTTCCCGCCTTGCTGGAAGCTGCCGAAGCTGGAATCCAGACGGTGATTTCCCGGCGCGGTCGTCCGGTGGCTGTGCTGGGGCCTCTTTCGCTGCGCAAAAATCGCTCTTTGCATTCCTTGGAATCGCTAGTGGGGACTGGCCGTGGGCTTTGGGGCGATTCTGCTGTAGCACATGTGGAAATTTTGCGTAAGGAGTGGGATTGACTCCGCCAGCGGTATGGGAGAATCTTCCCGAAGGTGCGCTGGTGCTTGTGGATACGGCACCGATCATCTACCTGCTCGAGGGAAACGAGCGCTTCTTGCCGCGCTTCTGGCCGCTTTTCCAGGCGGGGGAAGATGGGCGATTGCAAATCGCGACGACGGTAGTCACTCTTGCCGAGGTGCTTGCGGGGCCGCTCAAGGCCGGTAAGGATGTCTTGGCTGCGCGTTACGAGGAAGCGCTGCGCCAGGGCCTGGGGTGGCGTCTCCTTGACCTCACGGCAGAGGTGGCGGCCCGTGCGGCGCGTCTGCGGATCGCCTATGGCCTGAAACTTCCCGATGCCTTCCAGCTGGCGGCGACCTTGGAAAGTGGCGCTGCGGCCTTGGTCACCCACGACCGCGATTTCGGGCGCGCTGCCGACGAAGTCGCGATCATCGGGCTCTGACTACTCGTAGCGCAGGGCTTCAATGGGGTCGAGGCGCATAGCCTTCCAGGCGGGGAAGAGGCCGGCCAGAACGCCGACTGCCACCGTGATTCCCATGGCTTTAAAGGCCACGCCAATGTCGAGAATCGGGCGGAAATGGAGGGCGGCGTACAATGTGTCGCCCATCAGCACCGGAAATGACCCGACCGCCAGCCCCAGTAGGCCGCCGATGACGGAAAGTGTCACCGATTCGGCCAAGAACTGGATACCGATCTCCATGGGTTTGGCTCCCAGGGCCTTCTGGACCCCCACCTCGCGCACGCGGTCGGAAAGGCTTGCCAGCATCACATTGAGGATGCCCAAGGCACCGACTCCCAGCGACAAGGCCGCCACGAAGGAAAAGAGCAGGGTGATGTTGGTGATCATGCTGGAGAACTCCTTGATGAAGTTGAAGAGCATGAAGGTGAAGTCCTCGGCGCCGCGATGGAGCCACTTCATGGTGGCGGTGACGTGGGTCACCAGAGCGTCCATGCTGTCAGGACTGGTGGCTTGGAGCTGGATGTTGTTGGTGGTGGTGGAAAGTCCGATGTGGAAGCGTTCCATGGTGTGGTAGGGGACCACGGCGGCACTGGCGTAGCGCCAGCTCATCCCCTTTTCCATGCTGAAGCTTCCGATGATGCGGTAGCGCACGCCGTTGAGCAGGATGGCCGATCCCAGGAATGGCTGGCCGTGGGCATTGAGTTGGGCCGTCAGTTCATCGGCGAGGGTCCAGCCGATAAGGGCCACCGGGTCGCCGCGCAGGAATTCTGTCGGCTCGAAAGTGCGTCCTTGGTCAATGGTGACCTGCATGATCTGGTCCAAATAGTCCTGATCTACGCCGTTGAGGTAGACGCGCGTGACCTTGCCTCCGCAGCTTCCCTGGGCCCAGGTGCTGTAAGAGTTCATGGCCTTGACCTCTGTGGGCTGGGCTGCTTGCAGGCGCGCGCCGTCGCCGGGCCGGAGCCCTGGGGAGCGAGCGAACTGGAAGGCCTCCTGGGAATTGGCTGCGTCCTGGGAGCGCAGGGAGAAGCGTCCTGGGCCGCCCATGGAGGCGGCGGCGTCCTTGACGACGGCCTGCAAGCCTCCGTTGATGGAGAAGATGGCGGTGACGGCCGCGATGGCAAGGCCCACGCCGGTCATGGAGAGCGCTGAGCGCAGCGGCTGCACGCGCATCTCGCGCAGGCCCGCGAAGGTGCCGAACCACAGGGATGACAGAAATTGTCTCATGCGCGCATGGCCTCCACCGGATCGAGCTTGGACGCCTTGAGGGCGGGGAGCAATCCGGCTCCGATGCCGACGCCCAAAGCCATTGCAACTCCTTTGAGGATGTCGCCCGCCGAGAGGACCGGTTGGAAGGGAAGGGCGTTCTTGGCGATGAGTGCTGGCAGCAGCCCCGTGAGGCAGCCAAGCAGGCCGCCCGTGCCTGAGACGATTAGGGCTTCCATGAAGACTTGGCGGAAGACCAAGCGCGGCGTGGCGCCCAGGGCTTTCTGGACGCCCAGGTCGCGGATGCGGGAGGCGAGCGAGGCGAAGAGGATGTTGAGGATGCCCACGCCCCCCGAGATCAGAGCGATAGCCGAGATGATCCCCGTCACCAGTGCCATCACCTCGATGGTCTGCTCGCTCTCTTTCATCAGGTCTTCGTTGGTGGTCACGTCAGCGTCGGGAACGCCGCGGTGGAGCGAGAGCAGCTCGGCCTTGAGGGCGATCACCGCCGCGGGAAGCTCCTTGATGTCGCGCACCTTGACGGAGGAACTGGATACGACCGGGTTGGCGGTGCCAAGCTCGCGCAGCAGCCACTTGAGCGGCACGTCGATCTCTATGGAGCGGCGGTCGAACTTGGTGGTGGTCTTGAGAAGTCCCACCACCTTGACGCGGCCCCCGCTTTCCATGGACAATTCCTGTCCAATCACCTTACCGGAGGTCTTCTGCAGGTCTTCCGCCACGCGGCTTCCCACTAGGGCGATGGCGGCTCCGTTGTCCCAGTTTTCCTTGTTCACCTCTTCGGTGGTGTCGAAGGAGTAGTTGTAGACGTCGAAGTTGTCCCAGGCCTGCGCAATGGCCATGCCGCGCACATGGCGCCCGCCAATGCGGAAATGCAGGCTGCTGGAAATCTGGGGGAGGATCATCTCCACCTGCGGCACGCGCTTCTTGAGGGCCGTGAAGTCGGCTAGGTGCAAGCCCGGGGACTTGGCAAAGAGCATCTCTTCGTTGGGATCCTTGGCCTGCATGGTCTCGATGGTGACCACCTCGGCTCCGCCCATCTGCAGGAACATCTTGCTGTTCTGGGCTTCCATGCCGCGCGAGAAGGAGGTCATCACCAAGAAGGCAGCCACTCCCAGGAAGACCGCAAAGGCCGAGATGCTTGAGCGCATCCGGTGCGAGGCGACTTCCCGGAGCGCGAGGTCCAAGGGGAGCCGCCAACTGTTGGTCGCGATGCCCGCCATTTAAGCCCCTCGGATGGTGCTGATGTTGCCGTCGCGGATGTGCCATTCCAGGCGGGCACGGCAGGCAACGTCGCTCTCGTGGGTGATGATGAGGATGGTGTTGCCCTCGTTTTGCAGCTCGTCGAAGATCTGCAGGACTTCCTCGGTGGTGGTGGAGTCGAGATTGCCGGTTGGCTCGTCGGCAAGCAAGAGGGCCGGGTGTTTGACCAGGGCACGAGCGATGGCGGCGCGCTGCTTCTGGCCGCCCGAGACCTCGTTGGGAAGGTGACGACCGCGTTCCCCAAGCCCCAGCCGTTCCATGGCCTCGGCCACGCGCTTGCGCCGTTCCTTCTTGGGCATTCCCAAGTACTGAAGGGGCAGTTCGATGTTCTGCTCCAGGGTGAGCCGCGGCAGCAGGTTGAAAGCCTGGAAGACAAAGCCAATGTCGCGGCAGCGAAGATCGGCCAGCTCATTTTCGGTGAGTTTGGCGGTATCCCGGCCAGCGATCCAGCATTCCCCTTTGGTGGGGCGGTCTAGGCAACCCAGGATGTTCAGCATGGTGCTCTTGCCGCTTCCGGAAGGTCCCATGATGGCCCCGTACTGGCCTTGGGGGAGGACGAAGTCGATGCCGTGAAGCACCGGGACTTCTTCCTTCCCGAGGAAGTAGCTTTTGCGCAGCTCCTTGGTCTCTATGACGGCATCGGTCACATTGGCCCCCCGTGTCCCTTGCCACTCTTGGAGCTCGTGTCGGGTGCTGCGAAAACCGTATCGCCTGCTGAGAGGCCTGAGAGGATCTCGTAGGTCTTGTAGTCAGTGGAGCCGACCTGGACGCGCTTGGGGTGGAAGTTGCCCATCATGCTGCTGCTCTTGCCGCCGCCAGCGTGCTTGCCTTTGGCGTCGCCCTCCGGTGCCTTGCCGCGGACCCAGATCGTCTTGCTCATGCCGTCGGATCCGGTGGCGACCATGTCGTAGGGCACGGCGATCTCGACCTTACGCTCCAGGAAGACGAAGTCGACGTTGACGGTCATGCCCGGCACCAGGGTGGTGTTGAGCTTCTCCTTTGAGGCGCTTGCCGTCTCGCGATGATGGCGATGGGACGTTGAGTCTCCGCTTCCCTTGCCTTCTCCCTTGCCTGCGCCGTCGGGGCGATGGTGCTTCATGCCGCCGGCAACTTCGGCATAGTCGACGGACTTTGCGCTGGCATCGAGGGTCACTTCTACCTTGAAGACCATCACTGAGGCGTTTGATGTCGAGGCCTGGGCGCTGGGAGGGATGTAGCTCACATTGCCTTCAAGGAGCTTATCGGGCTGCGATTCCGTGGAGATCTCAACCTTCTGGCCGAGTTTTAAGCGCGGGAAGTCTAGCTCGCTCACTTCTACTACGACCTTGAGGCGGGTTGGGTCGGCGATCACCCCTAGGACGTTTCCAGAGGCAGAGGAGGCGGCCACGGCCATTTCGCCTTCGCTTACGTTGAGGCGAATGAGCTGGCCGTCGCGCGGAGCCACGATGCGGGTATTGGCAAGATCGCGTTCATTGCTCTTGAGATCGATTTGGGAAGACTGCAAGGCGAGTCTTGCCTTGTCGCGAGCGATTTCCAGATCCTGGACGTGATCAGCGCTGACGCTGCCGTTCTTGATCTGGGCCTGGGCGCGCTGGAGGTCGCGCTCGGCCGAGCGCAGGCTCAGTTTGGCGGTCTCCACGGCCACGATCAGCTGTTGGTGCTTCAAATCGAGCTGGATGCGGTCCAGTTCAAAAAGCAGCTGCCCTTTCTTGACGTAGTCGCCTTCCTTCACGTGGAGCTTGGTGATCTGATAGCTGACCTCGCTTTTGACCTGGATGGTGTCGATGGGCTCCACCGTACCGGTGAGGCGCGCCACGTCTCGAAGCGAGGCCGGTCCTGCCACGGCGTGTCGCGTCGGCGTGTCGGAATCCTTTCCCTTGCAGCCGACAAGGGCCATCGCCGCCACTGCGACCGTTGTCGTGAGTCTTCGCAAATGCATGTCATTCTCCCCAGTTCCAGCCCAGCCGTGCCGGACCTGTGCCTGTCAACGATTGGATGCTTGATTCCACCTGCTGCGCCGAGGCTACGGCGTTCCAAGCTGTGCCCACTGCGGCGAGCCAGTCCTTGCGGGCAGCGGAAAGATCGGTCCAGGAAAGCGAGCCGTCGCGGTAACTCTGCTCGTCGGCGAGCAGTTGGGCGTGCTTGGCTTCGATCACTTGGCGCTGGAGGTCGATCGCAAGGGCGTATTGCTGGCTCTGGCCGAGGTACTTGAGAAGACTGCGGCGCAGGTCACTCCTGGCCTTGGCCGAGGCGATTCCCGCTTTGCGCAGGTCCAGAATGGCCTTGCGGGCTGCTGCTCGGTTCACCCCGTCGGGAATGTTCCAGTTGAAGCTTGCTTGAACTCCTAAGACGACATTCTTGGTGGCGTCATCGGGCAGGAAGGCCTTGCGCGCCCAGACGCCTCCGTCCAGCGAGGGAAGGGTCTGGCGGGAGGTGTAGATCTTGGCAGAGCGTGCCTTCTCTTCAGACGCGAGAGCCTCGGCGATGTCCGGAGCGTCCTTTTCGGCGTTCTTCAAGAGGGAGTCCACCGAAGGCCAGGGCGTGAGCATCCCTTGCGCGGGAACGACCACTTGGGTGTCCTTGGCGGGGTCTCCGATCCAGATTTCTCCGGAGTCGAGGTAGCTTCCCAGCTCGATGGCGCCAACGCGCGCGCTGGTCCAGGCTGTCAGCCAGTTGCTGCGCGCCTGGAGATGGTCGGCGTAGGCCGAAAGGGTATCGAGCACCGATCCGGAACCTTCCTTCAACTTCTCCCTGGAGTCGATGAGAAGCCGGTAGGTACGCAGCGAATCTTCGATATCGGCGGCCAGCACGGCTTCGAGGGCGCGCTGGCTCCACCAGGCGGCACGGGCTTGCGACAGTACCGAGAGCACCTCGCCGCGACTGGCGTAGAGCTGAACCTTTTCGTCGGCCTTGGCCTGAGCAATCTGATAAAGCGTGTCGTTGCCTTCTCCAAAGCCCTTGAGGAAGTGCTGGTTGAAGGCGACTCCGAGGCCGATGGTGTCGTAATTGCGGGTTGTGAGAGGTGTCTTAGCTTGGATACGGCCGGCTTCGGCTCCGGCACTGACGGTGCCGCCGGTGCTTAGCAGCTGGCTGGCGGTTCCCGAGCCAGTCCCGGTATAGCCGTTGGTGTGGTCAAAGTCGTTGTAGGTTCCCGCATTGGCGGCCACGTTGAATTGGGGTAGCAGCAGCGAGGTGTATCCCGTACGCGTCTCTCTCGTCCCTGCCAGCGTGAAGCTGTCGGTTCGGATGGTGGGATTGTGCACCAGTACCTGGCGCAGGAAGGCATCCTCGGTAGGTCCGCTGCTCTGCGCGCAAGCCGCGCTTGCCATAAGCAATAGGGCGGCAAGAAAAATGCAATGGCGTTTCGGACCTTCGGGTCCTCGGATTGTTGGCATTTCTGGTCTCACAGAAAGAGGGACGTCGCAAAGGGGGCGGAGATTCCCTGGGGGCGATCAATGGCGCATTCAGACGCAAGTAAAGACTGCCGTCACGATCATCGCAATCAAGCATGACCACAACACCAATCGCTTGGCCAGGCTTTTGAACTCGTTTTCTAGACACGGATCGGGAATTTTCTGGACGCTGGTGCGGGCGATCTGCCACACCCCCATGGCGGCGTAGACGGCGCAGACGCTGTGCATGGCCTGCAGAATCCCCAGGCAACCGAACTGTACGGGAATGAAGACCAGAAGCCGCCACCAGCGATCGACATCGAGTAACAGCAGTGCGGTTCCCAAAAAGGCACCGGAAACCAGAGACAGAAACCCTAGCACAGCGCGCCAGCGACGGGCTTTCTTGCCGATGTTGCCATGTGCTTCTTGGCACCGTCCCATTGCGTCCACGCTGCCAAAATACAGTCCCATAAGGGCGAATGATTGCTGTGACAGAGCTATTACAATTGGGGCGGTTCGCGCATGTGACATATTTAGCCGATGCAAGCATGGCATGAATCGCGCCTCTTTGCTTTGGCGTATCGTTTCCGCGGAGCCTGTGTCTTGTTGTTGGGCGGCACAGGTGCGTTCATGCTGTGGCGCATGGGACCGTTGATTCACGAGCGTTGGTCGCTGACCGTCTTGTTGGTGGGATTGGGACTTCGCCTCTGGGCACGCGGACACATCGGACTTCATTCGCGCGGAAGTCGTTTGGAAGCTCCATATCGTGCGGTTGGAGGTCCGTATCGCTATTTCTCCCATCCCCTGTATCTCGCCAATTCGCTGGTGGCGCTGGGGCTGGTCGGGGCCGGAAGCCCTTGCGGAACGGCAGTGCTCGCGACGATTCCGGTTTTCTTTTTCTACACCCTCTTAGGGCTTGGTGAGAACGCATTCCTTGGGCGCGTCGAAAGACTTGAAAAGTGCCATTTCATCGCAATTAAGGGCTGGTCCAAGGAAGTCTGGTCAGTTTTTCCGCCGCTTTTGGGGTGGCTTCTTCTGACGCTGGGTTTTCCTGCATGGGGCTTGCGATAGCTTTCTGTGAAGCCTATCATCAAAAAACGTCTATTAAATAAAGACGTAAGATTGTCTCATCAGATTCCAAGGAAATAGAGAAAGAAGGGAGAGTGCTATGTCCATGGCAGAAGCGTTGGGCGCCACCATGGGACAGTACGTCGCGGCTACAGAGCATCCGTTAGGACGCCTTCTGCTGCTTGATGACGAAGTGATGCTCCTTGAAGTGCTTCAGGAGATGCTGGAACGCATGGGGTTCGATGTCGCCGTGGCGACCTCCGTGGAGGATGCTTTAGCACTGCTGAACGATGCGGCGCAGCCATTTCGGGTGGCCATATTGGATCTCAATATTCCCGGGGGGCCAGGAGGCCTTGAATTGGTGCAACCGCTGCGCTATTTCGCGCCACAGGTGTTTCTTATCGCCACCAGTGGCGCGCCTACGGAACCGCCTATGCAGGAGCCTTTGAGCTTCGGTTTTGGGGCGAGTCTTGAAAAGCCCTATCGGCTCAATGAACTGCAGCAGCTGCTGGCGATGTACGGACTCATTTGAAGCGGTTGACGAGCTCCTTGCAGCCCCATCGGGTGGCTTCCGGGACGCTTACAAAGAAATTGTCTACCGCCAGTCCCATTGCCTGAGGCATCAGAAGCGAAAGAGAATCTGTGCGTTCGGAGTGTCCCAGTGAGGTCTGACGAGCGACGCGCACCCCTTGGCGGGCATCGATCACGGAGACATCCAGGGCGATGTCTGCACCCAGCATGGAGTGTCCGCTGGCGCCGCGAATTTCGGAGCGCGAAACCTCGATGCGATTGATCAAGACCAAGTAATCGGTGCCGTTGGCGCGCGCGTAGTTGGCGACGACGCTGGGGTCGGCCACGTTCCAGCCGTCGGCGGCGTGCATCAGGCCCATGCGCAGCGAGTAGCTTCCCTCTTTAGGAAAGAAATGGGCGCCGCAGTCAGATCCCCAGGCGACCAGCGAGTCGCGTGTTACTTGGCGCAGGATCGTGGATGCGTCCTCTTTGTCCTGGAAATAGGGCGTCTTTTCTAGGCTCGGTGCCGTGGTTCGCACGGCGACATCGGCCTGATCGGCGATGAAGACCACCTTCTGGTTGCGAAAGCCCATCGAGGTGTAGCTTTCGGCCAGACCGTGGGCGCAGCCAGACATGCCTACGGCCGCGATGGCGGCCAGGAACAAGGGATAGGAACGCTTCATCACCGCTTCAACCTCCGTGTCATAGGGTATCGAATATCTTCTTAAGAAATCGCCGTCGCTGCAATGGAAGATTCATTCCAGAGCCGGGTGAGCTGTTGCCAAGACGCTTTGCAGCTCGGGAAATCCCCCGTGGAGCGAAAGGCAGGCTTCCAAAAGTTCACGTCCTGGTTCCCAGAACTTGCGGAACCAGGGCAGTCCTTTTTGTAAGGAAAGAAATCCGTAGGCACCCAGGGCTTGCATCAGCCGCTGCAGGGAGGCTTCCAGGAACTCTTTTCGCGCCGTTTCAGGAGCGATCCCGGTGGTGGCGATGAATTCCTCCAGCAGGGTTTCGCGCAGCTCGGCCGAAAGCTGCACGTAAGGGTCCCACAGGAACGAGGCGAGGTCGTACCACAGGCTTCCCGAGCGGGCCCCTTGGTAGTCGATGAACCAAATTTCCCCGTCGCGCCACATCAGGTTCTGGGATTGGAAGTCGCGGTGCATCAGCACCTGCGGATGGGCGGCCACGCGCGCGGCCAAGCCGTCAAATTCGGCCATCAGGGCGGTGTCCTTGGCGGCATCCACACCGCAGACATCGCCCAGGTAGCGGTGAGTGAAGTACTCCGTTTCCCAACGCAGGGCGGCTTGATCAAAGCGGCGGTCGCAGAGCCAGGGGCAGTTGGGCATGGCGGCGGTGCCGAGCTTTTGCCAATGTCCCAGAGCCGTGAGCACGCCGCGGCAGAGTTCCAGCTGCTCCTGAGGGCGGTCGGCACGGCGGCGCATGCGGTCGAGATGCAGGCCGCTACCGAGATCTTCCATGACCACCTGACGTGCCGCGTCGTCGCGTCCGTAGATGCGGGGGACCCGCAATCCCGCTTCGCGCAGAGCCTGCGAGACTTCCAGGAAGCGGTCGTAGTCGAGGTCAGTGGGCGGCGAGAAAAGTACGATGAGACTCTCGGGAGCGATGCCGATGCGCCAGTAGCGGCGCCCTGAGCCGGCGCTGCCGGCGATGGTGGCGCGGTAGGGGGCGTGGTGCCCAAGTTCGGCAAGTTTGGCGCAGGTGGCTGGGCTCAGTTCGGGGGCGACTTCTTGGCCCAAGGCAACCTCGCCGCCAGCATTGCGAAGGACTCCCGAGACGATTTCTCCTGTCGCAACGGTGGCTCCGGGAAGCAGCAGCGCGCGGTCCAGTCGCGCTTCGGCACTTACTTGGACATTGGCCTCAATCACGGTTTCCCGTCCCACGATGGCCGCGGGATCGACCAGGGATTGGGGCGATTTCCAGGAAGACAGATTTTGTCGGGCAAGTTCGGCGAAGATCTCGCGGGCGAGGTCCTGAGGGGTTCCGCAGTCGGCCCAACGGTGGCCGGCACCAGATTCCTGGACGCGCACCGAGAGGTCAGGGCGGTGCCACAGGTCCTTGACGGTCCAAGGGGTGCGCGGCGTCCCGGAAAGGATGCGGCTGCGGTAGAGCGCCACGCCACTGAAGGTGCGGCGGGCGCAGCCGTCGGTCTCTTCGGGGCAGAGGCGGTGGCCCCAGACGCCCACGAAGCGGCCCTCGCGCACCAGCACGGTGTTGATGCGCGGATGGTCGAGCACCAAGAGCGAAATGTCGGCGTCGCTTTCCAGATGTTTGCGCCAGAATTCCTCCAGATCGAAGTCGTGGAGGATGTCGCCATTGTGAACCAGGATGTGGTCGGAGGTGAAGCGGCCGGCCGCAAAGGCTTCGCCCAAGGCGCCGCCGCTATCTAGCAGTGTCGCTTCGTGCTGC
>DAIPHW010000012.1:22595-31607 GCA_036771135.1 Fibrobacterota bacterium | reverse complement strand
CAGCCTTGGCGGCTGGAATGCTGTTGATGTCGCCCGTCTTGGAACCGTTGCGATCAGGAGTCGGGGCAGCAGGAGCCGCAGGTGCCGCCACGGCAGCAGGAGCAGCGGCTGCCGCAGTGTCCTTTTTGACCGTATCCTTCTTGGCGGAATCCGCCTTGACCAGCTTGGAGGAGTCGACCTTGGTCGAGTCAGCGGCAAAGGCCTTGCCAAGCGGAGTGAGAACGGGAAGGGCCAATGCCATTCCCAGGCCAAAAGTGAGCCAGCGTCTGCTGCGTCTTGAGAACATGATTCCCCCAATCTCCGTGTATGAGCGGCACGGAACGGATTTTCCTGCCACTGGTATGGTAAGCACCTTGTATGCCAACCCTACCAAAGGGGGGGCATTTTTAACATCAAGGCGCACGGGTCTTTGACAATTGACAAAAGTGATAGGTTGTTGACAATCCGTCATAGACGGAAAACACTATCGCTTTTTGCACGAATTCAGCCACGAAGCCGATCGAATGAAGCGAAGCCCAGCTGCTCCTCTAGCTAGATTTGCGCGACCCATGACCGAACCGTCTCGTTGCGCCCCTTCTTTTCGCCGCCTTTTGGTCATCGCGACGGGATTGCTTTGGTTTTTCGTTGCGCTACCTTCCTTCGCCTTATTCTGGTACGAGTTCGAAGGGCGCTGGCAACGCTTGACGACGAGCTATCGTCACCTAGCCACACAGCAGATTCAGCGAGACGCCGAGCAGATCCAGAAGCTGCAACGAATGGTGGACGAGCAGTTCTGGTCCCAGCAGCGATTGGCCCCATGGCTCTCTCGATGCATGCGCCCCGGACAGCGCATCGTGCCTCCAGACTCATTGGAGTCGTTGCGCAGCTTGGTGGAAAACGCCTGGCTGTGGGGAGGCAGCGCCGACTCGATTCTTCCTGCCCGTGACCGCGACGCCCTTTCTCAGCGCAAGCATGATTCGCTGATCGATGCGGAAGCCAAGGCTCAGCGCACCCTCTCCCCCAGTCCTTTTGAGCTTGCTGTAGCCGGAATCGTGGAGCACCTGCAACGACTGCTTCCCCCCTTCGATTCCCTTTCGGATGCCCAGGCGCGGCAGTTGGTGCTGAGCATCCAGGAGGCCCGCGAGGCCTTCCTGCCAGGGAGCCTCGAGCGCTACCAGACGGCCCGGCGCGAGCGACTGGCTCATGAGGCTTGGCAGCAGATCGAGGCATTGCGCACCCTGCACGGCCTAGCGCTCTCGCTCTCCGTTCCCGAAGCCGACTGGCCCGTGGCGCTGGCGCGGGTGCGCGCCGACTACGCCCAAGGCCTGCGCTTCCTGCAGCCTCTCGACCCGGACTGGCAGCCGCTCTTGCGCGAACGGCTGCGCTACGGCAAGGCGGCACCCAAGGCAGACCTGGCAAGCCGCTTCGCCGCGAACGATTCCCTCGGCCGCGCGGCGCTGCGACAGGAGCTGTCTCGCATCGGCTACCCGGCGCCGGCCGCCGACTCCACGGGAGGCGATCCTCTCGCGCCCGCGCTGGCAAGCTTCCAGGCAAACCACGGCCGCGAGCCCACGGGACGACTCGACGACACCACGCTACGCCTGCTCGAAGCGCCCGACTCGCTGCGCTCGCGACAAATTCTGTCTGCTTTGCAGCGGATTCGCACCTCCCCCTGGGCGCGCGAGCCCTACTACGTGAAGGTGAACATCCCCAAGTTCATGCTGGAGGTGGTCCGCGACGGAGAGGTGCTGCGCCGCCATCGGGTGGTGGTGGGACGCGATACCGTGGGCCGCTTTACCCCGACGCTGGCTTCGAAGATCCGCTGGCTGGTGCTCAATCCAGAGTGGCACATCCCGCCGCGCATCCTGCGAGACGAAATCCTCTCGGGCCGCACCATGGACGCCCAGACGCTGCGCGAAAGCGGCTACGAGCCGAAGTACGACGCCGACGGCAACATCAAAGGAGCCTATCAGCCCTCGGGAGACGACAACGCCCTGGGAAAGGTCAAGATCGTCTTCGACAACCATTTCGGCGTCTACCTCCACGACACCCCCTCCCGCTATCTCTTTGAACGAAGGAAGCGCGCCTACTCCCACGGCTGCGTACGCGTCGAGAACCCCTTGGCGCTGGTGGACGAATTGCTGCGCCACGACGGCAGCCATTTTGCCGGCAAGCTCGACAGTTTGGTGGACGAAGAAGACCAGAAGTGGCTAGGACTGCACCATCCCGTGCCGCTCTTCATCGAATACCGCACCGTGACGACGGACGGCCAAGGTCGCGCACGTTTTCTGCGCGACTGGTATGGAGAAGCGCGCGCCGCCGCCAAAGCCAAGCGCGAAGCAGATCGTCAGCGCCATCTGGATTCGCTGCGGGCGCTGCGAGGGAAGGTCTAGTTAGCGCAGGAAGAGGTTGCTGGTGGTGAGGCCGATGCAAAAAGCGGCCAGGAACAGGTACCAAAGAGCGCTGAAGGGGATGTTGAGCCACCGTTCCGCCCCGACCGGTGGGCGCTCGCGCCACTGGCGCACCTGATGACGAGCGCTGCGGAAAGTAAACCACAGGCCTACGGCGCTGCAAATAGGCAAGAGAATCCAACGCATCATCCGAACGCCTCCATCGCCAAACAATAGCTAAGTGGAGGGCTCGGATCCCGGGATCGTCGCAAATTCCTTGAGCTTGCGGTAGAGGGTAGCCTCGCCGATCCCCAACATCCGCGCCGCCTGGCGACGGCTGCCGCCGGTGCGACGCAACGCCTCTTCGATGGCTTGGCGTTCCAGATCCGAAAGCCGCAAGGCTGACGTAGAAGCAAGATCCCCGCCCGGCGGCGGAGCGGTTTCCAGCACCATGCTGGAAGGAGGCTCTTCGCCCCAATCCTCAGGCAAAATATCCTCAGCGTAAAGCACGGTGCCTTCGACCAAGTTCACCGCCCGTTCGATGGCGTTTTCCAGCTCGCGCACATTGCCTGGCCAGCGGTAGTTCTGGAGTTTGCGGATTTCTTCTTCCGGGAGCGTGAGCTCGGGGCGATCGGGCAGGGCATGCTTGCCCAAGAAATACTGGATCAGGATGGGGAGATCTTCCAGACGCTTGCGCAGCGGAGGCATCTCGACATTGACCACGTTCAGGCGATAGAACAGATCTTGTCGGAAACGTCCGGCGTGGACCTCCTCGGCGAGGTCCCGGTTGGTGGCCGCCACTACGCGTGCTTCCAGCGGAAACCACGCCTCCATGCCCACTGGGCGCACTTGCCGTTCTTGCAGCACGCGCAGGAGCTTGGCCTGGACTTCCAGCGGCAGCTCGCCGATTTCGTCCAGGAAGACGGTGCCTTTGCCGGCCGAGAGAAAGAGCCCCGTCTTGCGGGCATGAGCCCCCGTGAAGGATCCCTTCTCGTGTCCGAAGAGCTCGCTTTCGATCACCGTCGGAGTGAGCGCCCCGCAATCGACCACGGCAAAGGGCTCGGTGGCGCGCGATCCGAGCGAATGCAGGGCGCGAGCGGCCATTTCCTTGCCAGTGCCCGATTCGCCAGTGATAAGCACCGTGGTGGGAGACGAGGCGAGCTTTTTCAGGGACGGCAGCAGGCGGCGCATGGCGGCCGAGTTGCCCAAAAGCGAGAACGGCGCTAGGCCTCCCGACAGCAGATGCCGCAAGCGCTGGTTCTCGCTGCGGGTGGCTCGCTCCAAAAGCACCGAGCGCACCTTTTTGAGGACGATCTCGGGCTGGAAAGGCTTGGGAAAGAAGTCCGTAGCCCCGCGGCGCATGGCCTCGACCACCGAATCCAGGCATGAATCGCCGGAAATGATGAGCACCGGCACATCGGAGCCCTTGGCGCGCAATCGCGAAAGGCATTCTAAGCCATCCATGCCGGGCATGTTGACATCCAAGAGGACCAGATCAATCTCAGGTTCAGCTTCCAAAAGATCGAGCGCCGCCTGTCCATCGGAGGCTTCCAGGATCTGATCAAAGTCCTTGGACAAAAGAATGGCCAAGGCTTGACGCACCGAATCGTGATCGTCGACGACCAGAACGGTCCGGGTAAGAACGGACAGGGACATATAAATGTCATCCTACCATAGATGAACGGAAAGTGCCAGCACCAGGGACCTACCTTTGACGCCGTGAACGCCACCAATTTCGACCACAGCTCCTGGTTCCAAGCCAATCGCCACCACCTTGCCGGAGGTGGGCTCTGGCTTTCCGGAGACGAGCCGGGAAGGCTCCCCGCCACAGCTTGGGACGAGCGTCCCTTTCGGGTGCTGCTCTCGCGCTTATCTGGCTGGCACGACACCCTGGAATCCTTCACCCATCTGGTGCTCTACCGGATGCTCTCCGAGATCGACGGCTGCTTTCCGGACATGGGCTGGCTTCCCACCCACCGCGACGGCGAGATTCTCTCCGAGGCCGGAATCCCGTGGCTTCTGGGCGGCTCGCACCGCGACCTGCGCGCTTTTGACGTGGTCGGCCTTTCCAACGCTCTGGTACAGGAACTGCTAAACGTTCCATTGCTGCTTGAAAAGAGTGGGATTCCGCTGAGCCTCCCGGAACGGCAAGCGCGCGAGGATCTCCCCCTGATCGTCTTGGGTGGAGCCAATGCTCTCCAATCTTCGGCACTGTGGGGACCCGAGGCGCTGGTGGACGTGGTCTTCCTGGCCGAAGAGCCCTCGACCATCCAAGCCTTCTTTGCTCGCATCCGCGACGGTCGCGCCCAAAGCGAGCCCAAGGAATCGATCCGCCAGGCTCTTTGTGAGATTCCCGGCGCCTTCCTCCCCGACTCCCCGCACCCCAAGACGCGCAAGTTCCACGCTGAGGTTCCCGATCTCAACCACCACCTGCCGCTGGCGCCAGTGCCGCTGGCTTCCGGCGTAGCCGGACGCGGCACCGTCCAGGTTTCGGAAGGCTGCCCCTGGTTCTGCTCCTTCTGCGCCGAAAGCTGGTCGCGCAAGCCCTACCGCGAAGTGCCCGCCGAGGCGATCCTCGAAGCCGCCCGCACCCTCAAGCGCGAGCAAGGGCTCTCGAAGCTCGATCTCTACAGCTTTAACTTCAACACCCACGCCTCCATCCGCCCGCTCTTGGCCACACTTCTGGAAGAGTTTTCTTCAGTGGGACTCAAGAGCCAGCGCTTCGACGCCATCGCCCGCGACCCGTCGCTGGTCGAACTTCTGCGTATCGCCGGCAAGACCTCCATCACCTGCGCCCTGGAGGGGATCAGTCCGCGCATGCGCGCCTTCCTGCAGAAAGATCTCTCGGACCACGACATCGACCACGCCTTCGATGCCCTATTGCGGGCACGACTGCGCGAACTCAAAATCTTCGTGATCATCACCGGCCATGAAGACGATGAAGATCGCAAGGCCTTCTACAAGACCCTCTCGCTGGTGCGCGAGAAGCTCTCGCGTTCCCCGGCACGACCGCGCATCGTGGTCTCGGCCACGCCCCTGGTGCGTTTTCCGTGGACTCCGCTGGAATTCGACACCATGCCCGATCCCAAGACGCTTTCGCGTGGCATCGGACTGGTCAAGGCCATTGCCGTTTCTGCTGGTTTCGAGTTCCGCGGCGCCGCCGATGCCGCTGAGGCCTGGACCAGCCAAGTGCTGGCCCGCGCCCGCAGTCCCCGCGTGCTGGAAGCCGCCCAGGCCGCCTGCAAGCGTCTGGACTTCGTGTTCCGAAACGGCGTGACCGAAGAGTTCCGCGAAGCCTTCGAGGAGGAGCTGGCCCTCTTGGGAATCTCGCCGCTAGAGGCCCTCGCTGGATACGATCCGTCTGAAGATGTCCCCTGGGCGCAGCTGGAACCGGGTGTGGAACGCGCCTTCTTGGTGCGGACATGGCAGGCAAGCCAAGCCTTCCTGCAGCAGCCGGTGTGCCTGGGACTCGACAAGAGGGACGGGCGTTGCCAAGCCTGCGGAGCCTGCATCCCGACCGAGCGTGCCGCCGTGACGAGCCATCGCGACGCCGCCATGCCCAATCTCGCAGCCCTTGCTGCCAAGGTGAAAGCTCAACACCAATCGGAGACGCCGCTTTCCCTCACCGTGGAACTGACGTCCGCCTGCCGCCAGCTTCCCCTGGACCTGATCCATTCCCGGCTGGCCCGCGCCCTCATGCGAGCCTTTCCCGAGCTCACCCCGCTCTATCGCCGCTGCGATCCGAACGGTCGCGCCGAGGATGGCGATGATTGCCTAGCCACGGGCCTCGAGACGTTGCGCCCGGTTCTGCTGCCAGCGGGAATCGAGATGCTCCGACAAATTTTGTCATCACCGGAGCGACTTGCCGCCGTCAATGCCGAATTTTCCGGCTACGGAAAGATCCTCGCAGAAGGAGAGCTTCCGGCCGAAACGGCGGGCTGGCAGATTTGCACCCCCTTCCGGCCAGATCCGGGGCACTACCTGACCCACTTCGGGCTCAAGCACACGCTGCGCCGCGACGGCGAGGCTCGCGTCTTCGAGCTTCCCAAGGATTCCCTCAAGAAGAAACTCCTGCGCACCCTACGGCTGGAGGAAACTGACGGAAATTGGCTTATTACCCTGGAAGCCGGTGCCAAGTTCTCGCTGCGCGACTTCCTGCGCGAGGCCTGCACTGGAGAAGACCTTTCGGACCGCTTCCGGGTGGAGGCGACGCGAGTAGCCTAGGCGGGCTGGGCGTCCGTCGCTGGAGCTTCGCTCGGGGCACAGCAACCCAAGAGTGTCACTCCAGCGATAGTGCAGGGCGCTGCCAAAAGCGCCCACAGGCTTGCCGTTTCGCCAAAGACCCAGATGCCAGCAGGCAGCGGAAAGAGCGCCGCAAGCGAGGCCGCCAAGGCGTTGGCGGTGCCGGCGTCGAGGCGTCGGAAGGCCACCTGCAGGAAGGCAAAGCCTCCAAAGAAGCCCGCCGTGAAGAGCGCCATGACGAAGGACCAGGCAAGGCCGAAATACGGCAGATCCATGCCGGCTTTCCAAAGAATGGCCGAGAGGCCGTAGCAGAGGCCGGCGCGCAAGGCCGGCCAGAAGTTTGCGAGTCGAGAGGGCGGCGGCAAAAGGAGCGGCGCCGCACCGATGGCGCAGAGGCACCAGAGCACACCCCAGTGCGCCTCAGACGACACGGCTGGCCGGTCATCCAGCGCCAGAAGCAGCGTCCCGGCGACACAGAGCCCCAGCGCCAGCCATTCGCGGATGCGCACCCGCCGACCTTTCCAGGAAAGCAGCGCGGTAAATCCCACGTGCAGACTGGAGAGCGGCTGCACCAAGGTGAGCGGCGCCAAAAGAAGCGCCCCGTGGTAGGCTACCGTTCCGACCGAGCTTGCAGCGATGCCGCCCGTCCAGAAGAGGTCGCGCACCAGCCTAAGTGGTGACAGATTTTGTCCCACGCGCCGCAGGCCGCGCCACTGCAGCCACCCGCCAACGGAAAGCAGCAAAGAGGAAAGCAGAGCAAGGAGTCCGCCAAGACTTGCGATCACGGCTCCCCCCACAGCGCTTGGTAGGTCCACCAGTTGCCCATCACCCGCTTCACGTAGTCGCGCGTCTCCCAGAAGGAGACCTCCTCGACGGCCTCGTCCAAGGGCAGGCGTTCAAAGGCCGCCTTCCAGTCCTGGCAGGGAAGCGGGCCGGCGTTGTAGTTGGCTAAGACCAGCGCAGGCTTGCCGCCCCAAGCGCGGGCAATGTCGCGCAGGTAGGCTACGCCCAATCGCAGGTTGACCTGCGGATCGGTGAGACGCGAGACATCAAAATGGGCCATGCCCATGCGCCGCGCCATGGCGCGTCCTGTGGAGGGCATCAGTTGCAGAAGTCCTAAGGCTCCCACCGGCGAACGGGCGGCAGGATCAAAGCCGCTTTCCTGCCGCATCACGGCGTGGACGAAGGAAGGGGTAACCAAGGACTTTCCGGCGCAAGCAGCTTCTGCCGGCGCCTTCCAGGGCATCGGGAATACGCGCTTCAGCAGTCCTTTGGAGGCGCGCGAAAAGGCCGAGGCGGGCAGGTCGGCCGCCAGCTTGCGCCAGCGCATCTGCGCCGCCGTAGAAAGCCCCTGCTCCTCAAGCATCAGGCAGAGCCGTTGCCGAGCCGAGGGCGAACGCGCTGCACGTTCGTCCAGCGGAGACAATTCCTGTCGCGATAGCCATCCGAAGCCGGCGTGGTCGGCCATGCGGGCACGGAAGAGATGCGCCGAGTCGTCGCGTCCGAAGGCGAGGTTCGGCCCAGCCAGGGAAGGCAGCGCCTCGGAAAGGCGGGCCAGGGAATCGCGGAAGGTCTGGTCGCTCACGCCCAAAGCGCGGCGCGCCAGGTGACCGTGAAAGGTCCACGGATGCTCTCGGTAGAGGCGCGCCAGCACCGCGCGAGCTTCCGGCTCCTTGCCGGCATGCTGCAGCGCCCGCGCCTGGAACCAAGCGGCCGCCTCGGCGTAACCGCCGTCGCCCCGCGCCGACTCGCCCAAGAGCGGTGCCGCCTTATCCCACTGGCCGGCCTTGTACCAGCAATAGCCGATGCGCTCGCGCGCCCAGTCCGAGCGGGCGCCTCGCGCCTCGGCTACCCTACGGTAATAAGCCACGGCCTCGTCCCAACGACCTTTCTGCTCGGCCTCCAGGCCGCGAGTCCAGAAGATCTCCTGCCCCTTGGCCGATGCCGGGTGCTGACGGGCGTAGTCGTCTTGCACGGCGCGCACGGCGGCATCCTTGCCCTGCGCCTGCAGTGCCCGCGCCAGCCACAGCGGTCCTTCGTCACGAGTCCCCTCGCGCCGGAAGGCATCCTCAGCCTCCTTGGATCGGCCTTGGCGCAGCAGCGCCCGGCCCCGCAATTCAAGCATGGCAGGCGTCGTCGCCGCCCGCGAGATCGCATCCAAGCGACGCAGGCAAGAGGCCATGTCGTCCTGCCCGAAGTGCCAGCGTGCCAGCGCAAAGAGCGTGGGAGGATCTTGAATCGCCGTGCCGCGTTCCATAGCCGTAACAGCGCGGCGCATCGAGTCCGACGGCGGATTCAGGGCCAGGAACTGCCCGAAGGCGGCATTGGCCCGGACGCGCTCGCCGCGTCGCGAAAACTGCTCGATGCTCCCCAAGAGAGCCTGGATCCGAGCGGTGCGGGT
>DAIPHW010000012.1:0-22495 GCA_036771135.1 Fibrobacterota bacterium | reverse complement strand
AGGGAGCGAAAGAGATTTGCGGCTTGGGAAAACTGTCCCGACTTGCGGGCGGCCAAGGCCGCGTCGAAGCGCTTCGAAATTTCAGTGAACGAAGAGGCGCGCACGGAGAGGCAACACAGCAACGGAACGGCCAAGGCCGTCCGGAGAAAAGTCAGAGGATTTCCTCTCCCGATTCCCCGGTGCGGATGCGCCACGCTTGGTCAATAGAGACAACCATGATCTTGCCATCGCCGATCTTGCCGGTGCGCGAGGCTTCCATGATGGTGCGTACCACCTTCTCCACCAAGGCGTCCGGAACAGCCACCTCAAGCTTCACCTTAGGGATGAAGTCAATGTGGTACTCAGCGCCGCGATAGAGCTCCGTATGCCCCTTTTGGCGACCGAAACCCTTGACCTCGGCGATGGTCATGCCCTGCACGCCCGTCTTGAGCAGGGCGTCCTGGACCTCCGAAATCTTAAACGGCTTGATATAGGCTTCGACACGCTTCATAAGACTCGTCTCCTCCGATGGTTTCGGATACAGCTTCCCATAATCCCACCGGAAAGATAACCCCCCGGCTTCAAAGTCAGTTTGTGGCCGCCGACAGACGCGTACCGGATTTCCCTGACAGAATCTGTTCAAGGCTTCCAGGGCCGGACCAGCCGGCGATAAAGACCGATCCGACTCCGGCGGAAACGGTCTGAGCAGCCGAGCGGAGCTTGGGGATCATCCCCCCCGAAGCGGTGCCATCGGCCACCATGTCTTCGACATCTTCGATCGCAATCTGTGGAACGATGGCGCCGTCCTTGAGCACCCCGGGCACATCCGAGACCATAAGCAGCGTCCGCGCCCCAAGGGCGCAGGCAAGGTCAGCGGCCGCTTGGTCAGCGTTCACGTTCCAGCTTTGGAAGTCGCTTCCCAGGCTCACCGGACTCACCACCGGAAGGTATCCGCCCTTCCACAAGGCTTCCAAAAGCGATACGTCCACGCCACCGATCGCGCCCACGTAGCCGAGGGTACCGTCCGGGCGTAGCGGCTGGCAACGAAGCAGCCCACCGTCCACCCCGGAGACTCCAGCCGCCTTGGCGCCGGCCGAAAGCAGCAGGCGCACCAACATCTTGTTGACGCGCCCCGAGAGAGTCATCTCCACCATATCCATGGCCGCGGCATCCGTCACCCGCAGACCGTCCAGGAAGCGCGCTTCCTGGCCAAGCCACGCAAGATTGCGCGAGATGTCCTTGCCGCCGCCATGCACCAGCAGCAGGCGTTCGCCCCGCTTTTGCAAAGCAGAGAGTTCCTGAGCCAGCTGTGTCAGCGCCTCGCGGTCCTCCGCCATGGAGCCACCGATCTTCACCACCGTCGCCGTCATTGCCGCCGGTCGCTCAAATCAGGCCGACAGCTTCGGGGAAGCCGAACATGCCGTTGAAGTTCTGCAACGCCTGGCCGGCAGCGCCCTTGACCAGGTTGTCGATAACCGACACCACCACGGCCACGTCCTGCTCGGGGAGTTCTTCCACCCCGATGTGGCAGCGATTGCTGTGGCGCACGTGAGCCGTGGCGGGAAGTCCCTGCTCGGCTGAAAGGACGCGCACGAAGGGCTCGCCCTCGTAGCGCTCTGACAGAATCTGTCGCACCTGAGCGCCCGTTGCCCCCTTGGACAGCGGCACGTAGAGGGTGGAGAGGATGCCCCGCTCCATGGGTACCAGATGCGGCGAGAATACGAAGGGAAATGCTCCGCCGGCCGCGTCAAAAAGCTCCTGGATCATCTCGCCGGTGTGCTGGTGACGGCGTCCGACCTTGTAGGCCGAGAGAGATCCGTCCACCTCGCAAAAGCTGTTGCCCAAGGAGGCCTTGCGCCCAGCGCCCGAGACGCCGCTCTTGGAGTCGGCGACCACTAGGCCCTCGCCCACCACGTCGGCCTCGAAGAGGGGAAGCAGCGGCAGCAGCACCGAAGTCGGATAGCAGCCAGGATTTGCCACCAAGCGCGCCTCGTGGAGGTCGGCGCGAGCGTACTCGGTGAGGCCGTAGAGAGCGGTGGGCAGATAGCCCGGCCGCGGATGCTCCTTGCCGTACCACTTGCGGTAGGCTTCCGGGGTCTTCAGGCGAAAGTCGGCCGAGAGGTCGATCACGCGGCTGCCGTGTTCCAGAAAGTCCACGCAGGCCTCAGCGCTGGCGGTGTGGGGCAGGCAGGAGAAGACGGCGTCGGCCTTTTCACGCCGGCAGTCGGCCACGGTGCGCAGGCGCAATCCATCAACCTTAGAGCAGCCCGAGAGGCTCGGGAAGACCTGTGACAGTTCCTGTCCGGCACTCGCCTCGCTCGAGACGAAGGCGACCTCCACCTCAGGGTGGCGCTCCAGACGCTGCACCAGCTCGGCGCCGGCATAACCCGTAGCGCCGAGGATTCCCACCTTGACCATTGCCATCCCTTTCGCGCTATCCGCGCACGAAATCGGCGAGGTTTCCAAAGAGAGCGTCCGCTAGGGCCGTCTCGCCGAGTTTTTGGAAAATGTCGTACTGGTAGAAGAGGATCCGCCCCTTGCCGTACGGCAGGATCTGGATGTCTGCCAGGAGGTCCCAGCTACCGCTTCCGGAATCCAGTTCGGCAAAGCCGGCCACGTCTTGCGCCCCGGGAACCCGCGAAAGGCTCCAGGCGGGAAGCAAGTCGGCATAGACCTCGGTGGCCACGGTGTTGACCGGAAGCCGCGCCAAGAGCGGGGAGTCCGACAGGTAGTGGTAACCTTCGCCGCCAGCCGAGGCGCCAGGATGCAGGTCCAGCTGGAAGTCCAAATCGCCGTGGCGGTTCAGGAAACGCGCATCTTCCGGAGTGAGCGGCGCAAAAACCAAGGTGTAGCCCGAATAGGCCTCATCCAGCAGATCCTTGATGCGCTTAGTGTCAAAAGAAGCGACCTGATCCACCAAGATGGCTTTGGCGTGCTCGTTGGAGAACTTCTGGATGGCCGGGAAGTCGCCCAAGAGCCGGAAAGCCGAGGCAGCTTGATCTAGTTGCACCGAATGAGGCACATAGAAGGCCTCGACGGTGTGGAAGATCTCGCGGTTGTTGCGCGAGAGCTGCATGTCGAAGGAGAAACTCCCCTTCTCGTCGCCAACTGGGAACTCAAACTTGCCCAGCGTCGAGATGCCGCGCTCCGAGGAGGCCGGCAGCGATTCCTGGTGCCAGATGCGGCCGTTGTTGCCCTTGACGCGCAACAGCAGGGCGTAGTCGCCTTGCCCCGTCTCGTTGGCAAAATGGATGCGCACACCGGCCGACTGCATGGTGTAGGGTGTCCGGATGGCGGCATCAGCCACCACGCGGGTGTGCCGATTGTACTTGCGGAACCAGTCGAAACCAGGCTTGGACTGGCCGGCCAAGCCCACCAGGCCCGAGGAATGGCGCGGCGTGTCAGCCCACTGGTTCACGATCCAGCCGGCGCAGCGCGGATTGACCATCAGAGCATCGGCCTGGCGCAAGATGGCCTGGCCACCCACCTGCTGACAGGCAGCGGCGAACTGGGACGGATTCCAGGTACCGGAGACCCCAGCCGCGGCCAGCGCCTTAGCGTGCCGTTCCGAAAGCGACTTATAGAGATGCTGCTGCTCCGCCGTAGGCTTGACCAGCGCAGCCAAGGTGGAATCGGGATCAAGCAGCGAGGGCACGCCGATGCGCGCCGCCAGGAACTTGCCGTTTCCAGTCTTGGACTTGTGGAGTTTCTTCCAAAAGAGCGAATCGCCCAACCCCTGCGCCACCAGATCCGACGGATCCTTGGGATGCAGATGGCGGGACAGGAAGTTCTGACGCGCCACCGAAACGGGAGCGGGCAGACGGAAGCGATGGACCTCGAGAGTCCCTCCGGCGCTCTTAGAGCCCGAGATCACGGCCGGCACGGCATCCTGCTGCGGCAGATGGCCGACTTCCAGGCGCGTTCCGGCGCAATGGGCCACCACGGTGCGCGGCAGGTCCTTGCGAATTCCCTTAGGGAGCTGTTCCAAGCGGGCAGCCACCAGCTCCTTGAGCCACTCCTTGGCGGAGGTCTCCAGGTAAGCGCCTGGAAGATCGGCACCGGTGAAGCCCAGCACGTTGGCGTGGAATTCCTGGCGGACGATCAGACGCGCACTTTGCTGAACGCCTTCGGCGGCATGGGCCGGATCGAGGCTCGCTAGTCCCAGGTTCTGAAGCACCAAAAGACCTGCCTGCAGCGCTGCCGGCAAGAAGCTCTCGGGGAAAGGCGCCGAAGCCGGAAAGACGGCATTGAAGCCGGCTTCCTTCATGCGTTGGAACTCGCTGCGAGGATTGGTGCAGGCCAGGAACCCGGCCGGGCCGGCGGCATCCCAGCGCACGCCACGCAGGAAAAGCGGCGTATCGTTGAGGAGGATTCCCTTTTCCATCCACACCGGAGCAGCGATTCCGAAAGGCACCTTCCAGATCTGGGCGCCGTCCAGGGACAGCTCCAGATGGTAGACCTGCGGCTGCTCAGGACTCCACGCAAGGGCATTGGGGATTTCAAACTCAAGCTCCTGCTGGGAATCATCTCCCGCCAGCACGAGTTCACGCGAAAATCCGCCCTTTTGGCCATCTGGACTTTGGAGCTTCAAGGAGAACAGGGTCTTCTGTCCCTTGCTTCCTTGCAAATCCAGGGAAATGCGGACCCGATCCGTATAGTAATCAGGACGCACCTGAACATCGCGCAGCACCACGCCCGCGACAGAAAGCACCTTCGGGGAGGTCCACAAGGTCGGAGCCATCTCCAAGGTCTCGCCTTCGCCAGCCCCCCAAGGCAATGCGGTACGGCCAGCAACAGCCTCCACCTCGAGCCCTAGTTCCAAGTCCCCTTTGCCGGCATACGCCGAAAGGTCCACCACACGAGGCGTCCAGGCCGGGATGGCTTCCACTTCCTGATCACCGGCAAAAACCCGCATCGGTCCGTTGGTACACGGCACGCGCAAATGGAGTCGTCCTGGCAGGTAATCCTTACCGGCCTTCAAGCGAGCGGAAAAGCGCGCCGAAGCGACCTGTTCCGACGGGTCGCCAGTCGAGGGGAAAACCGTCCGCAGCGGTTCAGATAAGCGGCCATTTCCGTCGCGACCACAGCGGTCCCAACCGGAGTCCACGTCCTGCCAATTTTTCATCGAACTCCCCAGATAACAGTCAGCCAAATATTCACAGGAAGTCCACCATCAGGCAAGGGTTCAAAGTCGCCAATGCCTTAAAAAAGTAAAGAAAAGACCAATTCCTAGCTAAATATAGTGATCAGTCCATTTTGGCGGCAAATTTGACATCTGCAAGAAATTGATAACTTTGGAGACCGCCGGGAAAATCCCCGTCGCGGAGGGATAGGCTAACTGGCTAAGTCATCGGTCTTGAAAACCGACGTCCGAAAGGACTTGTGGGTTCAAATCCCACTCCCTCCGCCACGGGGACAAGCCTTCATAAGGAAGGCTTATGCCTCGCACAACACCTTCTCATGATCTCCCCGAACCTCCCGCGACCTAGATTTGTCGATTCGAGGGGTCTTGCGCAGCCAGCGCCTTTCCCCATTGACCTATCAGTAAATCAGGAAAGGACAGGGCATGTCAAAGACGCATCGGATCGCGGTGCTGGCAGGCGATGGCATCGGACCAGAAGTGATGGCCGAAGCTGTACGCGTGCTGGAAGCCGTAGGTGCCAAGGAGGGGTTTGGCTTTGATTGGACCCCCGCTAAGGTGGGCGGCGCCGCTTACGACGAATTCCAGCATCCGCTGCCGGAAAGCACCATTGCCACCTGCAAAGCCGCCGAGGCCATCCTCTTCGGCTCGGTAGGCGGCCCCAAGTGGGAAAAGTTGCCTCCAGAACTGCAGCCCGAGCGCGGCGCGCTGCTTCCGCTGCGCCGCATCTTCGGGCTCTACGCCAACCTGCGCCCAGCCACCGTGTACCGGGCTTTGGCCGCTGCCTGCCCGCTGCGCCCCGACATCGTCGGTGAGGGCTTCGACATCCTGGTGATGCGCGAACTCACCGGCGACGCCTACTTCGGACAGCCCAAGGGACGCGACGGCGAAGGTCCTTCCATGAAGGGCTACGACACCATGGTCTACACCGTGGCCGAGATCGAACGCATCGCCCGCAAGGCTTTCCAGGCTGCCCGCCTGCGCCGCAACCACGTCACCTCCATCGATAAGGCCAACGTGCTGACCGTCTCGGTGCTGTGGCGCGAGACGGTGGTTCGGATTCACAAGAATGAGTTCCCTGACGTGGAGCTCGATCACCTCTACGTGGACAACGCCGCCATGCAGCTGGTGCGCAACCCGCGCCAGTTCGACGTGATGCTCTGCCCCAATCTCTTCGGGGACATCCTCTCCGACGAAGCCGGCGCCATCACCGGATCGCTCGGCATGCTTCCCTCGGCCTCGCTTGCCGAAGGCACCTTCGGGCTCTTCGAGCCTTCGGGCGGTTCGGCTCCCGACATCGCGGGCAAGGGCATTGCCAATCCACTGGCCCAGATTCTCTCGGGTGCCATGCTGTTGCGCTACGCCCTGGGTTACGGCAAGGCCGCCGACCGCATTGAAGCGGCCGTGACCAAGACGCTCGATGACGGCATCGCCACCCGCGACATCGCCTGGAAGGGCGCCCAAGTGGTCGACACCAAGGGCATGGGAGACGCGGTCCTGGCCCGTCTGTAATCCTCTGAGCCCTGCCGGATTTCCGGCGGGGCATCTCTTAGGCAGCCAGGCGCTGAGGACGCATCTCCGCAAGCACCTGTTCTACAGCTCGCGCCGCCCGTTCCACCGAGGCCATGTCCATCTGGGCGTGGAAAGTGAAGCGTAGCGTCCCGGTTCCGGCAGAAATGGCCGGCGGCAGGAACACCGCCGCAAGCACTCCGAGATCGCGCAGCTTGGCGTAGGCGATGCTGGCAAGCTGCGGTGCCGGCAGCGAAATAGACACAATCTGACTCCCGCTTCCCGAGTGCTCGATGCCGCGGCGATCCAAGGCCTGCCGGAAGCGCTCGGCCATGGCTAGGGCATTGGCTGCCAGTTCCGGTTCCTCTTGAGCAATGTGCAGGGCTTCCAGATGAGCCGCCGCATCGCACGGAGAGGTGGCCGAGCTGAAGACCATGGGGCGCCCGAAGTGCCGCAAGTGCCAGATGGCCGTAGCCGGACCGGCCACGAAGCCTCCGTGTCCGCCGAGGGCCTTGGAAAAACTGCAGGTGCGGAAAGGGATGCGATCAGCCACCCCTTGCGCCACCGCCCAGCCTCCACCGTTTTCCCCGATCATTCCGAAGGAGTGAGCTTCATCGACCACCAAGAGGCAGTCGTGGCGCTCACAGATATCCACATAGGCGGGAAGATCGGCAACCGTGCCTTCCACGCTGTACCAGGCATCAATGCACACAACTCCGGGACCGTCCCGCAGGATGCGCCGTTCCAACGCCGCTGGGTCGTTGTGACGGACCATGGTGGGCTTTCCCTTCGAGAACGTGGCCCCGTCCCAAAGCGAGGCGTGCGCCCGCTGGTCCAGGTAGATCGGCATGCCGGGCGTCGTGATGGCTTCGACCAGTCCCACATCGGCGGCCCAGCCGCTAGTGGCAAGTACAACATCCTCACAACGCATGGCATTGGCGATGGCCAATTGCAGACGTTCGTGATAACTCTGGGCATCGCCGCCAGAAAAGATGGAAGACGCCACTTGCCCCGCTTCCAAGGCCGCCGCCTTAGCCGCCAGCACCCGCGGATGGCGCGAAAGCCTTAGGTAGTCGTTTTCATGCAGGCACACGTAACCTTGCGTGTCGGCAGGATGACAGAATGGATAGGGGTCGAGCCAAAGTTCGACCGCTTTTCGGGAACGAGTAAGCCGGTCATCGAGCCACGCGGGAAGACCGCAGCGGCTAGTTGCATCTGCCATGGGACACCTCGTAAAGAACCCGAAGGAGAACGTTTCCTCCGGTGCTTCATTCACTGATATCGGACGTTTTCCTTGGCAGAAGAAGCCTTGAAACAATTTTATGACAAAAAATGTTCAAAAAGTCGCACTAGACACCGCGCTGGGCAGCTCACCCCGCCGTCGTGTAGCTTGTACTCCATGCGCCACTGGCTGATCAAGTCCGAACCTTCCGCCTATTCCTGGAACAACCTGCTGCACGACACGATCGGCACCTGGGACGGGGTCCGCAACTTCCAAGCCCGCAACAACCTGCGTGCCATGAAAGAGGGCGATCTCTGCCTGTTCTATCACAGCGTGACGGAAAAGGCTGTGGTCGGAATCTGTCACGTAGTAGCAGAGCACTTTCCCGACCCGAGCGACCCAACCGGCACTTGGTCAGCCGTGAAGGTGGCACCACTAGAGACCTTCCCCAAGCCTGTAGATTTGGCCACGCTAAAGGCGGATGAGAGCCTCGCGAACTTTGCCCTTCTGCGGCAAAGTCGCCTTTCGGTAGTTCCCGCGACCGCGGAGGAATTCAATCACATCCGCGCCTTGGGAGGGCTTTGAAATGCGCTTGCTTCCCATTCTGATCGCCATCCTCGTGGTCTGCGGACTACACACCTACGTAGGCTCGCGCCTGGTGGCCGCCGGGATGCTCTCCCGTTCCCTGGCGCTACCGATCCTGGCCATTCTGCTGGCAGCCGGCGTCGCCGCCATGATCCTTGGCCGAAGAGGAGTCGGCAATCCCTTCACCCTCACCATCGCGTGGCTCGGATACGTATGGCTCGGGACGCTCTTGCTGCTGTTTGCCGCCTCACTGGCGGGCGACTTGTGGTGGCTCGGAGGGCAATTGTTTCAATTTCTGTCACACCGAGATGCTTCTGCCGCGATTTTCTGGGGACGGCGCGCCTTCGCTTCTGCTGCCCTGTTCGCGGCCCTCTGGAGCCTCGTGGAAGCGCGCCTACCGCCCCGCCTTCACGATGTGGAAGTGGAAGTTCCAGGCCTGCCGGCAGCCTTCGAGGGGTTCCGCATCGCTCACATCACCGACACCCACATTTCCCTCTTGCTTGGAAGATCTTGGAGCCAGTCGCTGGTGGCTCGCGTGAACGCCACCCGCCCCGACCTGGTGGTGCACACCGGCGATTTCGCCGACGGCCCGGTTGAACCCCTTACCCCGGCGGTGGAGCCTTTCGCGCATCTCACCGCGCCGCACCTTTTTGTGACGGGAAACCACGAGAGCTATTCCAACCTCCAAGCTTGGACCACCAAGATCCGCACACTCGGCTTCACGGTACTAGACAACCAAGCCTACGTGGTCACACGAGGCGATGCCCACCTAGTCATCGGCGGCGTCACCGACTTCAATCAAGGAGCCCATTTTCCTGGCAGCAAGAGCGATCCCGCCAAAGCCTTTTCCCAAGTGCCCGAAGACCCGCGCATTCTGCTCGCGCACCAGCCGCGCAGTGCCTTGGCAGCCCAAGGGCTGCACATCGCCCTTCAACTTTCGGGGCACACCCATGGCGGCCAAATCTGGCCGTGGCATTTCTTTGTACGGCTGCAGCAGCCGACCAATTCCGGCTTTGCAAGGCTTGGCGACGTGCTCGTCTTCACCAGCCGAGGTGTCGGTTTCTGGGGGCCTCCGATGCGTCTTTTTGCCCCGCCCGAAGTGCCGGTGCTGGTGCTGCGCCGCTCAGTCAGCCTTTGACGACTCGCTGATTTTGGTCAGAGGGCCGATGTGCCGCGTCGGTGAGTAGTAGATCTGCGGCGAATCAAAGGCCATGTGCAATCGCAGCGAGAACACCGGCTGCTTGCCGGTCGGCCCATAGTCGCGCAGATCCTCGGGATCGTTCCACCCCAAGGTGACGGCCGTGAAGCGCAGCCGCAAGCCCCAACTGCGCCCGGTCCAACGGGTGTGCGCATAGGAGAGATCCACCCCCACCAACCCTTGCGGCAGCAGGTCGCTCTGAATGGTTGCGCGCTCGAAATGGCCGGCAGTCCCCCCTTGCGCCACCAAGCGCAGCTGATCGAGCCAAAGCGGCAGCACTAGGTAGCCCTGACCTTCGCGGCTCTCATCCCAGGCGTTGTGATCGGCATCCACGTAGCGCATGCCTACAGAAAATTCGCGCCAGGGCATGCCGTCTTTTTCGCTGCTGTAGACCGGCTCCACCTGCCAGGCAATCTCCGACATAGCAAGTCCCTCTTGGCCCCCTTGGCCCACCAGCGAGAGACGCCCCAGACGCATGAGCCCCCAACCGTCGTTGCGAGCACTTCCCAGCGACCCAACCGACGTGTTCAGCGCCTCGCGTCGCATGGCTCCAAGCCCCAGTTGCAATGAGGGACGCAAGGCAAACAGTAGACCGCCGGCCCAACTCGATCCCGAAAGATCGTCGGGACGCCCCTTCCAGGAAAGTTCACGATTCCACCCACCTTGCTCCCAAAGGACGGCAGCACCGAGTTTAAGCGCCGAAGTGGTATCCTCGATATTCCCCTGAATCGCCAGCGACAGACGGCGACGGCGCATGACTCCATTGGGCTCCGCCGAATCTCCAGACTTCGGTCCCACGGCTCCAACAAAAGGGCTGCCGACTTCAAAAAGGTCCATCTGACCAATAGCCTCAGGGTGCATGCCGGCCGCAAGATCGGAGAGCCAGGCCGAAAGCGAAGCGTCCCGCGAGGCAAGCCATGGGTCCGCGCCAGAAAGCGAAGCAAGGATTAGGAGAAGAGCGAACACCATTCCAAGGTAGCTCCCGCGTCACTTGGCTACCTTGTCCAAGAGACGGAAGGAGAGATATGTCCGAACCATCCTGGGGCGAGCGCGCCCGCAACACCTTTCCCGGCGGCGTGAATTCGCCGGTGCGAGCATTTCGCAGCGTCGGCATTGAGCCGTTTTTTGTCCACCGCGCCGTCGGGTCGCGCCTGGAAGCTGAGGACGGACGCATCTTCGTGGATTGGATCGGCTCCTGGGGTCCGCTGATCCTGGGACATTCCCATCCGGCCGTGAAGGCGGCCATTGCCGAAGCCTTGGAGGAAGGTGCCAGTTTCGGGGCCTGCTCGCCGCGCGAAGTGCTCCTAGGTGAAGAGATCCGCTCCCGCATGCCCTGGTGCGAGATGCTGCGCTTGGTGAACTCCGGCACCGAAGCCACCATGAGCGCCATCCGCCTGGCCCGCGGCGCTACCGGTCGCGACAAGATCGTGAAGTTCCGCGGCTGCTATCACGGCCACTCAGATTCCTTCCTGATTGCCGCCGGATCGGGCGCCCTCACTCACGGCAACCCCTCCAGCCCTGGCGTCACCGCTGGCACCGCTCGCGACACCTTAGTCGCCCACTACAACGACCTTGATTCGGTCGCCGCCCTCTTCAAGGCTAACCCCGAGACCATCGCCTGCGTCGCCGTCGAACCGGTCGCCGGCAACATGGGTGTCATCCCCCCTCAGCCGGGATTTCTGGAAGGCTTGCAAGAGCTTTGCCAGCGCCATGGCGCGCTCTTCCTGGTCGACGAAGTGATGACGGGATTTCGCCTTTCTCGCGGCGGGGCGGTGGAGCGCTTTGGCCTATCTCCCGATCTCGTCACCATGGGCAAAATCGCCGGCGGCGGCTTGCCGCTGGCCGCCTTTGGAGGCCGTCGCGAACTGATGGAGCAGCTGTCTCCCCTCGGAGCCGTCTACCAGGCCGGAACCCTTTCCGGAAATCCCTTGGCCTGCGCCGCCGGACTTGCGACGCTGCAGCGGCTGGACGACACCGTATACACCCATCTGGAAGCCCTTGGCGCCCAAATCGAAGAGGCTCTGACGACCCAGTTCGCAGGCCTTCCCGTGCGGGTGCAGCGCGTGGGCTCCATGCTCACCATCTTCTTCCACGACGGGCCACTCTACTCGATGCGCGACACCGAGACGTGCAACACGGAGGCCTACGCCCGCTTCTTCCGCGGCATGTTGGACGAAGGCCACTTCCTACCGCCCGCGCAGTTCGAAGCCTTCTTTCTCTCCATGGCCCATTCGCAGGCCGACGCCGAGAGTCTGGTGCAGGCCGCTGGTCGCCAAGCGCGCCTCGCCTTGGGCGCCTAGCACACAGTGTTTGCGACACTCCTCCTGGTGCTTGCCTCCGGAGCGCTGGGGGATGTCGGCCACGACGCCCGCCTCTATGCCACCGCCCCCCTTCGTTGGGGAGGCGCCGAATGGGGGACTACAGCTGCCGTATTGGGCACCACCGGGCTTCTCACGCTAGCGGATGCCCCGGTGCGCGATTGGACCCAAGAGCACCGCCCGACCTCGCTAGCCACGGCATCGAAGGTGGTTCGGCAGGCTGGCGAAGGCCGCTGGACCGTCCCCGCCTTGGGAATCCTCTGGGGGGCCGGTGCTGCAATGGGGTCAAGTCGCGAGTCCCGTGTTGGGCGCGAAGGCCTGGAAGCCTTTGCCTTTTCCGGTGCCGTCTCGCAGTTGCTCAAGTATGGTGCCGGTCGCCGTCGCCCCATCGGAAACGATCCCTATGCCTGGAATGCCTCGCGCGACAATCAAGACGGACTTTCGTTCCCATCCGGACATGCCCAAGCCGCTTGGTCAGTCCTCACCGTAGTGGCCTTGGAATATCGCGGCACTCCAGCCGTCACCCCTTTGGCCTTTGGACTTGCTGGGGCCTGTGCCCTGTCGCGTCTCTACGACGACCGCCATTGGACTTCTGACGTCTTCCTAGGGGCCGCCCTGGGCTTTGCCAGCGGCTGGGCCGTCGTCCACTGGAACCGTCATGGCGCGGACTCCACGGCGTCTCAGGCACCCGCTTTGCGCATTTCGATACCTTTTTGAAAACATCTCCCTTTACAAATCATCGAGCTCGCTTATCTTTTTTCTCCTCGCAGGGAAACCTGTGGTGAGGTATCGGGGTCATAGCTCAGTTTGGTAGAGCACCACAATGGCATTGTGGGGGTCAAGGGTTCGACTCCCTTTGGCTCCACTTCTATCCCTCATAGGGGAAGTGGGAAAAAGGTCGGGATCACAAGTCCCGGCCTTTTTTGTTGTCTACTCCGACTAAACCCTTCGCCTGAATTTTGCGACAATCATTCCGGGTGTATGACGCGCCCAGAAGCTGTTTCAAAACGAAAGTCGATATGTTTTTAAGGAGAATCAGATCTTGGCATTTGCTCGGGCTTGCGATTCTCGCGTACAGCCCCTGCCAAGCAACCACATTGCATGTTTCGCCCTCTGGAGACGACGACGCCTCGGGCAGCTCTACCGCACCGCTGCGCACCATCGCTCGAGTCTCCAGCTTGTTGCAGCCAGGCGACACCTGCTTGCTACACGCCGGAACCTACCGGGAAACGCTTCGCCCCTCCCGCTCCGGAACGGCAACGGCACCCATCGTCTATGCGGCCGCGCCGGGCGAGGTCGTGCAGCTCTCGGGTTGCGACAGCCTAGGGGGCTGGTCTCGTCGCGAAGATTCACTCTGGATCGCCGTCGTTCCCAATACCGTCACCCAGCTTTTCCAAGATCGTCATCCGCTTCCTGAAGCACGCTTTCCTAACACCGGGCGCGATCTTTTCCACCCCGCCACCATCGCTCTCTCCATGGACAGCAGCAGCGTCACGGCCACAGCCCTTTCCCAATCCGCCGGCAGCTGGAACGGCGCAACCGTGTGGGCCATGATCGGTGACCGCTGGGTGTCCCAGACGGCCACCGTAATTTCCTCCTCGCCAGGAGCTCTTGCCATTTCCGGCAACACTTACGCTTCCAACACAGGCGCCGGCGTCGGTTATGTCTCCGGTGTCCTTGCCGCTCTGGACACCGCTGGAGAATGGCTCCAGAGAAACGATACCGTATTCCTGCTTCCCGACTCCGGGCGCACGCCGCTGGAAGCTCGCATCGAAGGCAAGGTCCGCACCTGGGTCATCGACCTCTCCTCGCGCAACTACATCACAATTGAGGGACTCTCCACCTTCGCCGGAGCAGCCAACCTAAATCAGGCTAGCCATTGCAGCCTGACCGGACTCACGATGCGCTATCTGTCGCATTTCGTGGGAATCGCCAATGCTGCCACCTCCTCGAGTTGGACACGCCACAACTGGACAAATATCGGCTCCCCTGGAATCGGCATCGGGATCTTCGGAAACAACAACATCGTGCGCAGTTGCGATCTCGCCTGGAGCGCCGGCGATGGAATCACCCTCTACGGCAACGCCAACTTGGTGGAAAACTGCACCATCCGGAACGTGAACTACTCGGGGAGCGACGACAACGGCATCTCCATGAGCGGAAATGGCCACCGCGTGACGAGGAACACCGTAGACTCCTGTGGTCGCGGCTGCATATTCCTGGGAGTCGGCACCGCCGCCGCACGCATCGACCACAACCACATCTTCGGCAATGGCCAGACCAACTGGGACGTGGGCGGCATCTATTCCTACGGCAACGACAGCAAGGGAACCGAGATCGACCACAACTGGGTGCACGAGTCACATTCCGGCGACCCTCAAGGTCTTGGTTTCGGCATCTACGTGGACAATTTCTGTTCCAACCTTAAGGTGCATCACAACGTGGTCTGGAATTGCGACCGCCAAGCCATGAACTACAGCCGTCCAGCCGTAAACATCCTGTGGGCGCACAATACCGTCTTCGGCGCCAAGGACGTGAAATCCTCCTACCTGCACCCTAGCGCCCTCATCGACTCCAGCCGAGGCAACCGACTCTGGAACAACCTGATGACGATGCGCTACGGCACCAGCGCCAACTTCTCGGCCCTAGATCAGAAGGCAAACATCGTCCTTGCGACGCTGCCCTTGCGTGATCCGGAAGAGTTCGACTTCCGCCTCACGGACGGCGCTTCGGCGATCGATTCGGGAAGAAATATCGACAGCCTTTCCGACGGCGAGACTGTCGGGAAAGCCCCGGATGTGGGCGCTTACGAATACGGCGGCTTATGGTGGAAGGCTGGTGCCGGGTCGACCGACGACTCTTCGGCAGCCGGCTTAGGCCTTGAATACAATTCTCGGCAAGTCCCCGTTTTTCGCATCGCCGGAACGAGGCTCTACACCTCCACCGCTGGTCGTTTTAGCCTCTTCAACTCCTCCGGCCGGAAGCTACAGTCCCTTTATCTTGCAGCCAACAGTTCCGTCGACCTTGCCGAGCTTGCCCAAGGACTCGTGATCGTGCGCAACGGGGCGCAGCGCGCCACCGCCATGTTGCCCTAGCCGAGGCTTATTTGGCGGTCGCTTCCATTTGTTCGGGCGCGTCTTTCGGCGGCCGTCCCCTTCAACCAAATGCGGCGAGCAAACTCTTAGGGGGCACCCCCACGTGCGTGACAACGAGACGCTGCCCAGCCCGCGTGAACGCCATGTAGAGCTTGCGGGTGGTCTCCTGGGCCGCCGTCTCACGTTCCTCGGGATCGGAGAGCAGCGCACCCTCCCGCCCAAAGAGCTGGGCGGTGCCAGACACAAAGACCACCGGACTTTCAAGGCCGGTAGCTGCGTTTAAGGAGCAAACGCGCACGGCGCCCTCGGACGCTTCCCGCGCCTCGACAGCGCGTCCATCGAGGCGCTCCCGCAACTGCTCCACCAATTCCTGCACGGCCGCCCAATCCTCATGCAGCAGCAGCAGGTGACGCGGATCTCCGCCCTTGGCGACAAATTCTGTCGCCTCGCGCACCACCCAGGCAAGTTCGTCGCGGGCGCTCTCGAAACGCGCCAAGCGCGGCACCTCGCCTTCGGCCATGCCCTCGGTGCGCGGCACCACGATGTCTGGATCCTCGGCGCGCGTACGCGCATGCCAGAACTTCCAGGCAGCCTCCAGAATCTGTCGCGTGGTGCGATGGCTGCGTTCCAGCCGCCGGGAGTGGCCATGCACCTGCAAACCCTGCGACTTCCAGCTGGCGCCCCGCTGCAAAAAGCCCTGGGTCGGATCGGCAACGAGGAAGAGATGCCCCGTCGGTGACAGAATTCGTCGAATCACATCGAACCAAGTGGGCGCGAAAAACTGCGCTTCATCCACCAGCACAGCGTCGTAGGCTGGGGGCGTAGCGCCTTCGAGCGCCCAAAGATCTCGCAACCGCAGCCCAAGCAGGCTCCAGTCGCTGAGTCCCGCCAGGGAAAGTTCCTCCCGATAGGCACACGCCGCCTGCCAAAGCCGCTCACGCAAAGCTTCCCCAGAGCGGAATCCGCGTCCTTTCCGAACCGCCTTCACGTAGCTGTCGCGATCGGGAAAGCCCTGCTCAAAAATCCAGGTAAATTCCTCTTCAAGGTGACGGCGATCCAGGTGCTCGCGCGCAAAACCGCCCAACTGCCGCTCCAGAGCCGCACGAGCCCGCGCGCGCTCGATGATGGCCGGAGGTTCCTGGCTTGGCCAGTGCTTGAGGCAGAATCCGTGAAAGGTGAGCCACTCCACCCCGTTCTCGCGGCCACCGAGCCTTGCGAAGCGCCGGCGCAGTTCCACCTGGAGCGGTTTGTTGCAGGTGAGCACCAGAATGCGGTGCTTGGGAAAGAAGCGCTGCAGCAAGAGAGCCCGGTGCAGCAGAATAAGCGACTTGCCGCTTCCCGCCACTCCGTTGATGAGCAGCAGCCCGAACTGTCCGGCGGTGCGCCGGCCTTCTGGAGAAATATCGAGATCGGCCTTGAGAAGCTCCTCCTGACGGTAGGTCAGGAGTTCCGGCACCACCGTTTCCGCCGCCCGCGGGCGCGCCGTATGCTCCGGAGGGATTACCGTCTCGGGGCAGAAGCGCTCGCGGATCTTTTGGATGGTCGCCGGCTCGGAAGGCGGCCCCATCAGCGAGGCGACCCATGGCTCGAAGCTTTTGGGACGACAAAGCTCCCGTCCGCCCGCCGTTACAGACAGATTTTGTCCATCAAGCAGCCCCTGTGGGACGTTCGGGAAAAGTATGGCTAGCGCCACCGGAAGCTCAGCATAACTTTCTCGGCATGCGGATGCCCAGGCGCATTCAGCCTCCCCGAAGTTCTCAGCGGAGGCGTCGAAGAGTTCAGGTCCCTGTGCCCGCGAAGCGGCCACCTCGGAGACTCCGAGCAGGAGGGAACTCCAGTCCGCTTCACGCACGATCCAGAAGACCGGACGCTCGGTACCGCTACTGGACAGATTCTGCCATACGATCCAGCCATCGGGAAGTTCCCGGCACAGCCGATAGGTCTTGAGGGCCTCGGGGGCGGTGAGCCCCAGCGGCTCATCAGGCAGGATGCGCGCCATCCCGCCTTAGTCCTCCAGGACCCGGACCAGTTCCTCGCGCGGCAAGCGCACTTTGGGCAGGTCGGCGTAATTTTCTTTTTCGCCCCGATAACCAACGGCACAAGCCAGAACCGCCGTGAGTCCAAGCTTCGAAAGTCCCAGAATGCGGTCATAGGCCGCGATGTCGATAGCTTCCAGAGGACAGGTATCGAGGCCGCGCTGCGCCGCCGCCCACAGCAAAGCGCCCAGCGCGATGTAAGCCTGACGGGCCTGCCAGCCACGCCGTTGCACCGGAGTCAGAGCTCCCAGAACGCGATCCAGGACCTTCTGTCGATAAGCTCCCACGGCCTCGTCCGGAAGACTGCGCACCGCGTGCAAGCGCTGCAGGTAGACGTCGAGCTCGGCTTCGCCAAAATCTGTCACCACCGTAAACACCAGGTAGCGTGAGGCTTCAACCACTTGGGGTTGCCCGTAGGAGGCCGCCTGGAGGAGGTTACGGCGCGCCTTCCCACGCACGTCGATGATCCTGTAGGGCTGGAGCCCGTAGGCGCTGGGGCATAGCTCCAGCATCTCCATCAGGAAATCCCAGTCCGACGCGGGAATGGCGCGCAAAGGATCAAAGCGCTTCACGGCAGCCCGCCGCAGCCATATCGCCTGCATTTGGGCGGGAGAAGGAAAGTCCATGGCCACAGAGTTTAGCAAAAGGCGCCGCCGCCCGTTGCGGCTATTCGCGCTCTTCGGGGTCCACTTCCGGCAAAGGCTCCTCGTGAACCTTGGCGAATCCTTCCGGCTCGATCGGCTCCGCCACCGTAGTGATGCGCCGCACCGTAGCTAGCAGTTCGCTTTGCATCTCGGTGAGTCCAAGTCCGGCCACGGTCGAAATGAAGTGACAGGCTGGGACCATTTCCGCTGGGAAAGGAATGCCGCGATCACACTTGTTGACCGCCACCTGCCAAGGCTTTTCCAAGAGGCGCGGATGGTACTCGCGCAGCTCCTGGCGCAGCACCCGCACCGTCTGGCGCACCCGCTGGGCACGCGTCTGGTCGTCTTCCTCGCGTCCCGTGGGATCCCACGGATCTACCACGAAGAGCAGCATGCGCGTGCGTTCGATGTGACGCAGGAAGCGATCCCCGAGTCCCTTGCCAGAAGCGGCGCCTTCGATGAGCCCTGGAATGTCGGCCATCACGAAAGATGTGTCGTCCAGTGCCACGATACCGAGGATGGGCTCCAAGGTGGTGAAGGGAAAGTCTGCGATGCGGGGACGCGCCCGCGTCAGCGAAGCCAAAAGTGAACTCTTGCCAGCATTGGGATAGCCGACCAGTCCCACATCGGCGACCAAGCGCAGTTCCAGATGCAGCGTACGTTCTTCGCCCACCTGCCCAGGATAGGCCTTGCGAGGCGCCTGGTTGCGAGGCGTGGCAAAATGTTGATTGCCCTGTCCGCCGCGTCCTCCGCGTGCCGCCACGAACTTCTGACCGTGCGTGGTGAGATCGCACAGCAAGTGCCCCTCATCGTCCTTGATCAGCGTCCCGACCGGTACCTTGACGCAACAGTCTTCACCATCACGGCCGGTGCAGTTAGAGCCTTGGCCGTGCTCCCCGCGCTTGCCGCGGAAGACGCGCACCCGCCCAATATCGTAGAGAGTATGGATCTGGGCATCCGCCTCCAGGACGACGTGGCCACCTCGGCCACCGTCACCGCCATTGGGTCCTCCCAACGGCACGTATTTTTCGCGTCGGAAAGCCACGCAGCCATTGCCGCCAGCGCCCGCACGAACCTGGATTCGGCTTTCATCAAGAAACACGAGCGCTCATTTCTTCAGTCGCGGAAATAACGGTCCAACCGGTTGTCGACGTTGGCGATGGATCGCCGCCATTTATACCAGCCTTCAAAAGCCGTACGCAAAACCACATTGCGCGCAAGAAAACGGCCTTCAGCAAGATTTTTCTGGATCTCGGCATCGTCAGCCACGACGGCAGAATCCAACTTCAGCATCACAGCCGCCTGGGAACCGACAGCGACACTCGACCAGTGGTGCTTGGCGGTCGTCGTGCTAAGCTTCAAGAGCTCCGGCGAAGCATACCCAAACGATTCCAGGAAGCTCGCCACTGGGCGGTCCTGATAACTCACTGCTGTGAGCTTACCTACGGCATTCAAGCACGTGATGGATGTGTCGCAGGCCGCAATTTTGGCACTTTGAGACTCAAGCCAAGCTTTGGCTTCGGCCACAGCCGCCTCTCGAGCCAAGCGCTGACGGATCACAGGAAGCGCCAACTCAAAATCCCGCCCTGGAGCATAGATCTTGCCGCGTCCAGCCACATGCACGGCTTGGGAATTTTCCAAGACATCGCTTACCGTCTCATCGTCACGGAAGGCAAAAGCGCCGAGTCCAGAGACGACTCCGGTTGGCAGCGCACAACTGGCACCTTTCACCAGCGGCTGCGAAGTCTCCACCGCAAGCCCCATCGCCTTGGCGGCCTCGGCAAAGCTCTTGCCAGACTTGACCAGCTTGCGGAAAGCTTCCGCGCGGGCCTTCAGCGAGTCCGACGTCTCGGGACTGGTCGGAATCGTGATCAAGACATGCGCAAGCGAATAGAGGGTGTCACCATTCTCGATCTTGCGTCCCTTGCTCAAGATGACATGCCACCCGAACTGCGACAGGAATGGGTCGGAAATTTTTCCAGAATCAAGTTTGCGGGCAACCGCGGCGAATTCCGGAACCCACGTCTTCAAGCTCTGGAAACCGCCCAAGTCGCCGCCATTCTTGACCGAACCGGGATCTTCCGAGTAGTTACGAGCAAGGTCCTCGAACTTTTCCCCTGCACGTGCAAGACGCGCCACGGTGTCGATCTGATCGCGCGCCATGGTGGAGTCCGCATGGGAAGGGCGCTTGGGAAAGGTGACGAAAGGCACGACGGCTTCCGGCTTCTCATGCCAGAGCGTATCGGGATGGGAGTCGAACCAACGCCGCGCCTGCGCCACAGACATGGCCTCAGGATTTACCGGAAAAGAACTCGCCAAGGACGTTACGACCGCGCCCCAAAGCCGCCGGCTCCGCATCCGCAAGCGGAAGCGCAGTTCCAGATCACTGACGGGCTGCAGCGCCACCAAGAGAGGCTTTAGCTGCTGTTCCGGAACGATCGACTTCGAAACTTGCTCTTCCATCATGCGCATGAAGGGATCGTCAAAGACCTTCGGATTGGAAAGCCATTGCAGGTACTTGGCACGACTGAACTGCGAATCAGGTCCCATGAAGAACGGAGCCTTTTCGGCTCCTGGAGGAGGATTTTCCTTGAGAAAAGCCAGGACTTCCAGAGGACTTCCCTCGAGTCCGTAGGCCTCAAAATCCTTCTGCAGAATCTGGGTGCGAACAAACTTCTCAAACACCTCAGACCGGATGTTCGCGTATTGGCCAGCATCCAGTTCCTGGCCTTCACCGGTCAGCTTCTTGGCCTCGGCCTCAACTTCCTTGTCGAAGGCTGCGAACGAGATCTTTTCCCCTTCGATCTTGCCCACGACATTCTTCTGGGTCATATCGTTGCCGGGACTCATTCCCCAGTCCACGAAGATCAGCGCTGCGAAGCACGCGATCGGGACAGCCACGAACCACTTGGCATTTTCACGAATGGTGTTCAGCATACGGGCTTTGGCACTCCCGGAAAAGACGTTCAACTCCGCCTGCGACCCCCGCAAAGGACGGAAAGACCTTCAACTTAGTAAGATTCCCGCGCCGTCAAGGAAGCGGAAGGCTCAGAGCTCGAGATCCCGCACATAGACTAGGCTGGCGCGCTCGCGATTGTAGGCTTCGCGCTTCTCGTCAGGAAGATCTGCCACCTCGCCGCGCACGAAGCCCAGGTCGGCGAACCAGTCGCTGGTTTGGGTCGTTAGCAGGAAAAGCTTGCCGATGCCGAGTTGCTGTGCCCGCTGCATCTGGTACTGCACCAACCGACGTCCAACCCCGCCGCGACGATTTCCCTCGGCCACTGCCACGGCAGCGATTTCGGCCATGTTTCCGGAATAGGGATGCAAGGCAGCACACCCTTGAACAAAGCCGTCCACGTCGTAGACCGCGTAGTCCTCCAGCTTTTCCTGAACTATCGCCGCAGTGCGAGGCACCAGGATGCCGCGCGCCACATAAGGCTCCATGGTACGCAGCATGTCGGGAATATCCGCAGGCTCTGCCCGCCGAATATTTTCGTGCTCGCTCACGTAGATCATCGTCCCCAAGCCATCACGACTGAAGACCTCGCGCAGCAGTGCCCCTTCGCGATTGCCATCCACGATGTGAGCGCGTCCCACCCCTCGCCGACACGCATCCAGGGAACGCCGGAAGTAGTCGCGCTGCGGTTGGTGCAATGCCTGGGGATTGCGGTCCAAAAGTTCCTGCACCTGACTGATGGAGAGACGAGAGATGAGACCGTTCTCGCGCACCTCCACCTCGGAGGGCAAATCAAGCCCTTCGGCACTGGTCGGCTTTTCGTCGCAGAGGAAGAAGAGCTTGGCGGCACCGAGCTGGACGGCGACCTCCATGGCAAGTTGCGTGGAGCTCACGTTGTAGGGACGCCCGTTATTGCTCCAGCCGATATTGGGAAGAATGGGGATGAACTCGCGATCTAGCAGCTCGCGCAGGGTGTCGGTGCGCAGCCCCTGGACCACGCCGGTGTGTTGGTAGTCTACACCGTGAAGCACGCCCACAGCCCGAGCCTTCACCCAGTTGCCAATCAGAGCGTTCAGGCCCGACTCGGAAAAGGCCGTCATCAGGCGGTTGCACACATCAAAGGCCGCCAGATTCACCAGCGGCAAAGATTCTTCGCTGGTGATGCGCGTCTCGTCCACGATGCGCGTCTCGACCCCGTAGGCCTTAAGCACCAGATCGATCTGGCGGCGCGACCCGGGCACCACCACGATGCGCACGCCCATGCGGTGCAGCAGCGCCACATCGCGGGCAAGCGAGGGGAAGACCGGATCTTCCAGAAGTCCGCTTTCAAGCTTGATGACGAAGGTCTCGCCCCGATAGCGCGAGATGTACCCGAGCGCCTCGCGCAGGGCCGGAACCGGGTCTTGTCCATTCCAGTCTACAGGCATATGCGAGAAAATTTGCATCCGCAAGCATAGAATGGCACACTCATGCTGATGCCGAGCGAGGAAACCTGCCGAATTGTCGCCAAAGGAAGGCTTCTGGCCATTGGAGACATCCATGGCAACGAGGCCGGTTTTCGTGAGCTCCTGCGCATGGCCGGGCTCATCAATACGACCGGGGACTGGGTCGGAGGCAATGCCATACTGGTCCTCACCGGCGACATCATTGGGCGAGGCGGTTCCCCTCGCCGCATCTACGGACTCATTCGCCGCCTCTCGCGACAAGCCCGCCAAGCCAAAGGACGAGTGGAGATGCTGCTGGGAAACCACGAAGGCCTCTCCATGCACGACATCCACAACTACACCACGCTGCAGGAATACCAGGACTTCGC
>DAIPHW010000011.1:0-32844 GCA_036771135.1 Fibrobacterota bacterium | reverse complement strand
GCGACTCGCCTTCGGTCCCGAGGAGCGCCAGGTTGTCTAGTCGCAAGGTTCCGCGCCCCGCTCCGGCGGCCCGGAACTGCAGCTCCTGGATCTGTCGCACCTCCAGGAGGCCTTCAGCCTTGCCCCAGCCCCCTTGGTGGAAGTCGCTCCAGTACAGGGTGTCGCGCACCCATTTCCCGGCGGTGGCAGAAAGTGTCACCATGTGGTAGTCGTAGTCGGTCACGGAGTCCTCGGGGACCTGCAGCTGGAAGACGCCGGTTCCCGAATCGTACGCGGCGCTGTGATCGAAGACGATGCCGACCCAGCGGCTTGAGGTGGAGTCCAGAAAAGTGCGGGGAATGGAGAGCGAAGCCATGGCGAAGTTGGGGTAGCTGAGCGTCGTCGGTTGGTTCAAGGTGAAGGCCATTTGGAACCAGCGCTTGTTCTGCGTCGTGTCGGGCCACGTCGGTTCGGTCAGGGAAATCTTCGAGGCCGGTGCGCCGGCCTGGACCATGGAGAACCAGCGAGGAGTCCCGGGCAGGTCGCAGCGGAGGGTCCCGGCGTCGAAGCGGTCGATCCAACGCGATGCGCGCGGCGTTCCCGTCACGCGCACGCTCACGGAATCGCGCAGCACCGCACCATTGCTTCCGGTCCAGGCAAAGCGCAGCACATGGTTTCCGATGGCAAGTCCGGGGATCCGCAACACGCAGCCTTCCAGCGATCCGTCCCAGGCGCCGTCGAAGGATGACAAGGGAGTGGCCAGGGCATCGGAACAGGGAGCTGCAGCACAACTGGAGTCGTTCCAGTAGGCTCCCGAGACCAGGTGTCCTCCCTTCTGGCGCAGGTAGGCGGTGAGCACCAAGGTGTCGCCTTCGCGCAGTTCGGTGGCTGATTGGGTCCGCAGCAGCATCTCAAGCTTTCCGGTGGCCATCGGCGCGGCGCCGGCCCGGAAGATCAGGGCCCCGTAGGCGGGAATGGCGGCCTTGCCGCCCTTCCAGAGCGAAGCCGTCGGTCCGAGATTGGGAAGGGCACGCGCCATGGACGTCGTGCCGTCCCAGGCGTAGTGCTGCGAAGACCAGGTGAGGAGCTCTCCGGAATCGGCTGCCGTCCCGAGATCCAGTGAGACGGAATCTGTCTTGGCCGCCAGGTTGAGCACCAGCACCGAGACGCGTCCGGAATCCTTGGCGGCAAAGGCGCGCAAGCTGGGGTTGCCCGCAACCGTCGAGGGAAGCAGGACCGGGGCGCCGCCATCCCCTGGGCGTCCCCTCTCAATCCAGGCACTTGTCGCCAGAAACTGTCCCCAGAAGGCACCTGTAGGCGGGTCCCCGAGATCGGACGTCAGTCCTCGCGTGCCGGGAGTGAACAAGCGCAAGCTTCCGTAGGATGCGCCGGCGCTGCCGTCGGGATTGCTCGGCTCGCCGCCGGCGGGCTCCCACAGGCAGGTCACGGCGCGGTCGCCGAAGCGGCTTGCGATCTGTCCCAGCATGTCGGCCATGCCGATGCCGTTGACCTCGTGCATCAGCAGGTACGAGACATTCACCGAGGCGTTGAATTCCGTGAGCGCCACCTTGCGGGAGGAGGCGCCGTCCAGATGGCGCTGCATGTAGGCGTCCAAGGTGTCCAGCGCCTTCCCCAAGCCGTCCATGGCCTTTAGCATGAGCGCGGGGTTCCCGGATCCGCTGGAGATGCCGTAAGGATAGGCGTGAAAATCCACCCCATCCAGGTAGCGTCGGCCGTCGCGACGTTCGGCCGCCCCGATCCGGGCCAGGAAGGACTCCATCCAATCGAGGCTGTCGCGTCCGCTCGGGCGGCTCTGCCAATCCATGCCCGAAAGCACCGGGCCGTAGATCTCGATGGTCGAGTCGACGGCCTTCATGGCCTTGGCAAAGGCCACGAAGCGTACCGCATACTGCCCGGCATCCAGGGCGCCCCCTTGTTCCCAGTTGCCATCAATCTCGTTGCCCACGTGCCAGCGCTTCACGCCGTACCTCTTCACGAGATTGGCGTAATGAACCCAGGCGGCAGCCTCCTCGGGGGTGCCGGTCCCGACGTTCACGCACAGAAGTGGCTCGGAGCCCGGGAATTCCCGGGCCAGGGTGGCCATGAAGGTGTCGAAGTCCCAGCGCGGCGCTGCATCTGAGGTGGGGGCGTTGCTGGGGTGGGTGCCGTAGGCGACCGCCATCGGAGGAGTAGACGCCGAGTTGCCGCTCACCAAGGCGCCGTTCCTGAACAGGCGGATCTCGCGTACCTGGGCACCGGGGGCGCGTCCCAGGCAGCGCAGGCGGAACCATTCTGCGGCAAGCGTTGGGGCGATTCTCGCCTGGGTGACGGATTCCGTCACCGGCACGGCGACGCCGGCATCCCAATGAACAGGATTTGCCCAAAGGGCGTTGTTTCCCATGTCGGATGCCAGGGCAGAAAGTTCGATGCTGTCGGGTCTTATGGCTCCCCACAGGATCTCCAGCGAGTCGACCTCGATCGCGCTTCCGAAGTTCACCTCCAGCCAAGGTTGCAGGGAATCCTTTTCGGCGACTCCCCACCAGAAGGTTGCGGTGTCGGCGTCGAAGAGCTGCGAGGGGAATACGCTGCCATAGTTGCTGCGAGAGGTGCCGCGGTGCAGGGTGTTGACCTTGAAGCCAGGACTAAAACTGTCGGCGCTCGGGTGCCAAATGCCGAGGCTGTCGTAGCTTCCGTGCCCGTTCCAGTGGTATTCGTTGGAGAGCGTTCCGTTGGGGTAGCGGAAGAGCTGGAAGCCGCCCCGCCGCAGGCCTTCGGCAAGTGCCGCCACCTTCTCGGGCGTGTACCAGATGGGCAGCACCGTGCCGTTCATGGGTGATGGATCCAGCCGATGTCCCGAAGATGCGACATTCACCGAAACAGTACCCGTGGCTGTGGCCATCGATGCGACCGTCCACAGGACCGCCATTGCGTTTCCGATCATGGATCCCCCTTTATGCCCAACACCGATGTGTCGCAGAAGCGACCTCGAAGGTTCAAGCATACTGCTTACCCGGGAATCTGACGCGCAAAAACCCCGTCAGCTGCCGGTATAGACGCAGCCCGAGGTGCAGGTCTCGAAGACCACCACCTTGGAGAGAATGGGAAGCAATGGCGACAATTCCTGCCAAATCCAGCGCGCCAGCACTTCGCTGGTGGGGTTCTCAAGCCCAGGAATCTCGTTCAGGTAGTGGTGGTCGAGCCGGTCATAGACAGGCGCGAAGATCTTCTTGAGGTCGGCGAAATCCATCACCCAACCGTCCTCGCCTACCGGACCCGACACCCAGATCTGCAGCCGGAAGGAGTGGCCGTGCAGGCGTCCGCACTTGTGGCCCTCGGGCACCTTCGGAAGGCGATGGGCCGCCTCGATCGTGAACTCCTTGAAGATCTCCATGGCGCGGAAAGATAAACCTCCCTGCCCAGCCGCCGCTGTTCAGGCAGTCAGAAGATTCCCAGGGCGCGGAGGATCCCCAGCACGCCGACTCCGATCCAGAAGATGTTCAGGATGGAGTAGGGGAGATCGCGACGCAGCACCGCGCACCAGGAGAGCAGCACCGCGTCGATGCTGTTGAAGCTCCAGACCAGCATGAACGGGCTCTTGGGACCGAGCCAGCTCACCACGGAAAAGGAGGTGATGCGCATCAGCACCCCGAGCATCTCGAAGGCCCGCATGTGGCGGCGCAGGAAGTCATTGGGGTTGGGCATCAGGCCGCCTTGGCCCGCGAAATTTCTCCCACGGTGGCGCCGGTGGCCTTCAGGTAGTCGGCCGGGGCGATGCGGATCTGCATGCCGCGCATGCCCGCCGACACGCAGACGTCGTCCCAGAACTCCATGGTCTCGTCCACGAAGACCGGGTAGCGCTTCTTCATCCCCAGGGCCGTGACGCCGCCGCGGATGTAGCCGGTGACCGGCTGCACGTCCTTGAGCGGGAGCATCTCCACCTTGCGGTCGCCCGTGAGATGCGCCAGCGCCTTGAGGTCGATCTCGTAGTTTCCCGGCACCACCGCCACTGCGATGCCGTGGCGGTCGCCATGCACCACCAGCGTCTTGAAGACCTGCTCGGGCGGCATGTCCACCTTGGCAGCCACTGATTCTGCAGAAAGGTCGCTTGGATCCACCTCGTACTCGTGGGTCTCGTAGGCGATCCCGAGCTGATCGAGCAGGCGACAGGCATTGGTCTTGGACATCTCCACAAAATAGCCGAAACGCTGGCTTGGGAGGAGTGGCGGGAGCTCCTCGTGCGTTGGTGGGCCGGTGGGGCAATTGGCAGGAAGGCCTCATCCCGCCCAAGATTCCTTTCGGAACTTCGTTGTGGAGGCCGCGAATCGGGTACCTTAGAAGTATCCCGCCCAATGTCGGACGGATGTCCGAGGAGTTTATCGTGGGAGACAAGGTCGTCAAGAAGCAAGCGAAGAAGCACCCGAGCAACGAGAAATCGTTGGCTGCCAAAGCCACAGCCAGCGCCGCCGCCAAGGCTGCAGCTGCTCAGGCGGTCGCCAAGCCCGCCGGCAAGGGCGGCAAGTAACCACCTTTTTGCCCGGTCCAGCATCGCGCGCCTTTCTTCGGAGGGCGCGTTTGTTGTATGATCCCTTTGCGCGCAACTTTAACTGAGTGGATAGAAAGATCGAGACTGCGTATCTTTCGCAAAACAATCCTACGGAAGGGACGACCCATGGCAGACAAGTACGATTTGATCGTCATCGGCGGTGGACCGGCCGGTTACGTGGCCGCTATTAAGGCTGCCCAGTACGGCAAGAAGGTGGCTATGGTCGAGGTGGAACGCGCTGGCGGCACCTGCCTCAACTGGGGTTGCATCCCCACCAAAGCGCTGCTCAAGCAAGCTGAGTTTGCGGTGCAGTTGGCCCACAGCCAGGACTACGGCTTCAAGGTGGAGGGCGTCTCCTTCGACTTTGCCCAGGTGATCGCCAAGTCGCGCAAGGCCGCCGACAAGATGGCCGCCGGCATTGATCATCTCTTCAAGAAGAACAAGATTGCCTGGATCAAAGGGCTCGGCACCATTGAGCGGCCGGGGCGGGTCAAGGTGGCGCGCGAGGAAGGCGGGGAAGAGGTCCTGGAGACCACCGATATCTTGGTGGCCACCGGTGCCAAGCCGCGCACGCTTCCGGGAATCGTCCTGGATCGCAAGACGGTGATGACGAGCCGCGAGGCGCTAGCTCTCACCGAATGTCCCAAATCCATCCTGATCGTCGGGGCCGGGGCCATCGGGGTGGAGTTCGCTTATTTCTACAACGCCTTTGGAGCTCAGGTGACGCTGGTCGAATTCGCTCCGCGCATCCTTCCCATCGAAGACGACGACAGCTCTGAGCTGCTGCGGCGCAAGTTCGAGAGCTACGGCATCGAGGTGCTGACAGGCACTGGCGTCACCGGCATCGAGATCGGCCAGGACGGCGCCACCGCCACCTTCCAGGGAAGCTCCCCGAAAAACGGCAACCGTTTTGAAAAGGTGCTGGTGGCCGTGGGAGTCGAGGCTCGACTCGAGGGACTGCTGGGCCCCGATTTGAAGCTCGACCTGTTCAAAGGTTTCCTGAAGACCGACGAGCGCTACCAGACGAGTCTTCCTGGGGTCTACGCCATCGGCGATGTCATCGGCCCGCCGTGGCTCGCCCACCAGGCGAGCTGGGAAGCGGGGCAGTGCGTTGATGGCCTCTACGGCGGCAAGGTTCCGCAGAAGACCCATCTCGTGCCTGGATGCACCTATTGCCAGCCGCAGGTGGCAAGCGTCGGGGCCGGCGAGCGCAAGCTCAAGGAGGCTGGCGTGGCCTATCGGGTCGGGAAATTCCCCTTCATTGCCAACGGCAAGGCGGTGGGGACTGGGGACACCGACGGCTTCGTGAAGCTCCTCTACGCCTCCGACACGGGGGAGCTGCTGGGAGCCCACATCGTGGGGGCCGAGGCCACCGAGCTCATCGCCGAACTGAACCTGGCCATGAACATGGAGGCCACGGTAGACGACGTGCTAGCTACCATGCACGCCCATCCGACCCTTTCGGAGGTGGTGGCCGACGCCTCGGCGGCGGCCATTGGCAAGGCCGTCCACATGTGACAGATTCTGTCAGATGGGGACGGCGGAAGCCTCAGGGTTTCTGGACGGGGTGGAAGTAGTCGTTCTGGCGGGTGGCCGAAAGGACACCGTGCCAGAGCGAACCATCTACATCCACCTTCTTGCGCTCGCTGATGGCGTAAGGAATGGGCACGTTGGTGAAGTCGCCGGCGGTACTTCCCACCAGCATGTCGGTGCGTCCGCTCATGGCGGCGTGCACAGCATTCTCGGCCAGCTGGTAGCAGAAAATGGCATCGGTTCCCTTGGCGGGGACGGAGCGGATGATGTAGCTCGGATCGAAGTACTTGACGTTGGCTTCGGTGCCCAGCTTCTCGAAGTGCTTGCGGATCTTGTCGCACAGGAAGGGGCCGATGTCGTACTTCAGGATGTTGCCTGAAGCGTCGCGTATCTCGGGCTGGCCTTCGAAGAGGTGCTGCCCGGCGCCTTCGGCCACCACGATCACGGCGTGCGTCTTCCCCTTGGAGAAGCGCCGTTCCAAGGCCTTCAGGAGCCCCTCGTCGCCATCTAGCTCAAAGCGCACCTCTGGAATAAGACAGATATTGACCACTGAGTTGGCGAGCGAGGCCCAGGCGGCGATGAAGCCCGAGTCGCGCCCCATCAGCTTCACCACGCCCAGTCCGTTGTAGGCTCCCTTGGCCTCCATGTGGGCGTTGGTGATCACGTCGGCGGCCGAGTAGACGGCGGTTTCGAAGCCGAAGGTGCGGTCCACCAGGTTGAGGTCGTTGTCGACCGTCTTGGGAATGCCCACGATGCTGATGGGAAGGCCGCGCGCGGCCACTTCCTCGGCGATGGCGTGGGCGCCACGCAGGGTGCCGTCGCCGCCGACGCAGAAGAGCATGTTGATGTTGAGCCGCTGCAGGGTGTCCACCATCACCTGCGGGTCCTGTTCGCCGCGGGAGCTGCCCAGGATGGTGCCGCCGTTCTCGTGGATGGTGTCCACCAGTTCCGGGGTAAGCTGCATAGGGGAGAGGCGGAAGGAGGGATTGAGGCCGCGGTAGCCGTAGGGAATGCCGAAGATGTTGCGCACGCCGTAGTCGAACCACAGCACTTGCACCAGGCTCTTGAGCACGGCGTTGAGGCCTGGGGCGAGGCCGCCGCAGGTCACGATGGCGGCGCGCGTCCAGGCCGGGTCGTGGAAGATCTTCTGACGCGGTCCGGCAAGCTCCAGCGAAGGAATCTTGCGCTCCAGCTCGCGCCAGGAATCGATGCGGCGCGCCTCGTTGGTGAGCACCACGCGTTGCCAATCCTCGATGAACCGCTGTCCCGTCATGGGGGACTCGACCGTGCACGGCCCAAGCTTGCGGATCGAAAGATCATTCATTTCCGGATGTTCTAGGATGTCCTCGAGCTTCATGGCACCTCCTTGTTTCAGGAAATAGGATAGAAACGTCTGACATTGTCGTGCTCAGAAAATATCGTCCCCAACAGGAATGGCGCTTCGCGCTTGCTGCCGACTTTGTCTAACTTTCACGAGTCATGTTTCCACTCTTCGACTGGGCCCATATCCAATGGCATCTTGATCCCGTGGCCTTGCAGCTTGGGCCGCTGGCTGTGCGCTGGTACGGCCTCATGTATGCGATCGCCTTCGGCATCGGCTACTGGCTCACCAACCTGCGGCTGCGCAAGGAGCCCTGGGAATTCACCCGCGAGCAAATTGATTCGGTACTGACTTGGTTGGTGCTGGGCGTGCTGGTGGGCGGTCGCACCGGTTACGTCTTCTTCTACGGTTGGGATTACTTCTCCCAGCATCCCCTGGAGATCGTCCTCCCCATCTCCTTCCAGGGGGGCTTCCACTTCACCGGCATTTCGGGCATGAGCTTCCACGGCGGGCTCTTTGGCATCACCATGGCCGGAGTGATCTTTGCACGCATTCACCATTTGCGGGCCACACGCCTGATCGAACTCATTGTCCCCGCCGTGCCGCTAGGGTACACCTTCGGTCGCCTAGGGAACTTCCTCAACGGCGAATTGTGGGGACGTCCAACCTCCGTTGCTTGGGGCATGTACTTCCCGCACGATCCCAAAGGCGATCTGTTGCAAGGACGCCTGGGGCCGTTGCGCCACCCAAGCCAACTTTACGAGGCCTTCGGAGAAGGTCTGCTGCTGGGGCTCTTCCTTTGGTTTTTCCGTAATCGTGCTCCTTTCCGCGGCAGGATGCTATCCTCATACCTTATGGGATACGGCATCATTCGCTTTTTCATCGAGTTCACTCGGGAGCCGGATGTCCAGGTAGGATTCCTGCTCGGCACTGGTTGGCTTACGATGGGGCAGACACTGTGCTTGGCCATGATCGCCGTGGGAGCCATTCTGTGGTTCTTCCCAGTGCGCGGCAATGCCGTGGAAGCCGATTGAGGCGGGCCATGACGACGGGGATCGCCGAACAGCTCTACATCCGCGACCTGCACCGCTACCCGGTGCTGACGCTTGCTGAAGAACGCGACAGCCTTCACCGCATCAAGCAGAACCCTGACGACTACGAGGCTCTGCACAAGCTGGTGACGGGCAATTTGCGCTTCGTGGTGAGCGTGGCGCGTCGCTACCAGAACCGCGGCCTGTCGCTTGCCGAGCTCATCAGCGAAGGCAATCTGGGACTTTTCAAGGCCGCTCAGCGGTTTGATGAGACCAAAGAGGTCAAGTTCATCTCCTATGCCGTCTGGTGGATTCGACAGGGCATTCAGAAGGCGCTCTTCGACCAAGTGAGCACGGTGCGGATTCCTCCCAACAAGCTCACCATCGCCAACAAGTTCAAACGCGCGCTTTCCAAGAACGGTGGCGATTTCGCACGCACTCTGGAAATGCCCGAGTTCAAGGATTACGCCTCCGAGATTCCAGAACTCCTGGAAAAGGTGGAGGAGGTAAGCCTCAATTCTCCCGTAGGCGGCGAGGACAGCGACGGCTCTACCACGCTGATGGACATGATCGGCGCCGACAGCGAGGCCGAGGCCGAAAATGAGAAGAGCGAACTCAAGGGCGTCATCGAGAAGGTGCTCGACGACAAGAGCCAACAGTTCGTCACCGACCGTGAAGCCAAGGTGCTGCGCATGTACTACGGCATCAATTACTCCAAAGAATTCACCTTCGACGAGATCGGGCGCGAACTCAAGCTGACGCGTGAGCGAGTGCGCCAGATCAAGAACAAGAGCCTAAACAAGTTGATGAAGAACAAGCTGGTGCGTGACCTGCTGCTTCCCTTTTTGGGGGGCGAGCCGTGATCATGGTTTCCGGTCGTCACGCGCGGAAGCCGCGTGGGCGCAAGAACCGTTGGATTCTCGTCGGCGTACTGGTTCTGGCTGCCGCCGCTGCTGGCTGGTGGTTCTGGCGGAACCAAGGCTTGGTGCATCCTTCCCATGTGGCTTTCGGATTTCCCGGTGACACGGTGCTGGTGCATGGGCGCTCCACTGACCTGCCGGGCTCGGCTTCGGAGCTTCCTTCCAACGACCAAGGGCTGTACCAGCGCGGCGTGTCGCTGCTCGGCCAGAACGAGGTGGCTCGCGCCGCGGACATCTTTGACGACCTAATGCGTCGCCAACCGCGCTTTGGTCTGTCGTTCTTCTACGCCGCCCGCATTCATCTTTCCAAGGCGACCCATTCCGATAGCGTTCAGGCCGATGCCCTGCTGACGCGCGGCCTTGCTGGAGATCCTGGACAGCCATGGCTGCTGCTACAGTCGGCTCAATGCCGTTTGGCCGGCGGACAGCTCAAGGAAGCTCGCATTCTGCTCGAGAAGGCGCTGGATTTTGCCCCCGACTTTCGCGAGGCCATGGAAGAGCTGGCGCGCGTGGAACTCAAGTCGGAGAACTACGATCGCGCTCAGCGGTTGGCCCAGCTTTCCATTTCGCTTGCCAAGGGTGGCCCTCAGGCGCGCTACGACTTAATCGCTGAGATCCTCTTCGCCCGTGAGAAGGACGATTCTGCCACCAAGGCGCTGGAGCGCGGCCTGGAACAGAATCCCAAGCAAGCTCGCTATCACTGGCTGCGCGGCCTCATCGCGGAATCCCACGGCGACACCACTTCGGCGCGCCAGGACTACCAGCAAGCCTTGCAGATTGGACGTCTGCCAGAAGCCGAGGAGGCCTTGCGTACACTAGGGCTTAAGCCGCTGCACGGACTGGGACGCTTGGGCATTCACCTGGGGGAGGGGACCGGCGATCCCGACTACCTGCTGAGCCTGCTTTTGCCGCTTTCCCGTTCGTATCCGCAGAATGCGCCGGTGTGGTACGCCATTGGGCGAGCCTACAACACCAAGGGCCTCTACGCTCAGGCCGACGAGTGTTTCCAAAAGGCGCTTTCCCAGGACAGCACCGTGCCGGGCTTGCGCGACTGGTGGGGACAGAACCGATTGGCACTGGAAGAAAAGGCGCGCGTCTTTAATGCAGCCCGTTCCGGCAAGGACTTCTCGCACGAGCCCGACAATAATTGGTACGACCTGGGGCACTACCGCATTCCTTGGGGAACTTCCCATGACGTCTTCTTGGGGCAATTTCCGCCCAAGCGCTTTGAACCGCACGGCACCAAGCTGGTAGAGAGCCGTAGCGCCTGGGGCATCCACTACGTTCACGAGGTGCTTTTCGATGCCAGTGGACTCTGGGGCGTGCGGGTGACCATGTCCAACGACGGCAAGGCGGGACTGGATCTGATGGAGGAGGGCATCCGTCAGAACGTGCTGCAGGCGGGCAGTGGTTCCTTCTTGGATCCCATCATGTGCTCGTCTCTCGGGCAGGTGGATGCCGTGGTGTGGGAGAACAGCGACTCCTACGAGATCATGGTCAAGGCCGCACGCCGTCCCAAGCACCTCTTTCTGCTGCGGATGAAGCCCGATCGCGTTCCCGATGGCGGCACTTGTGCCGCGGCCGTCATGGCGGCCGACTCCACGCGGTGACCGTGCGGCGTCCAGGCCCCGACGCTGCTCGGGCGTTGGCCATGTTTGCCATGACCTGCACCCACTCGCTGCGGATCGTGTCTCCTGGCAAGGGGCTCGTACCTTCCCTGGGGAAACTGCTGATGGATTGGGAGCCGGTGATCCCCACGGTTTTCACCCTGCTTTTGGGCTATGGCTTAGCCATCTCGGCGTCGCGCAGCGCCGATATTTCCGCCTGGAAGGCGCGTCAGCGGCAACGTGCTTTGTGGCTTTGGCTGCTTTCTTCGGCTCTCTTCTTCTTCCGCTTTGGCCCGCAATGGCCCGAGCTGCTTATCTCCACGGGGATTCTCCAATGCTTGGCCATCGCCATCCTGGCGGTGTCGGTCGTGGCGCCTTCGGGCGGTCTAGCCTTGGGGTGGGGCATCTCCCTGTTTCTGGCCTGGACCTCCATGGAAGGCTCGGGACTTCACTTGGACGGACTCAATCAAGGCTCCTTCCCCGTCTTTCCCTACCTTCCCTACGCGCTGCTTTCCTTTGGGGCCGTCCGCTTCCTGGCCGGCCATCCGTGGCGACAATTTCTGTCGTTGCTCGTGGGAACCGCCGCCGCATTTTGGATGCGCGGGCTGGGCTGGGGAATCACCGGGTTTGCTAGCGGCAATGTGGTGCTCAACCACCAGACCTTCTTGTTGACGGGAACCAGCCTCTCTGACGGCTTCACACTGACGCGCGATCTGTTCCTCGGACTGCCGGGGCATGACGTCATGCTCTCCTTCTGGCATACCCTGCCGCCGTTTGCCCTCTTCCTGCTCGCGGCCTGTGCGGTGGCGGTCTTCCTGGTCTCGTGGCTAGCCGATCGTCTGCCGAAGATCATCCAGCCGCTTTCGCTGCCCGGCAGGCATTCTTTGATCTACTACGTGACCCATTTCGTGGGGCTCGGGGCTTTTCTGTTGTTGCCGGCCTCCCTGCGCAGCGCACCGTGGACCTGGCTAGTGGCTAGCGGCTCCGTGTTTCTGCTTGCCACGCTGCTGTTTTTTGTCTGGGAACGTTTCCAGGCTTCTCGAAAGGTTCTGTCATGAGCGAATGGAAACTCCAGGACGATCTCACCGAGGCGCAGCTTGCCGCCTGGATCGCAAAGCCAGAAATTGCCATCGACACGGAACTGCACGGTCTGCGCCTGGGGCGTGACCGTGTGCTCTTGGTGCAAGTGGGCGACGAAGACGGAAACGCTGCGCTGGTGCGCACCGCCGGCAAGACCGAGTGCCCGCCGCGGTTGCGCAAGCTCTTGGAAGCGCCGAACGTGGTGAAGCTCTTCCACTTCGCCCTCACCGACATCGCTTTCCTGGAAGATTCCTTCGGGGTGCGCGTGCGTCCCTTCTTCTGCACTCGCACCGCCTCCAAGCTGATCCGCACCTACACCCAGTCGCACGGCCTCAAGGACGTGGTGCGCGAATTCCTGGGCATCCAGATGGACAAGGAGCAACAGCAAAGCGACTGGTCGCGGCCTGACCTCTCGCCGCAGCAGCTCCAGTACGCCGCCAACGACGTGCTCTACCTGGTGGCGGTCTATCGCCGTCTCCAGGAGATGATCGACGCCCGCGGCATGCTCCCTGGCGGCCGTACCGCCCGCGAGCTGTGCGAGGACTCCATGAAGGCTTTGGCAGTGCATGCCGAACTGTGCCTAGCGGGCTACGGCGGCAGCGACGACGGCTGGAAGATCGATCTGTTCCAGCACTAAGCCGGATTTTTGGAAATTACCCGCGAGCGAAAAGGCACTTGAGGTAGGCGCCCTGTGGAAAGGCCACAGGGTGGTCTATGGCGTGACCGGTGCGTTCGATCTCGCGCAGAGGCCGCCCTGCCTCGCTTGCCGCCTGATGCACGCAAGCAAAGAAGTCCTCGGCCGGCACGCGGTTGGAGCACGACGCCTGCACCAGGATGCCGCCCGGCTCCAACACCGAAAGTCCCAGACGCGTCAGACGCGCATAGGCCGTGAGGGCGTTTTCTACCTGAGCGCGCGATTGGGCGAACATGGGCGGATCGAGGATCACTAGTCCAAAGCGCTGGCCGCGGCGATGCATGTCTTCCAGGGCGACAAAAGCATCCTGGGCCACCGGTTCGTGCCGGCAGGCGGCGATGCGCGGGTCGTTCTTATTGTGGCTGAAGTTGCGGCAGGCGGCCTTGGTGGCCGGGACGCTCAAGTCTACGCTCGTCACGCTCGCAGCGCCGCCACGGGCCGCGTACACCGAGAAGCCTCCGGTGTAGGAAAAGACGTTGAGCACTTCGCGACCGGCCGAAAGGGCTTCTACGCGGGCGCGGTTGTCGCGCTGGTCCAGGAAGAATCCCGTCTTCTGGCCAATGACCGGTTCGGCCTCGAAGACGATGCCGTTCTCGCGAAAGAGCACCGGCCCGTCGAGCGGAGCTCCCGAGAGGATCTCACCGTCAGTGTGCCGTGCCAGGAGCTCGGGCGCCGTCTGCATGGAGCGATTGAGGCGCAGCACAACTCGTCGCCAGTTTCTCAGCGCAGCAAGTCCTGTCTGGATCTCGGTGAGATGGGGGATCCAGGCCGGCGAGTAGAGCTTGAGTACGCAGGTGTCGGCAAAGCGATCAGCGATGAGGCCCGGCAAACCGTCGTTCTCGCCGTTGACCATGCGGAAGCCGTCGGTCTGCGCTGCCGCCTCGGAAAGCGGAGCGCGCAGCGCCACCGCCGCCGCTAAGCGCTCCTGGAACCAGGCGGCATCGATGCGGGCCGGAGTGTGCGAGAGCACGCGCAGACGGATGGGAGAGGTGGGATCGTAGAGGCCGATGGCCAGGAAGCGCCGTTTCCTGTCGAAGGCCACCGCCAAGTCGCCAGCGGCTCCAGGCTCCTCCTCTTCAATCCAGGTGTCGTAGAGCCAAGGGGAGCCGTGCCGCAAGGCTCGTTCTCCGGCCGGCCCGACCCGGAGGGTCCGTCGTCGCCCTGCGCTTGCCGCGCTCGTCGTCGAATCCGTCACGTCTCTCCAATCCGAATTAAAAGGGCATTTGCCCGGTTTCTAGCCCTGCGGACAGGCACTGCCGCGTCGGCAAAGCTACCTTCTGCCCCACTTATGGCTCAGACATTTCGCTATCGGCTCCATGGTCTAGAATTGGCGCCGGGGGATTCTCGCGATCCCGTGACCAAGGCACTGCACGACTGGCGCATCGACGCCGTCGACCTCGTCTCGGCCGAGATCCTGCGCGAGAGCCTGGATGCCCGCAAGGCGCGGCATCCGGTCTACCGCTACACCCTGGAACTGGTGCTGGGGCGCCCCTACCGTCGGCACATGTTGGAATCGATCCACGGCGACCGGATCGACCCCGAAGATGCCAAGACAGATTCCGTCTTATTGCCAAAGAGCGTCCATGTAGTGGGGACGGGCCCTTGCGGCATCGCCACTGCCATTGCGCTTGCTGAAAAGGGCTTTGCCGTGACGCTCCACGAGCGCGGCGAGGAACTCACGGAGCGTTCCCGCAAGGCGCGGCACCTGCTGAACGACGGCGTACTGGATCCCGAGAGCAACTTCCTCTTTGGGGAAGGGGGAGCCGGCACCTTCACCGACGGCAAACTTACGACTCGCACCCGCGGACGCCACGTGCGCGCCGCCCTCAAGATGTGGGTGGAATGCGGCGAGGAGCCGCGCATCCAGTGGCAGGCCAAGCCCCACCTGGGAACCGACCGCATGCGCCTGCTGGTGGCGGCCATGCGCCGACGCTTCCTGGAAGCCGGCGGCACGCTGCTCTTTTCCAGCCGCCTGGAAGATATTGAGACACGTTCGGGGCGCCTGGTGCGAGCGCGCTTCTCCGGAGTCTGGAGCAGCTGCGAGGCGCTAGTGCTGGCTATTGGACACTCGGCTCGCGACACCTTGGAGATGCTGGTGGAGCGCGGCGTGACTGCCGAGCGCAAGGACTTCGCGGTGGGAGCCCGCATCGAGCACCCACAGGCGCTCATCAATGATCGCCAGTATGGACGCGGCGTGGACGCCAAGGCCATGGGACTCGGGGCGGCCGAGTACTTCGTATCCTGCGGGACCCTGCCCGAAAGTGAAGAGCCGGGCGCCTATTCCTTCTGCATGTGTCCGGGCGGCGAAGTGCTGCCCACCTCCACTTCGGTAGATGAGCTTGCCACCAACGGCATGAGCTTTCGCGCCCGCGGCGGCGCCTTCGCCAACTCAGGGCTGGTGGTGCCGGTGCGTCAGGATGACCTCGCAAGCTGGTGCGCGACCACAGGCACTCCGGATGATGTCCTTGCCGGTCTTGCCTTCCAACGCTCCATCGAACGCGCCGCAGCGCTCATGGGGGGCGCGGGGCTCAGGGCTCCGGCCCAGCGCACCGAAGACTTCCTTGCCGGCAAGAGCGGTGGCGAACTGCCTCCGACCAGCTACGTTCGGGGACTCACCAGCGTAGATCTACACGAACTTTTTCCAGAATTCGTGGCACGCCGCTTGGCGGGGTCTTTGACAGGTTTTGACCGCAAGATTCCAGGCTTCGTGGGCCAAGGACTCTTCATCGCTCCCGAGACGCGCACCTCTAGCCCCTTGCGCTTCCCGCGCGATCCCGACAGCCTCGAATCCACCAGCGTCCAGGGGCTTTACATGCTGGGCGAAGGAGCCGGCTGGTCAGGCGGGATCGTCACCTCGGCCGCCGACGGACTCCGCCTCGCCGACCGGGCTCGCTTCTAGCGCCTCGACCTCGGCAGCCGGTGTCTCCTCGCCGCCCAGAGGCGTCTGGGAGAGCATCGGATCGGGCGAGGGAGGGCCTTCCACCTCGTCGTCTTCGGGAATGTCGACGGGAAGCTTGCCGTCGGCAAAGCCTTCCAAGAGACGCGAAAGCTGTCCCCATTCGGCCTCTTCGCGGGCGAGCGCCTCTTCGCGCATGCGCTCGCGCTCTTCCAGGAGGCCGGCGATGTTGGGGTTGGTCTCGGGGTCGGGCGAGATGACCTTTACGGCGTCGGCCAGCTCTTCCTCGAAGCGGGTCTCGTTGCGACGGTAGACCACGATCACGCCTTTGTCGCGCTCCTGACGGAACACGACTTCCTCCGTCTTCACGAGCTCCATGAGAGCCATGAAGGTGACCACCACCACGATGCGGCGGCTGTCGTTGGCAAAGAGCTCCTCGAAGACCATGCGTCCTTCGCGCACCATCATGGCGCGCACCTGGCTCATGCGCTCCTCGATAGGCACGTCGTCCACTTCAATCACGTGGCCGGCCAGATGAGGCTTGAGCTTCAGGACTTCGCGGAAGGCGGCCAGCAAGTCCCAGATGCCCACCACCTCTTCGGGAGGCGCTTCGTCCTTGGGGGGCTTCGTCTCATCAAAGGCCCGCCGCAGTGAGGCGGCGTTCTTGGCCTCCATGCCGCGCAGCTCCTCGGCGACCATCTTGAAACGCCGGTATTCCATCAGCTGGCGCACCAGCTCTTCGCGATCGAGGTCGAACTCCTCGGGCTCCAGATCTCCCTGCTCCTCGCGGGGAAGCAGCTCGCGGGCCTTCAGGGCCAAGAGCTTTGCCGCCATCACCAGGTACTCGCCGGCGATGCTCAGTTCTGGCGTTTCCGAGGAGCGCAGGAACTCCATGTACTGGTCGGCGATCTCGGCCACGCGAATGGTGCGCGGATCGAGCTCCTGGTTGTGCACCAGATAGAGCAGCAGGTCTAGCGGCCCGTCAAAGACGCTTAGGTGGACGTAAGGGCGCGTCAGCGGAGCGCTCAAAGCAAGCTCTCGACCTGGTCACACAGCGCCGCCGCTGCCGCCTCGTCGGGGGCTTCGGCGATCACCCGGACGACCGGCTCGGTATTGGAGGCGCGCAGGTGGACCCAAGCGTCAGGGAAGGCCAGACGGAAACCGTCGCGCTCGTCGCAGGGGACGTCTGGATAGGTGCGCTTGAGGGCCTCGATGGCCTTGGGGAGCGACTTTCCCTGCAGATCGAACTTGCGCTTGAGCATGGCGTAGCGCGGCAGGCCGGCGGAAAGCTGGGACAATTTCCGTCCGTCACGGCGCAGCGCCTCCAGCACGAAGGCCGCCGCCACCAGACCGTCGCGTCCGGGGTGCAGCTCGGGCAGAATGACGCCGCCGTTGCCTTCGCCGCCGATCAGCGCTCCGATTTTCAGCATGCGCGTGGAGACGTGGATCTCGCCCACCGGCGTGCGCTCGAAGGGCACCCCGTGGCGCGCCGCTAGATCTTCGCTCATGCGCGAAGTGGAAAGGTTGACCACCACGGCGCCCTTCTTCTGCGCAAGCACCAAGTCTACTGCCAGGGCCAGGGTCTTTTCTTCGCCCAGCGGCGTTCCCGTCTCGTCCACCAAGGCCAAGCGATCGCCATCGGGATCAAAGGCCAGCCCAAGGTCAGCGCCATTTTTTCGCACCGCGTCTCCCAGAGGCCCCAGCGATTCTGGAATGGGCTCGGCGCCGCGCGGGAAGTTGCCATCGGGAACGGTGAAGAGCTCGAATACCTGGCAGTTCAAGGCCTTCAGGAAGGCCGGTCCCAAAAGCGAATCGGCGCCGTTCACGCAGTCCACCACCACTTTGAAGCCACGAGCACGAATGGCCGGCACGTCGAGGTAGGGGAGTGCCAAGGTGCGCTCCACGTGCAGGGCATCGGCCCCTTCGTGACAGGAGACGCTTCCCAATTCGGAGTGATCCACCCAAGCCTCGATCTGGGAGTCCACCCGGCTGAAGACCCGCTTCACCGCATCGGGTCCCAAGAACAGGCCATCCTTGTCCAGGAGCTTCAGGGCATTCCACTGGGCGGGATTGTGGCTTGCCGTGAGGATTAGTCCACCGGCGGCGTTGGGATCTTCCTGCACCGCCATCTCGACGGTCGGTGTGGAGGCGATCCCCAATCGCACGGCATCGCAACCGCTGGCCACCAAGGCCGCCACGACGGCGTTTTCGATCATCTCACCGGAATCGCGAGTGTCGCGTCCAACGAGGATGCGGCCACGGCCGACCTCCTGCACGAAGGCGTTGACATAGCGGGCAACGAGGACGGGAGTAAGAGCTTGACCGACGATGCCACGCACGCCGGAAATGGAACGCATCAGACCTTGCATACCCAATGAAATAGAAACTGAAGGGCCGGGTCAGCCCATGCTTGCTGGGAACGACCAGCGGAAAAGTTGGAGATCGGCATGGACGCGGACGCCTTCGCTCTCTTGGGAAAGCGTCGCAAACAAATGTCCGAACGGACCATCTTTGCCCAAGATCTCGTGGCGCTGAGCGGTTTCCATGAGGGCCAGCACCGAACGGAAGGTGGCTTGTTCCTCATGACGGGTGTTTCCGTCCTGCCACAAAAGCGTGCCCACGGGAACTTGGCAGAGGCCATCCAGTCCGGAGCCTTTCCAGATTTCTAGCAGCAATGCCGGTTCGTAGCCCAAGGTAAGCGCCAGTGGCAAGGTGCGCACGGCCGCGCTGCGCACGGCAAGCAATGGGCAGGTGGGGTCGACGATCAGCGAAAGATCTGGTTCCAAGACCGAGAGCAGCGGTCGCAAAGAAAGCCGCGAAGAGGGCGGCGGAGCGTCCTGAAATCCGATGGCCAGGGCGGCTTCGTCATGTTCCAGCAGGCTGAGCACCAAGCCGCTTGCCTTGTCCCAATCGATGCGGCGCAGGCCGGCGGGAACGACCATGACGATGTCGCAACCCAACTGGTCGACGGCCCGGCGCAGGGCCAAGCCTTCAGCCGGGGCGTCTCCGGGCAGGAAGCGCTCGGCTCCGCCAAGTAGGCGAGCATCCTGCGAACGAGCAATCTCGACACTGGCATCGGTGGAGCCGAGATCGACCACGGCAACCTCGCACCATGGCGAGGAGCCGCCAGGCCAGCCATGGCGAAGTGCCAAGAGGTGCTTCCCGAGACTCCGGGCATCGTCGCGCACCGGCAGCACCACACCTAGACGAAGTTGCGTTTCCTGTACCCGAGACGCCAGTTCGCGAGCCTGATCGGGCCGCGTGCAGTGGGTATGACTGGCGAGCCACTCTTCACGCTGGAGCATCGTTCTCCTTCCATAGCGCGTTCTGCACGATGGCGGCATAAGCCTGGCGCAGCCCTGGGCGGATGTCGCGGATGTCTAGAGTCTCTTGGCTCGTGGCAATGCCGACGCAGGAGCCAAGCCCCAAGGTCACAGCGGCAACGCCCCAATGGAGACACACCGAAGCATCCGCGCTGGAGGCGCCCAAAGTGGTGGTGAGTCCTGCCCAGGCCTGGGTGCGACGGCACCCCTCGACCAAGGGGTGATCCGGGTAGAGGCCGGTGGCATGGCGAAAGCCCTTCTGCTCCAGGAAGGCTTGGCAGCCGGGCAAGTCTTGGACCAGCGCTTCAGCCTCTTCTTGGGCACGGCGGATCATGCGCTGCAGGTCGTTTTCGTCGTCGGAGCGCAGCTCGAAGCGCAGCACCGCTCGGCTGGGGACGGCGTTCCAGGCATCGCCCGATTCCAAACGAGCGGGGTTGTAGAGTCCGCGCGGCAATCCCTTGGGCGGCAAAGACTCAAGGGTCTGCGAATACTTCATGACAAGTCGCAGAGCGCTGACACGGGCGCTGTCGCGCCAGCAGTGGCCGCCGGGGGTGAGTACCGTGAGCTCGCCACGGTAGGTGCCCACCGACCAGTGGTCCAAGCGTCCAAGGCCGGCTCCCTGCAGGCAGATGGCGCGGCTGCAGGTGCTGGAGAGCCACGGAAAAAGTGCGCTGATGCCGCGCAAATCACCGGCCATCTCTGAACCCACGGTGGCCACGAACCAGATATCCGAGGCTTCTGAGATTGGATGGTTCCGCAGCGTGCGCGCAAGCTCCGCAAGGCTTGCCAAGGCAAAGGCGTTCACGCCCACGCCCCATCCGGTCAGACGCTCGGGCCGCACCTCCACCACCGGCTCGATGCTGGGGCCGTAGGGGGAGTCCAAAGCTGCCGTCACCACCAGCGCCTTGCCTGATCCGGTTCCCGGCAGGCATCCCAGGACATTTCCCGTCTCGTCGATGCGAGCTTCCCCCAAGGCGTCTTCCAGCAAGGTCCGAAATTCCCGAGCGCGTTCCTTTTCGTGCCCGGTGGACGAAGGAATCTCCGCCAGCCGCACGGTGTTGGCGATCAGGTTGGATCGCCTAGCCTCCAGGACTTCCAGGGCTTTCCAGAATTCAGGCGCGGTCGCGACGGTTTCTATCCGGACCATTTTTCCCCTTCATTTCCGACGTCCGACATCCGATACTAATGTCATGGATACTCTCGACCCTGTCACGCAAAATGCCGCTCAAAACTCCGGCGATGCTGTCTCGATCCTGCTTTTGAAGAAGGCTCAAGATCAGCAGGAAAGCCAGAGCCAGCAGCTTTTGCAGTCGCTGCCCCAGGCTCCCAATATGGAACACCAGGGGCAGAAGCTGGACGTGACCGCCTAGCCACGGCGGAACCAGCGCATTCCGGGAGGGGGGTCCAAAATCGCCTTGGCAAGGATGCCGGTGCGAAGTCGCTCCGGCCCCCACGAATAGGAAGCCGCGTCCGCTTTGGATGCGGCTTCCTTGGTTTTGGCAGAAATCGGCGCTTGGTTCCAGGAAAAGGCCGCCGCCTGAGGCGTGGCAATCGTCTCGGTGGTCTCTTGAATTTCCGGAACGATGGCTTTATGGGCAACTTGGGACGTTGCCTTGGCGTCTTCGGAAAGCTCTTCTGGAGGCGTCGGATGCATCCGCTTCCACAGCGTGTGGAGCAGCTGGGCCGCCACCAGGAGCACCAGTAGAACGACTTGAAAGCGGTCCATTAGGAGGCCGCGCCGCCTTCAGGGGGACGCGAAAGCGAGGAGCGCATGTCGGTGTCGGCCTGGATGTTCTTCATCGAGAAGTAGTCCATTACGCCAAGCTTGCCGCTCTTTAGGGCTTCGGCCATGGCCATGGGTACCTGAGCCTCGGCTTCCACCAGGCGCGAGCGCATCTCCTGGATGCGGGCGAGGTTTTCCTGCTCCAGGGCGATGGCCATGGCGCGGCGTTCCTCGGCCTTGGCCTGGGCGATGTTCTTGTCGGCGTTGGCCTGGTCCATCTGGAGCTTAGCCCCGATATTGGCACCCACCTCGACATCGGCGATGTCGATGGAGAGAATCTCGAAGGCCGTGCCGGCGTCCAGTCCCTTGCCGAGCACCGTCTTGGAGATCGAGTCGGGGTGCTCCAGCACGTCCTTGTGGGAGTCGGCCGAACCGATGGTGGAGACAATGCCCTCGCCCACACGCGCCAGGATGGTGGCTTCGCCAGCGCCGCCCACCAGTCGATTGATGTTGGTGCGCACTGTGACGCGCGCCAGAGCCTTGACCTGAATGCCGTCCTTGGCCATAGCTGCCACGACCGGGGTTTCCACCACCTTGGGGTTTACGCTCATCTGCACGGCTTCCAGCACGTTGCGGCCTGCGAGGTCGATGGCTGTGGCCTGCTTGAAGGTGAGGGGGATGCCGGCCTTGTCGGCGGCGATCAGGGCCTGGACCACGCGCGGCACGTTGCCGCCGGCCAGGTAGTGAGCTTCCAGGAGGCCGGTTTCCACCGGGATGCCAGCCTTCACGCCCATGATCTTGGCGTTGACGATGAGGCGCGGATTCACCTTGCGGATGCGCATGCCCACCATGGCGAAGATGCCGATCTGGGCTCCCGAGAAGAGGGCCTGGATCCAGAGTCCCAGGAAGTTGGCGAGCAGGATCAGAAAGATGATGCCGACGACGACGAGTCCGAGTCCCAATGCGAAGGTCAGATTCATGAGTCAGTCTCCAGCGCGGAAGATGTCTCGTCCTCACGTGCCGCGCGCACGGAGAGGCGGTTCTGGTCGGTTCCCGTCGCGACGAGGCGGGTTCCTTTCAACAAAAATTGTCCGTCGATAGCGGCGGCGTCGAAGACCCGGTCCTGAAAGCGCGCCTTGCCGGCCGGGCGAAAATCGGTCTCGGCAATACCCAAGGCGCCGGCAAGGACATCAGGCACGGACGCCGATCCGCCCGTCTCAAGGCGCTGGGGAAGTCCCATGGGGGAACGATCAATGCGGCCCAGAAGCGCTTTGGCAAGCCATGGAAACGCCACCAAATCAAACACGAGCAAGATCCAGAAAGGCCAACCGCTGCTCCAGCCAAGCCACAGCGAGCCGCCAAGCGCAGCCACCGTGGCGGCCGCCAAAACTCCCATGGAAGGCAGAAAGACCTCGGCGGTGAGCAGGCCGGCCGCCAAGATCTGCAGCAGTACAATCCAAATCCAGGTCACGAGCTGGCCTCGATGTCCCAGCCCGATTCCGAGCGTCCCACCACGCGGAGCTTCCGCCCCGCCTCCAGGTATCCTGAAAGACAGTTTCCTTCAAATTCCCGCATTCCCACGCGCACCGTGCCGCGCGGACGGAGGTCAGTCACAGCGAAGCCCTCGCATCCCGTGAAGTCCTCTTCGGGAGCGGCGCCACTGCCAGCGGGAAGGGACGCTTCCAGGCGCATGCCTTCGCGCAAAGGCAGGTGGGGCAGGGCGTAGCGCACCAAGACAAGACTTGTCAGAAACCCGCCCACGAGGCACCCTCCCACGATCCCAAGGCTCCTGAGGCTTGCCGCGATCTGGAGCTGGTTGTGGGGATCGGGCCACACGAAGCCCTGCAGCGACATGGTCAAGGCTGCGATCAGGCAGGTTCCTCCGAGCAAGGCAAAGACCGCTGTCCCCGGTAGGAACCAGACCTCCAGGAGAAAGAGCAGCATGCCAAGGGCAGCCAAGAGCAGCGGCACATGTCCCGAGAGCCCCATCATGTACTTGGAGCCAAGAGCCAGGGCCAGAAGCGCAAAGCCGGCCACTCCGAAGACAAAGCCGCCGGGGGTCTTGTACTCGATCCAGAGCAGCGCGAGTCCGGCCATGAACAGGAGCGGAGTCCAACTGGAAAGACCGCGTGCCAGCCGCTCGCTCCAACTGGGCGCCAAGGTCTGCGCCGTGCTCCAGCCTTTCTTGGCAAAGAGCGAATCGAGGCTCACGAAGGTGCCTTTGGAAAAGCCCAGATCGCGCGCCTCCACGTCGTCCAGCGTAAGCAGTTGCCCGTCGGCCACAGCCACCTTCCATGAGACAAAGCGACTTTTGGCTTCCCCTAGCGCCTCGAAGTCCTTGGCCGTGAAGTAGGCCTTTTTCCCTGCGCTGTCGATCGCCTCGATCACCTCGAGATCTTTGGTCACCATCTTGTCGGCCAAAAGCGGCGGCAGCCCCTGACGACGCGCCAAGGCACGGAAGCGGGCGCGCAGTGGGCTTTCGACCTTCTCGCCAACGAACCTCGGTCCCTCTTCGGTCTGCACGATGGGAGCGCAGTCGCCCAGGGTGGCGCCGGGGGCCATGTAGACGGCCTGCGCCGAGAGGCTGATCAAAGCGCCCGCGGAGATGGCCTTGCGGCGCACGAAGGCGGCAGTGGAGCACGTCTTGACGTTTGTAATGGCGTCCGAGATGTCGAAGGCCGCAGACAGCTCGCCACCCCAGGTGTCCACGTCGAAGACGATCGTGGTGGGCTTCTGCTTCAGCGCCTGCGCGATGGAACGCTCGACGTGATGGGAAAGCGCCTCATCCACCGTGCCGTGCACTTCGACGACGGCTACGGCGGCAGAGGCGATTCCCGCCAGCAGAGAGAGCAGCATTGAGGCTAGAATCCGAACCCCTTGAGCTTCTTGCCGATCTCGCTCTTGGCCTTGTCTTTGGCCTTATCCTGGGTCTGCTTGACGGTGTTGTCGACCTTGGTCTGGACTTGCGTCTGCACCTTCTTCTTTTCGGTCTCGGCACGCGTCTGAAGCTCAGCCTTCTTGCGATCCACCAAAGCTTGGGCCTCCTTCTTCTTCTCGTCGAGGAGCATGGAAGCGGCGCCCTTGGCGAGGTCGGAAAGACGCGGGACGTCGGCCTTGAAGGTCGGATCCTGGAGAGTTCCACCGATCAGGTAGGAGACGATGACGCGCTTGTCCTTGTCGGAAGCTGGAGCCACGGTGGCCGGAAGTCCCAGTCCCCTGAGGTAGCCCGTGGCGGCGGCGCCGCCAGCGAGGATGGGCGCCGAGGCGGCCTTGGGCAGATGCACGTCAGCCTTCATGGCGAGGGTCTGATCTAGTCCCACCTTTCCAGCAGCATTGATGCTTCCGAAGGCATCGCCGTCCACGGAAATGTCCTGGAATTCGAGGTTCCCCTGACGCAACCTGGCCTGGGCCTTGAAGGTCTTGAAGTCGAGCTGATGCAGGTCGGGAACGGCGGAGTAGATCTTGTGAAGGGAGGATGTCATCTTGCCGAAGAGAGGCACGGTGAGGCGTCCGTTGACGAAGTTCGCCGAGATGTCTGCCGAGAGGTTCTTGGTGATCTCGGCAGGATCGCCCGCGGCGGTAGCGTCCACCTTGAGGTTCCCCTTGCCCGAAAGTCCACCGGCAAAGGTCTTCAGGCTCTTCTGGGGGAAGCGCACGGCCAGCGCCGGCAAGAGCTGCGAGGCCTCCACTCCGGAGACGTCCACGGTGACGTGGGACGAGATGTTCTTGGGATTCGCGAGGTTGGCGTTCACGGTGTTCCCAAAGGCGCCGCCGTAGACCTTGGCTTGGTTCTTCATGCCCAGCACGCCGCCTGCGAAGGTGGTCGCTGACTTCACTCCCGTCACCTGCAGTCCAAAGGCCTTCACCAGGGCAGCATCCACGTTGGCCGTGAGGCGCACGTTGGGCAGGGCCGGGATCACCAAGGGCTTAGAAGCTTCCTTGGGCTTGTTCGGATCAGAGGCCGGCAGCAGGCGGTCGAGGTCGATCTGGCGCGATTTGACAGAAGCTGTCACAGCCGTGACCTTGCCGGCGGCGAGCTTCGGGAGCACCATGGCGAGCCAGTCGCTGACCTTGGCGTCCACCGCGACGTCGGTGGGGCCGGTGACCACGGCGAGCTTGGCGCCCACGGCGGTGTTGGCAAAGCTTGCCGTGCCATCCACATTGACGCGGTCGGGAAGTCCCGGCGCCTTGGCCGAGATCTTCTCGAGGCTTGCTGTGCCGGCGATCTGGAGAGCGGTGGGATTGGCCGGATCGAGCGGCCCCTGGCCCTTCACGTCGAAGCCCAAAAGCCCTGCCAGTTCGTAGACGTCCATGCCCGGCACGAGCTTCGATACGGCCCCCAGATCGATGCGACCGCGGGTATCCAGGGCCTTGAGGTAGGGCTTCTTGGGAAGACCATTGGCATCCAAGTAGAGCGAGATGGGATTGCCGGCCAATTTCAGGTCAAAGGGCTGAATCTTCACGCCCTGCGCCGAGTCCTGCGGATAGAGGCTGATGGTGCCGTTCAGGCCTTCTAGCTTGGCCGGAACGCCGGCCACCGAGGCGCCGATGCCCACCAGATGGATGGCTCCGGAGATCTGCGGCAGATGCTCCTTGGCAAGCTTCCCTTTGACGGAAAGGTCGAAATTCGTACTGCCCGCAAGGGTAGTCTTGTCCACCCAAGCATTGAGCCCCTTGGGGACTTCCTTGAGAAGGCTGGCCAGGTCGATCTTCTCGGACTTGAGGCGCAGAGCGAGGTCGGGGGTGACCAGCACGTTGGAGGCGCTGCCGGTGAGTTCTACCGTGACGTCCTGCAGCGAAGCCTTCACCGAGCGGATCGTCACCGTGGCGGCGGGCAGGTTTAGCGACAGGTCATGCGAGACCTTCACGTGGATGCCGCCCTTCTTGACCGGCATGCCGCTTCCCGAGACGGCGATCTCGCGGATCTCCAAGGTCCCCTTGGTGTCCACGTTCTCGAGCTTTTTGTCGGTAGAAAGTGAAATCACCTCATTCAAGCCGGCCACGGACAGATTCTGTCCTTTTTTGCGGTCGATGTAAGTGAAGGCTCCGTCTGTGATGCGAATTTTGTCCACGGTGAGCGGAAAGGGAAGCGTCAGAGGCTTGACAGAATCCTTCTTCGGGGTGGTGGTGTCCTTGGGACCGCCGAGATTGTCAAGTGAAGTGCGGCCGTCGGGGAGCACTTCCAGGCGGATTTCAGGCTCGACCACGCGGATCTCGCTCACCACCGGGGACATCTTGAAGATGCTCTTCAGCGAGAGCTCTACGCCCAGTTCCTTGAGGTGGAAGAGCGGTTCCTTGGAAAAGCCGGAGTCTGGGTTGTTGGCCACCTCGAAACCCTTGAGCGAGACGCCCAGGTAGGGGAAGAACTTGAGTCCAGCGCTTTCCACCTTGACCTCGCGCTGCAGCTTCTTGCCGGCCTGTTCCAGCACGATCGCCTTGACCTTCGAGGGCGGGAACATGATGGAGAGGATCACGGCAGCGATCACCAGGAGCCCGACCAACGATCCAGCGGCGATCAGAGCGATCTTTAACGGTTTAGGAAAAGGCTTTCGCATAGGTCAAATTCTCCATGAGGGGTTCAAGGATTCAAAAATGCTTCAGAATCTCGTCAAGAGCGAGCGCAAAGCCAGTTCCTTGGAGCTTTCGAGATTCGCGGTAATCTCGGCGAGACGCTTTTGCACCGCCGCCGGATCGCCGCCGTTTCCAGAGGCGCAGGCTTCCAGGTAGGCGATCTCTTCCGAGGCAAGGCTAGGAATGGCCAAGTCGCGTGCAAACGCATCTCCTGGTACCGACAAGGTTCCGCGCGTGCGGGGCGAGTAAGCGCGGCGGGTGCCTTCCTGGGCGATCCAGGACCACCATCCCGGACTGTGGCTTGGGAGCATGCGCGCTTCGGTTTGCGCCTGCCAATGGCGCGCGACGACTAAAGGCGGTTGCCGGGCTCCCGAGGCGAGGCTCTCTTCGCAGGCCGAAAGCAGGAATTCTACCACGGGAATGTCGAGATTCTCGCGGGGTTCGGGAGGATAGCGGTCGGTGCAGAGAAAGGAAAGATGAGCCGGCCGTACTGCGCTGGGGTAGAGAAAACGTATCGCGTCTTCGAAGCCGCAGATCCACAGCGGAGAATCGATTTCCCGCATCCGAGTGGCCCAGCGCTGCAGCTCTGCGTCTTCGCGTTCGACGATGGTCAGGAAATCGGACCACCAGACGCGTCCTTGGATGGTCGCGCCGTTTTCTAGGCTCGAAAGCATCTGCGCCGCTTGCTTGCTGACATCGTCGCGGAAGGCGTCTCGCGTCGCATCGACCACGGCAGGGGCGTTGCCGGTGATGTCGAAGATGGAGAATGTTCCCGTTTCAAAGTGGTCGACGGGCTTTTCGGAAACGGAAGGAACTGGGCGGGATACTGGATCGGGAACGTAGCGACTGGCTAACGATTCAATCTTTTCGAGTAGTTGGGCGGCAACCCCCTCCTTGGGACGATCTGCATCCCAACCTGTTTCTTGAAGTGCGCGCACCACGGTGCCGACTACAGCCCCTCGGGTTCCCATCGGGGTGATTTGGATCTGGTCGGCCGCTTGGCGCAGCCACGACCAGGGAGGCGACCATTCCTGACCAGGGATCAAGCTGTCGCCTTTTTCCTGAGCCACAGCCTGAAGCCAACGATCCAGTACGCCGCTCATCCAGGAAGCGCTGGAGGCCTGGCGCATCTGGGAAAGCGAAGGCACCACGCCGCCTTCGGAAGGCACCACGCAGGCGCCGATGTAGATGTCCAGAGGGCGGATGCTGCGCGAGGCTCCCTTGTGGAGCCGATTCCAGGAGCGCGCCTGCAAGGCAATGCCCAGGAGGACTTCCCAAAAAATGGCGTCGGAGGCCAGCGACTGGTAGAGCGGATGGCGTCCCATGCGTGCTCCCAGCACGCGTGCAAGGTCGCAGAGGGCGACAAGCCCCTTCCAATCCCCGGATTCGCTGCTTTCGCGCAGCATCTCCTCGGAGTGCTTGGCAAACGCCCCCTTCAAGAAAGGGGTTCGCGATTCCAGGCGACGCTGCAAGCGGTGAAGAAAGTTCGCCTCGGCGATTGTCATTCCCTTTTGGCAGCAAAGCTCCATGTCGCACAGATGGCGCAGACAACCCAAAAAAGAACCGCGCAAGTCGGACGATTCTTCCAGCAGCGACTTTTCCACTTCCCGCACCATGGCAGGGGTCCACTCCTGACCGGAAAGTTCCTCGTTGCGCCGCTCGAAAAGCTTGCGGATATCTCCCCACAGCGCATCGCGCCCCAACAAGGAAAAGACGCCGCGTCCTTCGCGGGGTGGACGGAAGCGCACGGAAAAGGCCATTGGCGGCAAATCTTGACTGCGAGAGGCTCCGGTGAGTACGGGCTCGCAGTGCTCCGTCAGATTCGCGGCTTCCTTGGAGAGGGACATGCATTCAAGATACTACGTCCTGCCCCCATGGTTGGGCGTTTTGGGGCTAGATCAGCAGTTGGACGCGCTCGCGCAGGAACTCCGGTACCAGTTCCCGGCAGCGCGCCTCAATCAGGCGGCGCGGGTACTTCATGCTGAAGTGCTTGAGTACTAAGTATTCGAAGCGGCAGGACGATTCGTTGGCGGCAAGGAATTCGCAAAGGGCAGCCAAGTGGATGTGCCCTTTGGGGTCGGCCATGTGACGATCGTCCTCCATGAGGAAGGTCGATTCAAGCACCAGCACCTTGCTCTCCAGGACATGCGGCTCGCGCTCCAGGGTCTTCAGGGTGGAGTCGCCAATGAAGGTCAGGCGCGGCGTGCGCATTTCTGATTCGATGGGGAGTCCTGATCGCTTGCGGGCGGCAATCTCGGGACCAGACAAACTGGCCAGTTCGGGAAGCAATTTCTTCCGTCGTTCCCAGAGGGTGTATCCCAGGGAACGCAGGCGGTGCTCTACTGGAAAGCTGGTGGCGATCAGTTGGCGATTGATTTCGATCTCGTCGTGGGAGCTCATGCCGTGGAGGTCCGGAACGTAATCGGGGTGACGCCGGTGCCCTTCGAGATCAGCCCAGGCGTAAGCCAAGCGCTTGAGCGGCTCAACCAAGAAGTCTGGCACGTGGTAAACAGCCGGCTCCATGTTGAGCATGCGCCGCAGCGAGAAGTGGCGTAGCAAGCAGCGGGCGTGGTCGCCGTGGGCATGGCTCAGAAACAGGTGGTTCATGCGCACCGCCTCAATGGGGCAGTCGCCGATGTCGAAGCACAGTCGCCACTCGGGAACCAGAAACCAGGTTGCTAGGCCCCCGATGGAAAATCCCTCGACGTCAAGACCTCCCAGGCTCAGGTGGACGGGAACAGAGGAATGATGCAGGTGATCTGGAAGGTCGTTCATGAAGAGAGACGGCAAGATAGCCAAAGTAGGCGGCGCGATTTCCTATGGTTTGCGAGATGGACACTCGATATCCGCCATTTCGCGTCGGCAGCGGCTTTGATGTGCATCGCTTGGTCGAAGGCCGCAAGTGCATTTTGGGAGGGGTAGAAATCCCGCATCCGCTGGGACTTTTGGGGCACTCCGATGCCGATGTGCTGCTGCACGCTCTGAGCGATGCCCTCTTGGGGGCGCTCGGGCTTGGAGATATTGGGGCGCACTTTCCCGACACCGATCCGCGCTATAAAGGAGCCGATTCCTTGATGCTGCTTGCGGAAGTGGGGAAGCTCATCGCATCCCGCGGATGGGATGTCGGCAATCTCCAGGGGACAGTGATCTGCGAAGCACCCAAGGTGCGGCCTCATGTGGAAGCCATGCGCGCCAACATTGCGCGTGCCTTGGAAATTGAGATTGATCAAGTGGCCATCCAAGGGACGACCACCGAGAAACTCGGCTTTACGGGACGAGGCGAAGGCATCGCCGCCCAAGCGGTGGCCTTGCTGGTTCGTCGAACCTAGCGGCTAAAAGAAGCCGGTCTTGTAGCCTTCGGCCTCGCGGGCACGGCGCTTCTGAAAGGCCTTTTCCAAAGAGGCGATATCCTTCTCGGCACTCTTGATCTTGGGCTGCAGTTGAGTCGAATCTTCAGCAGAATGCAGCAGCGTCAGGGTGGCGCGTGCCTGGTCAAATTGATCGATCTTGGCGTAGGCCAAGGCCAATTGGATGCGGGCTTCGTCGTTCTTGTCCCACCCCGGGTGCTCCTTCAGGAGCTTATTGAAGTAGATGGTGGCTGAAAGCGGCTCGCCCAAGCGCAGGTAGAGGCGGGCCGTCTGGAAGTCGTGGTTGGCGAGGCGACTGTCCAGTTCGGTGTACTGCTTGCGCATCTCGGCGCTCCACTTGCCTTCGGGAAAATCGGTGAGATATTCCGTGATCTTGTGCTGGGCATCCAAGATGGAGGACGGGTCGCGATCCCAGGTTCCCGTCTGCTCGATGCCACAACGGGCAATTTTGTAGAGCGCTTCTTCGGCATGGCGTGAACGTTCAAATTGCTCGCGCAAAAGCCGGTATTCCGTTTCGGCCTCGGGCCACTGTTCCGTGCGGAAGTAGCTCGTGGCCAGCATGTACTGGGCCTCTTCCTGGAAATCATAGCCGTAGCAGGAGATGGTGAGATCCTTGAGCTTTTCCTGGGCGTCGGCGTCGCGTTCCCGTTCAAACTGGGACTTGGCCGAGGCGTACTTGTCGCGGCAGACCTTTTCAGAATTGGCCGAAGGCTTGTTGGAGGCACAGGAGGACAAGAGCGCCGCAAGGCCGAGAGCGGTGAGGACACGAAGCTTCATGGGGGTGGAAAATAACATGGCAAAGCCTCTCTGCCCGCTGCGAGTCCGCATTTAGTGATTGAAAAACCGGCCGGGAGCCTATACTCCGGGTTCTGTGGCATCCCTTGCGGGACCGATGACCATTCCTCTGGGACCGCCGTCGCCGGCGGCCTCTAGCGACGACCCGAAGGATTGGAACGGGTCGTTCCCGCCTTGCGGCGCTCCTTCTGTTTGTCTTGCACCTGATGGGGTTTGCCGTGCCTGCGCCGTTACCGGTCGCAGCGGTGGGCTCTTACCCCGCCGTTTCACCCTTGCCTGTACCTTGCGGCCATCGGCGGTCTGTTTTCTGTGGCACTTTCCGTCGCGTTACCGCGCCCAGGCGTTACCTGGCATCATTACCCTGTGGTGCCCGGAGGTTCCTCAGGTGGAGACCACCCGCGGCCATCCGGCTCCCGACCGGAGGGTACAACTTAGCAACGACACCCCTCGACAGGAACAAAAAGGCTTCATCCCCCAGGTCGCAAATGGACGTATTGGGTATCTTTCTGGTTCTGATCCTAAAAGACCGTCCGGTCGGGACACCCTCTCGGCCTATCCTTCCTACAGGATTCATCAAAAAAAGGAGGATGCGTTGCCTCAGAAGACGAAGACATGGTTCGAGCAAACCTTAGCTTTGGCCGATATTCGTTTGGACGGTGCTCGTCCGTGGGATATCGCCCTGCACGATTCAGCTGTTCAAGATCGCGTCTTGGCCGAAGGATCCCTTGGATTCGGAGACGCCTACGTGGAAGGGCTTTGGGACTGTCAGGACTTGGACGAGATGTTCAATCACCTGTTGTCTGCTGGCCTCGACCACAAGGTTCGTCCCAATCTTGCCCTGCTGACCTACGTGGCTAAGGCAAAGCTCCTCAATCTGCAGACGCGTCACCGCTCGCTGGAAGTGGCCAACATCCACTACAACCTCGGCAACGACTTCTACGAAGCCATGCTCGACCCTTGGATGCAATACACTTGCGGCTACTTCAGTTCGGGAGCCCAAGATCTGAACGCCGCCCAGGAAGCCAAGCTCGACATGATCTGCCGCAAGATCGACCTCAAGGAAGGCGACGAGGTGCTGGAGCTGGGCTGCGGTTGGGGAGGCTTTGCGCGCTTTGCCGCTTCCCGCTACGGAGCTCATGTCACGGCCTACAACATCTCTACAGAACAGGTGGAATGGGCGCGCGAGCGCAGCCAGGGCCTGCCGGTGGACATCCGCCTTTCCGATTACCGCGATGCCCAAGGCCAGTACGACAAGGTCGTCTCGGTGGGCATGTGCGAGCACGTGGGCCCCAAGAACTATCGCAGCATGATGAAGCTCGTCCATTCTTGCCTGAAGCCCCACGGAGTGTTCCTCCTGCATACCATCGGCGGCAACCACGAGGTGCAGGACAACGACCTGTGGCTGGATAAGCACATCTTCCCCGGTGCCGTGCTGCCATCGCCTGTCGGGCTTGCGCGTGCCTTCGCCGACCTCTTCGTACTCGAAGACTGGCACAACTTCGGTGTCGATTACGACAAGACGCTGATGTCCTGGGACGCCAACTTCCGCTCCGCCTGGCCTCGCTTCCAGGAGCAGTACGGAGATCGGTTTTACCGCATGTGGCACTACTACCTGATGGTGAGCGCCGGTTCTTTCCGCTCTCGCAAGAACCAGCTGTGGCAGTTGGTGCTCTCCAAGGAGGGCGTGCGCGGCGGCTGGAAGACGGTGCGATGAAGCCCCGCGAGGAGCTCTTCGACACGCTGGAAGGATACCGCGCCTCGGCGGCGCGGATGTCTGAAGCCATGAAGGCGCGGGGCTCCGGCCCCGCGGCCCTTTCTAAGCGCACCTCGAACCTCTTCCGTCCGCGCGAGCAGGGGAGTGTCCGCAAGCTGGACGCGCGCTCCTTGAATCGGACAATTTCCGTCAATAAAGACGAGGCTTGGGCCGATGTCGAGGGCATGACGACCTTCGAGGACTTCTCCGACGCCTGCCTCCTGCACGGTTTCGTGCCGCCGGTGGTCCCGGAGCTCAAGACCATCACCGTGGGCGGGGCCATCACCGGCATCGGCATCGAGTCGAGCTCCTGCCGCCACGGCTTCGTCCACGAGCGCGTGCTGGAAATGGACGTACTGTGCGGCGACGGAGAGTTGCGCACCTGCTCGCCGGAAGGCGAATTCTCGGACCTGTTTCATGCCATCCCCAATTCCTACGGGACCTTGGGGTACGTGCTGCGGGCGCGCATCCGCCTCCTGCCGGCACCGCGAGCGGTGTCCCTGCGCCATGAGCGCTTTCAAGATTACGCCGCCTTTCAGGCTGCCTTGGAAGCGGCGTGCCAGGAAGGAGAAATGTCAAATTTTGTCGAGGGCGTCGCCTTCGCCCCCGACGATTTCGTAGTCACTACCGGGACGTTTTCAGAAGCGCCGGATCCCACCAGCAGCTATACCGGCATGGTTCCCTACTTCACCACCTTGCGCACCCGG
>DAIPHW010000010.1:0-33474 GCA_036771135.1 Fibrobacterota bacterium | reverse complement strand
TTTGGGCCAAGAACAATTCTGCTTCAGCAGCGGTCTTCAATGTGAAATGGCAATGATCAAACTATGGCATGGGCGATGAAAAGGAACTTTCCATTCCCAGCGGAAGCAAATGGCAGGAGGTCGTCATTCCTCTTTCTGATCTCGGCCCCACCGACACCTCGATTGCCGCGCTGTATCTCAATCAAGCAACAAGCAAACCAGCTCTGGACTTTCTGATCGATTCCGTCACCATCACCGATGGCACGGCCAACCACAGCCTGAACTTTCCGTCCCAGGTCCTGGAGCCGCGTCCTTCGCTCTGGCCCGACCACTTTGTGATCGGAGGACTCGACAATACGGAAGTTGGCAAAGCAAGTAAGACCTACCAAGCCAAGAGCGACTACCGCTACCAGTACGTGATGCCCTCCACGTACACAGACTACAGCCCTTCGGGGAACCACACCCACATGTACGTCTACGACTACGCCAAGGAATCCGATACCTTGGGTGTCAAGAGCGCCTTCGTATGGTACAACTTCGGAAAGACCAGCGAAGGCTATTTGCCCATGACTACAAACCTTGCCTCAAAGGCCTACATGGACGACTACGTCATGCGGTACGACTGGATGCTCACGCAAATGGCACAAGCCGGTCAAAAGGACTACATCATCGTACTGGAACCGGACCTATACGGCCACCTGATGCGCGGTCCCAACGGTGCCAACGGCCTGCCAGTGGAAGACCCGACCCAGATCGCCGTGAACATGGACTCCGCCAACGCAATTTCCGGCAAAACCTACGCAGCCAACTTCAAGGGATGGGCCGAATTCATGATCGCCTACGCCAAGTCGAAACTTGCGAAAAACGGCGTCATCATCGGCCACATGCCCAACCATTGGGGTGTCAACATCCCCGGAGAGGTTGGTCGCGGTCGCAGGGAGGCCCATATCATCAGCGGAATGACCATTGCTCGCTTCCTCAGCAATCTGGGCGACGCCGGCAAAGGCGACGTCGTCTTCGTCGAGAAGGCCGACCGCGACGCCGGCATCAAGGGCACCCAGTGGTTCTGGGACTCCACCTGCTACGCCAAGTACTTCACTTGGACAAAGGCCATCGCCAATGGCACCAAGCTTCCCATCGTGGGATGGCAGATCTCGGAAGGCAACATCAACCACCCGAACAGCTCCGAACGCGACGATGCCGTACAGACGTTCTTGGATCACAAGGACTGGTGGGTGAACGCAGGCTTCATCGGCATTTTATTCGGCGGCGGAGCAGACAACTGTGCCAACGCCAACCGCGGTGTCACCGACGATGGCGGCTGGTACACCACCAACATCAGCGCCTATAACGCCAATCCCTACGTTTTGCCCAGCGCCGCCTCGGGAATCGCCACCAAGGCTTCCGCTCACCAGGGCCTTACCGCTGTGGTGCGCGACCATCAGTTGGTCCTTTCCGGATGGAACGGCCTTGCCCAAGTACGCCTCTTTGACGTCTACGGCCGCCGTCTGGCGAGCTCCTCCCTCGCAGCTGGCGGTTCCTTGTCGCTGGGCAACTTCCACGGCGCCCTGTTCGCGGTCGTCGAGAGCGCCCAAGGCCGCATGACCAGCTCCTTCTCAATCGTTCCGTAATTTTTCATCGGGGCCGAAGACGGTTTTCCCGTCATCGGCCCGACTTGGTCGGCTTTGTGCTAACTTTCCCGGTTACCGATGACCTCGATGACCGATGCGTCCGTCCCTCCGGATCGACCTGTAGCCTTTTTTGATTTCGATGACACGATTTCAATTGGCGATACCATGCTGCACTGGCAGCGGTGGTATCTCCATAAGCGCCATTCTCACTGGATGCTGCCCTGGATCTGGACCGGCTGCCTGCTGAAAACCTTGGGCGCTTCGCGCTTATGGTTCAAGCGCTTCTACATGGCAAGCTCCAACCGCGAATCCGACGCCTCCCGCGAAAACCTGGTGCGTGAATTCCAGCGGGAGCTCCTGAGCCAAGTGATCCATCCCGAGCTGGTGGAACGCGCCTGGCTGCATCACCAGTTGGGCGATCGCCTCTGCATCGTGAGCGCCTCTCCCGAGTTTTTGCTGCGAGACCTGGGCGAAGTGCTGCCCCCGCACACCTTAGTCGCCACCCGGCTGGTCTTTGAAGGCCGTCACCTGTGGAACCTCCCGCTCCTGGATGGATCCGACGTCAAGGCCGAAGGCAAGCTCGCCGCTCTTCAGGAAGCTCACCAGCTGCCAGCCCCTCCTGACAGCTTCGCCTACAGCGACAGTCACACCGACATTCCTTTGCTAAAGTCCGTTGACTTCCCCGTAGCGGTGCGCCCCACTCCGCTCTTGGCGCAGACCGTCCATTCCTTAGGCTGGCAACGCCTAGAACCCATCGCGCCTTGGCCTTTTGAAAAGGATCGAAAAGCCAAAGCCAAATGGCTTCTATTTCCCTTCGGCCTTTCTTGGCCACCGCGCCATCTTCCCGAACGAGGCCTCCGCAAGCGTCACTGGCGCGCTTGGAAAAAGTCCTTGGTACGCCTACATCGTGCCGTTCACGACCAGAACCGCACGGCTTTCGAGCTCCATCATCGCGATTTCGAGCGCGTAGCTTCGCAGCTCAAGGGCGTCGCCCTGCGCATGGCTCTAGCCTTGGTGCAGAAGCCGCTTTCGCGCCAAGGGATGGAATCCACCTACCTGGACCGGGTCTGGGGAGGAGGACTTCAGCAGGCCTTGCGCTCTCCCGAGATCGACACCCTGCGACACATGATCGTCGGACTTCCCGGCTTCGATGCCGCCGTGGCGCAGACTGCTCCGATTCGCTGCATCGCCACCGCCCAGTTCTATCGGGCCCATCGCCCAGGGCAAGAAGACGGCATCCTCAAGCTCTTTCTGCCTGGCATTCGCACGCTCATCCAGAGCGACCTGGAGCAGTTGGGAAAGCTCCCGAAGTCCCTGCCCGAAGAGGCGCAGCGGGCCTGGAAGGGTTTGGAGCGCGAACTGTCCCAGAACATACTTTCGGAGGTCGATCCCGATCGCGAAGAGGCCGTATCCAGACGCCTGGCTCCGCTCTTTGCCGACGCCGCTTTGGGAATCCGCATGCCGTGGGCGCGGGCCGTGCGCCAGAACGATATGGAAGGAGTCTTCTACGAGGCTGCTGAAGGCTATCCATTGCCCATCTACTTTGCCTACCTGAGAGAGACGCGTCACCTGCGCGATCCGCGGGCCCGGGCCGAACCTGATTTTCAGGGCTTTGCCGCCTTCGTGGCGCGCTCCGGGGAGCTTCCCCAAGGGCGCATGCTGTCCCAGCGACTGTGGACCTTGCTGTCCTACTCCTTCTGGCACGCGGGGATTTGGTTGCCCATCGGCGGCAACGCCAACGTGTCGGTGATCCCCGGACTCGGCGATGCCTGGCGCTTGGGGGTCCGCGACCTGGCCGGAAGCCTCGATTTTTCGGAAGGTCTGCGCAACAGCTTGGCGCATTGGGATGATCTGGCCGAAGGCGACAAGGAACTCCGTTCGTTGTGCCTGGAGATGGGTTGGACAGAATCTGCCCTAACACTGCACGCCGGACGCTTACGGGATCTCGTGGAACTGGTCTGGCATCCGTTTCTGCACGGCTGCGAGGCGACGGGGTTTGCTTTCGAGACGTGGCGCCTAGACGGCCGTCTCCAGAGTCTCATCGGATCTGGGCACGCACACGAAGAATGGCCCATTCCCGACCGTCTACGCCCGGTCTTCCGCACCATCTACTGGCTCCGCCGCAATCTGGCGGGAGTCCTGGAAAATTAGGCGAAGAGGTCCATCTGATCGGCTTCGCGACGGTTCTCGTGAAAGATGCCGTCGACAAACTGCCCTTTTTCCAGGTATTCGCGCGCCACACCGCAGAACTCGTCCACCAAGCGAAAGTGACGGAACTTCTCGCAGAGTTCCATTCCCGCGTCGAAGACGTGGTCGAAGTAGCGGTTCCCGAGCTTGATCTCACGGGTAGCCGTAAGCACTAAATCCATCGCGTCAGCCGCCGCCACAATCTCGCCCTCGGCGCCCCACTTGGCTTCCTTGGCGTCGCGCGCGTAACGGCGTTCCATCGCCTCCGGGAGCTCGTGGAAGGCGTCGTTATCCAGCACCGCTTCCACGATTTCTTCGAGAAGCTTGCCGAGGCGTCCACCTTGGTAGCGATGCTTGATGGGATGCGGGATATCGGAGACGATAGTCTCCTCGAAATCATGCCACAGTGCCTTGCGAAGCACCTCCTCAAGATTGACCGAAGTATCGCCTTGGCGATCGTAGATCATCAGGGAGAGAATAGCCACATCGTAAGAATGCGTCGCCACCGATTCGCCGTTGTGGGACGTGATGGTCCCGAAGCGGCGGATAGCGTTCATGTTCTTGAGGCGTTCGAAGAATCCCGGAAGTCCTTCCGGAGACCAGTTGGCCTCTGACTCAGAACTCACTTGGTTGCAGCGTCCTCGACCAACAGGCCATTGTCCGCAATCTTCCAATGCTCCGAAGTTCCCTCGTTCAGAGCCGGATCCTTGTGCACCGGATCAAAGGCCGACCAAGATTGCGTCGTGAAATGATCCGCCGATTCAAAAGAGCCGCGCACGCCCGACAAGAGCCCGTCGTTGGTGGAAACTCGAGATTCTAGGATTTTAGCACCCTGGCGACGTCCCTGATCATCAAAGGAAAGCACCCATGTGGCCGTCATCTGCCTTTGGGAGGACTTGTCTTCTTGACGCAACAGCACCGCAGCATACTTGGGGGTGCGATTCTGAACCTTGAGCGCCGTCAGTACGCAGGAAGAGCCGCAGTTCCAGCCTTCGATCCCGGAAGTCAACGCCGATGCCTGAGCAGACGAGAGCACCTGCTGTGTTTCAAAAGGCAGCACAAGAGGCGTGAGGTGATCGACCGGGGCTGATGATCGCGTCGAACGGGAAGACGAGGACGTCGGCGCCGAAGTCGAGGATTTCGCCTTCGACTTGGCTTTGGTCTTGGCGTCCACGGCACCTCCAACGACCAGCAAGAAAAGCAGCGATGCTGTAGCGATGCGACGCATAAAAACCTCCGCTCCCAAGTATAACTATCCGTCCTTCGAACGAACTTCAATCCCCTGAAACAAGAGTTCCAAAGCGCTGTCCACGTAACGCCCCCGCTGCTCAGAATCCGAGACATCCACCTTGGCCGGAAAGGGGAAACCCACCACTGGTGAAATGACGCACAAGAGCACCTGCATGGCCAACAGCTCTGGCTCGAAGCCTTGTCGCAATTCCCCATGCAACTGCCCTTCGGCAAGAATGTTCGCGATGCGCTGCACATTGCCCCAGATGCGCTGACGCAAAAGATCCCCCACCGAACCTTTGGTTCCCATGGTGCGCAGCATGAGTGTTTTCAGATTGCCGCGGCCGGCCACCACTCCAAGCCAAGCCATAAGGAAAGTGCGCAACTTTTCGCGCACTCGCATCTCAGGCTTTAGCATGAGGCTGTCGAGAAGATTTGCCAGCATGCCGATCGCCTCTTCAATAAGGGCGCGCAGGAGTCCTTCCTTGCTGCCGAAGTAGTAGTAGATCAAGGCAGAATTGACCTCGGCAGCCTGGGCGATGTCGCGGATCGAGCAGGCTTCGTATTCCTCGCGTGCAAAAAGGATGCTTGCTGCCGCTAGAATGCGCTCCTTGGCGCCATCCCCCTTCTTACCAGCACCAGCGCTCGCAGGATCTTGCATGATTTCGACCATGTTCCAAATCTAGAGACTTCTTGCAGCTTACGCTTGCGTTTAATTAATCGTTCGATTAATTTTAATCAAACGATTAATCAACAAGGAGGCCGCAGATGACTACCACAAGTACAAGCACCGACATCCAAGCCCCTGAAGCCGGCCGCAAAAGCCCTGTCAGCAAGATCATCGCCCTTCTGGTGGTGATCGGCGGCGCCGTCAGTGGAGGCCTTTACATTCACCACGCGGCAAACTTTGAATCCACCGACAACGCCCAGCTCGATGGCGACATCGTGCCGGTGCGCGGCAAGCTCGCCGGCTACCTCGCCGAGGTGCGCTTTCGCGACAATCAAAAGGTGAAGAAGGGCGACACGCTCGCCATCTACGAGACCATCGATCTCACCGCCCAGCTGGAGCAGGCGAAGGCCCGCCTCGCTGCCGCCCAAGCCGCCACTGGCGCTACCCGAAGCGGACACCTCTCGGCCGATTTCGCCGCCGGAGCCGCCGGTTTCAGCACCGCCGCCGCGCGCGAGAACGTCTCAGGGGCCGAAGCTCGCGAAATCCAGACAAAGAACGACTTGGCGCGCCTGCAAAGTCTTCATGCCCAGGGAGCCGCCACCGCGCAAGCTCTCGACGCCGCCACGGCCGCCCACGCCACCGCCGTGGCCCAACTCAAGGCCGCGCGCGAGCAGGAACACGCCCTTTCAGCCCAGCGTTCGGGGGCCGGCACCCAGGCCCAGGCCCAGTCGCTCCAAGTGCAGGCAGGCCTCGCCCGCGAGGCCGAAGCCCGCGCCCAGGTGGCGGCCGCCCGCGAAAGTCTCTCCAAAGCCTACGTCATCGCACCCCAGGACGGCATCGTCTCCAAGAAAGCCGTAGAGCCCGGGCAGATGGTGGCCGCCGGAACGGCACTGTGCATGCTAGTGTCTGACCAGGAACTGTGGGTCACGGCCAATTTCAAAGAGACCCAGCTCGACCGCATGGCCATTGGCCAGCCCGTGGAGATCTCTGTGGACGCTTACTCGGACGTGCGCATCGAAGGGACCGTGGAGACCTTTGCCGGAGCCACCGGAGCGAAGTTCGCCCTGCTTCCCGCCGACAACGCTTCGGGAAACTTCATCAAGGTCACCCAGCGCGTGCCGGTGAGGATCCGCCTCGTCAAGATCACCAACCCGCGCAACAAGCCCCTGGTGCCCGGCCTCAACACCGTGGTGCGCGCGAAGGTGCGTTAGCATGTCCGCCACGAAGCTCGCCCTCGAGGAAGAGGACTTTGCCTATCCAAAGGGAGCGGTACTGGCAGCCATTGTGGCCACCGCCATCGCCGCCTCGCTCCTAGAGCTCATCGACACCACCATCGTGAACGTGGCCCTGCGCCAGATCGCCGGCAGCGTGGGCGCCTCGACGACCGATGTCGCCTGGGTGATCACCGCCTACGCCATCTCCAACGTCATCATCATCCCCCTGAGCGGAATGCTCTCGGGACTCTTTGGCCGTAAGCGCTACTTCACCGCGTCCATCGCGCTCTTCACCGTCGCCTCGCTCTTCTGCGGCATGTCGACAAGTCTAGGGAGCCTCGTCTTCTGGAGGTTCCTGCAGGGAATCGGCGGCGGCGGTCTCATGGCCACCTCCCAAACCATCATGATGGAATCCTTCCCGCCGGCCAAGAAGGCCGTGGCACTGGCCATCTACGGCATGTCCCTCACCCTGGGTCCGGCCTTCGGTCCCACCCTGGGGGGATTCCTCACCGACCACTACTCCTGGAACTGGGCCTTCTTCGTGAATGTGCCGCTAGGTCTGCTTGCCGCCATGTCTTCTTGGCTCTTCATCGAGGACGGACGCCACGAATCGCGCCCGGAGCGCATGGACTGGTGGGGAATCGCCTTCCTGGCCGCCTTTGCGGGGCCGCTCCAGTACGTCCTGGAGGAAGGCAACACCAAGGACTGGTTCGACGACACCGGGATTCGCATCGCCTTTGTGGTGGCCATGGCTTCGCTCTTGGCCTTCGTGACGCGTGAGCTCACCACGCGCGCCCCAGCAGTAGACCTCACCCTCTTTGCGCGACGGAATTTGTCACTCGGGGTCATGATGATCTTCGTGGTCGGAGCCTCGCTGGTGGGAATCCTCTACGTCTACCCCCTCTTCGCCCAAATTGAGCTCGGGTGGGACGCCGAGATGTCGGGCCTCTCCATCATGCCGGGCGCCATCTGCACCGCCTTCGCTATCGCCTTCACCCGCACGGCCATCAGTAAGGGAACGAGCCCGCGCGTCTTCACGGTGCTTGGATTCTCGCTCACCGCGGCCTTCTGCTTCTGGATGTCGCGCCAGTCCACCGACGCCAATTGGGGCAGCCTCTTCGGGCCGCTTATCTTGCGCGGGGTGGCGCTTGGCTTCACCATGCTCCCCACCATGAGCCTTGCCGTGGAAGGCCTCGAAGGGGTGCAGATCGCCCAGGGCAACGGCATCAGCAACATGGCCCGCCAACTCGGAGGCGCCGTGGGCGTGGCGCTGCTCAACGTGCGCATCACCCACAGCTCCGCACAGTTTCGCAGCGACCTAGTGGCCCACGTGGGCGAAAACGACCTTGGAGCGTCACAGCACATCGCAAGCCTCTCTACCGCCATCGGCGACAAGGGCTACTTCCCCGACGCGGCCCACGCCGTCGCTCTCAAGGTAACAGATCTCACGATCCTAAAGCAGACCAACCTCCTGGCCGACCTCGACGCTTTCACGGTGATCGCCGTGGCCTGCCTGGCGGTGCTTCCGCTAGTGTTCCTGATGAAGCACCGCGACCGCGCTCCTGGAAGCGCCATTCCGGAGGCGATGGAATGACCCTGCTTCCAATCATCTTGGCCTTGGCCATCCTTGCCGCGTTGGTGATCGCGCCGCTTGTCCTGTTCACGGCAAAGGGAACCGCCACCACGGATCCCAGCATGCCCAGCCATGGAGAAATCCCATGAAGAACGCCATACTTCTCGCCGCCATTGCCGCCATTCCGGCCGCCGCCGCCAGCCTTTCCTACCAGGACTTCCGACGCGAGATCGAATCCCGCGATCCTTCTCTGCAAGCCCAGGATGCGGACCTGCGCGCCACCGAGGCCGCCCGCGACCAGAGTCGGGGCGCCCTGCTGCCAAGCCTTGGCGTCTCGGCCCAGTACACCCGCGTCTCCGACGTCGGGGACGGGAGCGTGACGCTTCCCATCCCCTCGCACCCAGTCACCATCGACCTCGCCCCCTACATTCCCAACCAATGGGCCCTGGTGGCGCGCGTGGACCAGACCCTCTGGGACGGACGAAGCCTCTCGCAATGGCAGGCAGCTCGCCACGATGGCAAAGCTGCCCGAGCCGGACTCACGAAGGCGCAGCGCGACCTGCGCCAGCGCTCGCTCCAGGCATGGTGCGACCTGTGGTCCGCCTCCCGCGAGGTGACTGCCGCCGACTCGGGCGTCGCCGCCCTCTCGGAACAGCGACGGATTCTGTCCTTGATGGTGCGCGAGGGCACGGCGCTTGCCAACGACTCGCTGCGGGCCGCCCTGCTGCTGCGCCAGTCCGAGCTTGCGCAGCTCTCGGCGCGGCTCAAGCTCGAAGGAGCCCGCGAGCGCGCCGGAAACCTCCTGGGGCATTCCTTAGACACGTCGGTCATTTTGACGGATTCCGTCCCAGAGATGAACGTTCCCGAGCGCGGGGAGATCGCCCCCGAGATCCTCCAGGCCCAGGAGCGGGTGCGCGCATCCCTCTGGCAGCAGCGCGCCCAAGCCTCCGCCTTCCTGCCCGTCCTCTCGACCGGCGCCCAGCTTGAGGACCTGCGCCCCAATCCCCGCGTGGTGCCGTCCCAGGACGAGGCCCGCTACGACTGGAAGGTATGGGTGGTGGCCCAGTGGAGCCTCTTCCGCGGCGGAAGCGACTGGTACGGCGCTCACCGCGCCGCCGCCCTGCACGAGGAAAGTGAACTGCGACTGAAGGCCCTGGAAGAATCGAAGAGCCTGGAAGCCGCCAATGCCCGACGCGCCTTGCGACTTTCTCAGGAGCGCCTGGCTACCGCACGCGAGGTGGTGCGGCTCTCGCAGGAAGATCGCGACCTCTTCCAAAAGCGCGCCGATGCCGGAACCGCCTTGCGTTCGGACCTTCTGGATCGCATCAGCCAGCTTTGGAAGGCCCAGGCGGAATGCGCCCAAGCCCAGGCTGCGCAAGCTCAGGCGATCGCGGCCTTGCGGCTAGCTTTGGGGCTCGACCTGCCGTGAACGCAGGAACTCCCATCTGGGAAGAACTTGAGCTGCAGCGCATTGAAGACGACAACCAACTGGAGCTCTGCCTGCTTTGGAAAGGCAAGCTCCACGGCTACGCGCACGCCAAGCTCGATGCCGACACCTGGCGACTCCAGGCCCGTCCTACGGGGGCAGCTTGGGCCGTTAGCCTCCTCCAGGAGGCGCTAGAGGAATGGCGACTCTGCCGCGAACCGCACCGCATCCGCCATGCGGTTTGATACCTTGTCCCTCTGATGACATCGCGACCAATTTTTCTCCTGGCGCTTTCCGGCGCCGCGCTTCTTGGCGGCTGCAAGAAGGACGAAACCACTCCACCGCCTTTCCAAGCTGCGCCGAAGGTCGCCCCGCCGCCGCAGCCCGCCGCGCCGCCAGCCTTCACACCTCCAGATTCCGGCTCGACGCAGGCTCCGCCCGAACCTCCCCCAACCGCGGCACCGGCACCGGCGCCCGCAGCTCCGGCCAAAACGCCAGCACCGACCGCCAAGCCTGCGACGCCGCCGAAACCTGCGGCATCGCCAAAATCTGTCAAGCCCGCGCCCGCCGCAGCCTCTCCCGCCGTGGCACCTTCAGCGCAAGGCGCCTGGGTGCTGCAGGTGGGCATCCACAAGACCTCGCAGGCCGCCGAGGCCGCCGCCGCCAAGCTCAAGGCCAAGGGCTTTCCCGCCTACGTGCTGAACGTGGCAACTGGCGGAACCGGTCTTGCCGGCAGCTACTACCGAGTGCGCATCGGGGCCTTTACTTCCCGCGAAGAGGCTCTGCAGTACGGCGAGAGCGTCTTGAAACCCGCCGGCGTCAAGGACTACTGGGCCGACAAGAAATCCAACGAAGCGCGTGCTCAAGACGCCCAGGTACCCTCGCCATGACGACAAAGCCATCCATCCACATCGTCAACCTCGGCTGCTCCAAGAATCAGGTCGACGCCGAGCGCATCTACGGCGACTTCGTGAGCGCCGGCTTCCGCACCGCGACATCCCCGGCAGAGGCCTCCATCGTGGTGGTCAACACCTGCGGCTTCATCGAGGCGGCCAAGGAAGAGTCCATCAACGAGATCCTCGCCCGCCTCTCCGAGCGGCCGGCCGGCCAGAAGATCGTGGTTTCGGGATGCCTCTCACAGCGCTACCTCGCCGACCTCAAAAAGGAACTGCCCGAAGTAGATCTCTTCTGCGGCACCTACCGGCCCGGCGAGCTTCTCGACCTGGTGCGCGAAAGCACCTGGGCCCCCGGCCCTTGCGCGGCAGGTAGCCCCGGATCCTCTCGGGTGCTCACCACTCCCTCGCACTACGCCTACGTGAAGGTGAGCGAAGGATGCGACCGCGTCTGCTCCTTCTGCGCCATTCCCGGAATCCGCGGCAAGCACGTCTCTCGCACCGCCTCCGAGATCGTCTCCGAGATCAATACGCTTTCCGGGCAGGGCGTGAAGGAAGCCATCCTCATCGCCCAGGACCTCACCTACTGGGGCCGCGAACTAGGGCCGGGCCACTCCCTTTCCGGGCTCTTGCGACAGATTCTGTCCGAGACCGACGTACCCTGGATTCGCCTCACCTACGCTTACCCGCAGTTCCTGGACGACTCGCTGCTGGAGCTTCTGGCCACCGAACCGCGCCTCTGCAAGTACCTCGACATGCCACTGCAGCACGCCACGCAGCGCATGCTCGACATCATGCGGCGCGGCCACACTAGCGGCGACCTGCGCGCCCTGGTGAAGCGGCTGCGACAGGTCCCCGACCTCTCGCTGCGCACCACCTTCCTAGTGGGCCACCCTGGCGAGACCGAAGCGGACTTCCAGGAGCTTATGGAATTCGCCGACGAGGTGCGCTTCGACCGCCTAGGGGTCTTCCCCTACAGCCTGGAAGAAGGCACGCATGCGGCCTCTCTTCCCGATCCCGTCCCCGCCGAGACGGCGCAGGAGCGCATGGAGACACTGATGGACCGCCAGGCCGAGATCTCGCTTGAGCGGAACGAGGCGCTGGTGGGACAGGAACTGACAGTGCTAGTAGATACTCTCGCCGAAGGTCAGTCGTGGCGCTTTGACGCCCGCACCCAGGCCGACGCCCCGGAAGTGGACAATTCCGTGCAGATCGTTGACGGCGATGCCGAACCGGGAGCCTTCGCGCGCGTGCGCATCGTCGGGGCCACCGAGTACGACCTGGAGGCCGTCGTCCTGGATGGCTGAACGCCCCGGGCTCGAGGAGGCCATCGCGGCCTTTCTGGCCTGGCACCAGGTCGAGCTGGGTCACTCCGTTCATACCGTAAGCGCCTATCGCGAAGATCTCTTGCAAATCCTGGGCGTTTCTCCCGTCTGGGAAGATCTCGATCCTTTGCGGCTGCGCAAAGGCCTCACCCAGGCCATGAAGGGTGGGCTTTCGACGGCCACCGTATCCCGCCGGGTAGCAACCCTCCGCTCGCTCGGCAAATTTCTGCTGTTGCGCGGCTGGATCTCCACGGATCCTTCGCGCAAGCTCACGCTCCCGCGCAAAGGGCGACGCCTGGTGGAGACCCTGGACGATCGCCGTCTGGAATCAGCCTTCGAAGCCTTGAAGGGACGCGAAGACCTTCCGGATCCGAAAGCGGCTTCGCAGGCGCTGCGCGACCGCTGCCTGCTGGAACTGCTCTACGGCAGCGGTCTGCGGCTTTCGGAGCTCTGGGCCTTGGACTGGCGAGCCTTGGATCTGGAACGGGCCAGCGTGCGGGTGCTTGGCAAGGGCAACAAGGAACGCATCGTCCCGCTCACCGATCCGGCCGTAGCGGCACTGCGCCGCTGGCGCGACGACAGCTTGCGCCAAGAAGCGGCCTCACGCCTAGAGCCTCCCGATGGCGAGGCCCTGTGGCCGGGAAACTTAAAGCGCCGCATTTCGCGGCGCCAGATTGAGAATATCGTCGGCAAAGTTCTGGAAGGCACCGCCGAAGGCGGTCCCACCCATCCTCATGCTCTCCGGCACAGCTTTGCCACCCAACTGCTGGACCACGGCGCCGACCTCGTGGCGGTCAAGGAGATGCTCGGTCACACCTCGCTTGCCGCCACCCAGGTCTACACCCACGTCTCGGTGGAGCGCCTGCGCCAGGCCCATGCCCAGGCGCATCCGCGCGGCGGAGGCTAGAGCTACTTCATCACGTCGAGGTTCATCGACATGCCAGCAAAGACCTTGTGGTAGATGTAGTCGTCCCCCCCCTTAGGAATCACATCCTGCATGCTGTAGCCCACATGCCAGCGGAACGTGCTCTTGGGGAACGGCACGATCTCCAGCACCGGCGAGACGCTCACCTGTTCCAAACTCTTCTTTTCGTCGAGGATGGACTTGTTGTCGTAGATGAACCTCACCTGAGGGCGGAACATGCCAAGATCAGCTTTGGCCAACGCCGAGTAGGACTGCACGAAGGGCATGTCCCCCTTAGCGTTCGTGCTGTCGCCGAAGGCCTTCCACTCGAGTTCGCCGCCAAAGATGCCAACCTTACTGCGCAGGCCGACGTTGGCCAGATACTGGCCGTTGCCAAGATGTTTGACCGGCATGTAGATCAATGAGACGTTTGGCTGAATCGCACCGTTCAGAAACGTTCCCTTCCAGACGCCTCCGACCATCAGATAGTGCTGCACACCCGAATCTGCGGCCCATTTCACACCGCTGTTGGCCACCAGAAGGGAGACATTCTGTCCGAAGCCCTCCCACGCCGGCTGCACCCCCAGAGGCGTCTGGTATACGCCTGCAGTGGCGGCATAGACCAAAGTCGTCTGGTAGAGGTCCATGCCGGAAGTTTCGCCTTCCCAGCCGCAGCGCCCTGAGAAGAATTTACCAGCCGTTACCGAAAATCCCATCGGCAACTTCTGCTTGGCATACAACATGTCGATGTAGCTGGCGGACCCCTTCAAGGTGTCCTTGACCACGGCCGTCTTGCCGGCAACCGTCTGGGAGGCAAAGTCAAAGCGCAGGCGCATACGGTAATCGAGATCCTGGTTCGCGCTTCCCTTGACGTCCAAGCGGGCGTACTGGAGATCGAAGCCGTTGTTGTCGCGCTGGGCGTCGACGGCCTGGGAACGCATGTCGTAGCGATAATCGGCTCGCCCCTGGACATTGATTTGAGGAGCTGCCGCAGCACCTCCACAGACAAGTGCGAGATACCCTAAGGTCTTCTTCATCGAATCGTCCTTTCGTGAATTGGCTTTTGGGCATGCAAACAGGCCCAAGCGAATCCTACCACAGCAAGGGGAATTGTTTCAATCACGAAATGTCAGGTCCCGGCCCGGCCAAGTCAGTCGGGATGGCTACCTTGCGTGCTTATGGCTCTACTCGACTTTCGCGACGTCCGTTTCCAATTTTCAGGCATCCAGCTTCTAGACGGCGTCGGATTTCAGATCGAGAGGGGCGAGCGCGTCTGCCTCACCGGCCGCAACGGCGCTGGAAAATCCACCCTGATGGGCCTTGCGCTCGGGGTCCACGAGCCCGATTCCGGCGAAATCGTAAAATCCTCCACAGTCCGCTTCGCCCATCTTCCGCAAGAAGTGCCTGGAGACCTTCCCGGCACCATCCTCGACGTGGTGCGCGAGGGCGCCCTTCACCACCTGGAAGAAGGTGAGTGGAAGGTCGATATCGAAGCCGCCCGCTGGACCGAACGCGCGGGACTCGACCCAGCAGCCCTCTTTGCCAGCCTTTCGGGAGGCCAGCGCCGCCGCGTACTCTTGTGCAAGGCTCTGGCAAGCGACCCGGACCTGCTGCTCTTGGACGAGCCGACCAACCACCTGGACCTTCCCTCCATCGAATGGATGGAAGACATCCTGCTCGGGTCCCGCTGCGCCATCCTCTTTGTCACCCATGACCGCGCCTTCCTGAGGCGGCTTTCCACCCGCATCCTAGAGCTGGACCGCGGCCGCCTCTTCGACTGGGACTGCGATTGGGACACATTCCTCGTCCGCAAGGAGGAACTGCTGGTTGCCGAGGAGAAGGCCCAGGCCCAGTTTGACAAGGTCTTGGCCCAAGAGGAGGCGTGGATCCGTCGCGGCCTCAAGGCCCGCACCTGCCGCAATGAGGGGCGCGTGCGCCGCCTGGAGGAGATGCGCCGGGAGCGCAGTGAACGCCGTTCCCGCACCGGAAGCGCCAAGCTCCAGCTGGAAGAAGCCGAGCGCTCGGGAAAACTCGTCGCCCGCCTCAAGGACGTGTCCTTCGCCTGGGGAGAAAAACAAATTCTGTCCCACGTATCGCTCGACGTGCAGCGGGGCGACCGCATCGGCATCCTGGGAGCCAATGGCAGCGGCAAGACCACCTTCCTGCGGGTGCTCTTGGGAGACCTCGCGCCGCAGTCCGGCGAGGTCCGCCTGGGCACCAACCTCGAGATCCTCTACTTCGACCAGATGCGCGCCGAGCTCCCGCCCGACGCCACGGTGCGCGACGCCATCGCCGAGGGACGCGACAGCGTGACCATCGGCGGCCGGCCGCGCCACGTCATGAGCTACCTGCGCGACTTCCTCTTCGGCCCCGAGAAGGCCATGACCAAGGTCTCCTCCCTCTCGGGCGGCGAGAAGAACCGCCTGCTGCTGGCGCGCCTCTTCACCAAGCCCGCCAATATCTTGGTGCTAGACGAGCCCACCAACGACCTGGATGCCGATACTCTGGAGCTGCTGGACGACCTAATTTCCGACTTCGACGGCACCGTGCTCCTGGTGAGTCATGACCGCGCCTTCCTGGATGAGGTGGTCGACTCGGTGCTGGTGCTCTCCCCCGACGGCACCCTGGAAGAGCACATCGGCGGCTACAGCGATTGGCTGCGCGACCGCGAGGCCGCCAAGAAAGCCCAGGCAGCAGAGGCCGCCCAGGCAGCAGCCCAGCCCGCCAAGGTCGAGGTCCGGCGCAAGCTCTCCTACAAGGAGCAGCGGGAGCTCGACGAGCTTCCCGGCCGCATCGAAACTTTGGAGTCCCAGGCGGCGGAGCTTTCCCTGAGCATGTCCAACCCCGCCTTCTATCGCAAGAGCCCGGCCGAGATCGCCGAGGCCACTAGCAAAGCCACGACGCTCTCTGAAGCCATCACCGCGGCCTACGCCCGCTGGGAAGAGCTCGCAGCCTAAGTTCTGGCCTTTTTCGGACACGAAAAAACCCCACCGGCGCTTGGCCGATGGGGTTTAACAATTTCTGTCAGAAAAGACTCAGGACGGCTCCGAAAGAAAGACATCCTTCTCGCGCACGTACTTGGCCGCCATAGCCTTGTTGGAATCGCGATCTTCCTGGGTGGTCTCACGCATCAGCTTGCAAGGGACGCCCGCCACCAGCGAATTGGGCGGGATGACCTTGCCCGGAGGCACCAGGGCGCCGGCCCCGACGATGGATCCGGTGCCGATCACGGCGCCGTCCATCACGATGGATCCCATGCCGATCAGGCAGTTGTCCTGGATGGTGCAAGCGTGGATGATGGCCCCGTGCCCCACCACGACGTCTTCTCCGATCTTCACGCCAAACTTGTCGGCGAGGTGGACCGTGGCGTTGTCCTGGATGTTGGACCGCGCCCCGATCTCGATCGAGTTGATGTCGCCGCGCAACACGGCGTTGTGCCAGATTCCCACGTCGTCACCGAGCTTCACGCGTCCGATCACCTTCGCGCCCGGAGCGATGAAGACCCGCGCCCCGAGCTCGGGGCGATGTTCCTTGAAGGGATAGACGCCGTCCATTAGGCGCGCTTGGAGAGAACGCCGAAGACCTGCGAGACGGTGACCTGGCGCTGCACGCTGCCAATGGCCTCCACCAGCGGGATCTTCTTCGGGCACGCCTTAACGCACTGCTGCGCCAAGCCGCAATCCTGGATGCCACCGATGTCGGTGACGGCGTCCAAGCGCTTCTGCTGGTGCATCTTGCCAGTCGGGTGCATGTTGAAGAGGCGGGTCTGACCAATCACCGCGGCACCAATGAACTTGTTGTCGATGGTGAACTGCGGACAAACTTCCATGCAGCAGCCACAGCTCATGCACTCGGAGAACTTGTAGGTCACTTCCTGGTCGTAGGGGCTCTGGCGCGGGCCCGGGCCGAGGCCATGGTAGCCGTCCACGTCGATCCAGCCATTGACCTTCTTGAGGTTCTCAAAGATGCGCTGGCGGTCGACGCGCAGATCGCGCTGCACCGGGAACTTGCTCATCGGCTCGAGGCTGATGGGCTGCTGGAGCTGGTCAACCAAGGCCGTGCAGGCCTGGCGAACCTTGCCGTTGATGACCATGGTGCAAGCACCGCAGACTTCCTCCAGGCAGGAGGACTCCCACGTCACCGGCGTCACAGCCTTGCCCGCCTTGTTGCGGGGGTCGCGGCGGATGGCCTGCAGAATGGAGATGACGTTCATGCCATCTTCGTAAGGAACCGAGAACTCTTCCCAGTAGGCGGGAGCCTTGGGGCTGTCCTGGCGCTTGATGCGGACTTCGACGTTCTTTGACATTTCTTGTCCTCCCTATCCTTACGCCTGGCCCTGGGCCTGGCGGGATGCCTTGAACTTGGCCCAGGCCTTCTTGCCCACGCCGGTGTAGTCGCGCGGCTCGGGCGAGAGATGGCGCGCGTCGACCGGCTTGTAGTCGATGGTCGGCAGCGCCTTGGCTTCGTCATACTTGGCGATGGTGGTACGCAGCCATTCCTTGCTCTGCACCAAGAACTTCTCGTAGTAGGCGGTCCAAGCGGGATCGTCGATCGGAGTTTCTTTAGCAGGAGCCGGATTGTCAAACTCTGGCTTGTAGTGAGCGCCGCGGCACTCGTCGCGCAGAATGGCACCTTCCACCACGGCCTTGGCCATGGTGATCATGCCATCCAACTGACGCAGGAACACCGCGCTCATGTTGCCGGTGCCCGACTTGTCGAGGCTCGAAGCCTTCTTGAGGCGTTCCTCGAGGCTCTGAACGGTGTCGCGCAGCTTGACGAGATCCTGGTTGTGGCGCTCGATGAGGCAATTCTTGCTCATCGCTTCGCCCAATTCCTTGTGGATCACGAAGGGATTCTCGGGACCGTCCTGAGCCAGGAGCTTCTTGTACTTCTCTTCTTCGAGCTTCTGCTCGGATTCCAAAAGCGAGGAGGCCGCAGAGGAGGCCTTGTCGTTCTTGGCCAGAGCCGAAACCGATTCGCCCACCACCAAGCCGGCATAGATGCAGGACATCAGCGAGTTGGCACCCAGGCGATTGGCGCCATGGTACTGATGATCTGCTTCGCCCACGGCGTAGACGTTGGGGATGTTGGTCATCTGGTTCAGCGGGCTTCCCTTGAGCATCTTGCCCTCGGCATCCGTCTCGTAACCAGCCATCAGGCCGCCCATCGAGTAGTGGTAAGCCGGGTAGATCTCCATGGGGACCTTCTTCGGGTCGACACCGCGGAACTTCTCGTAGATCTCCAGGATGGCTCCCAACTTGTGCAGCAGGAAGTCTTCGTCCTTTTCGGTGAGATCGAGGTAGACGGCGTCACGGCCACCGATGCCCAAACCTTCCTTGACACAAATCTCAGCGATTTCGCGAGAGGCGATGTCACGAGGCACCAGGTTTCCGAACAGCGGGTAACGCTCTTCCAGGAAGTAGTAGCGGTCCTCGGCGGGGATCTGGTTCCAGGGGCGGGTCTCGCCCTTCTTGCGGGGCACCCACACGCGACCACCTTCGCCACGGGCCGATTCGGAAATCAGGCGCAGCTTGTCGGAGCCGGGAATGCCGGAGGGATGAATCTGGACCATCTCGGGGTTGCCGTACCACACGCCCTGCTTGTAGGCGGCGGCCGTGGCCGAACCGAAGTTGATGGTGGAGTTGGTGGTCTTGCCGAACATGAGTCCCGGGCCGCCAGTGGCGAGCACCACGGCAAGTCCTGGGAAGGACTTGAACTCCATGGTCGCGAGATCCTGGGCCACGAGACCCACGGCCTTGCCCTCAGCGTCAAGGATCAGACGGGTGAATTCCCAGTTTTCAAACTTGCGGACCTTGCCCTCGGCTTCCCAGCGACGCACCTGCTCGTCCAGCGCGTAGAGCAGCTGCTGTCCGGTGGAGGCACCGGCGAAGGCGGTGCGGTGATGGAGCGTGCCGCCGAAGCGACGGAAGTCGAGCAATCCCTCGGGAGTGCGGTTGAAGGTCACGCCCAAACGGTCCATCATGTTGATGACGGCAGGAGCGGCTTCGCACATGGAGAGCACGGGAGGCTGATCGGCCAGAAAGTCGCCACCCTTGATGGTGTCGACGAAGTGGATGTAGGGAGAGTCACCTTCACCCTTGGTGTTCACGGCGCCGTTGATGCCGCCCTGGGCGCACACCGAGTGCGAACGCTTCACGTGCACCATGCTGAAGATGTCGACCTCAAGACCCAGTTCACAGGCCTTCATGGCCGCGGCGAGACCAGCAAGGCCTCCTCCGACGATCAGAACGCGTTTTTCGCTCATCTATGCACCTCGTTTAGGGTTTTGGGAAAGAGATGAATTAAGGCCAAGGTTGTGCCAGTTGCGGGCGCAGCTCGTAGGCGATGCGCTCGTCAGGGCCAAACCAGAAAGCAATCTCGCGCGCCGCAGATTCCGGGGAATCGGAGCTGTGCACGATGTTGGCGTTCATGGTCGGGGCAAAAGCCTGCCGGATGGTTCCGGGAGCCGCCTTGGTCGGGTCGGTCGCACCATTGATAGCGCGGGCGCCAGCAATGACGTTCTCGCCGGAAAGCACCGCCACCACAATGGGACCGGAGGTCATAAAACCAACCAGCCGTTCAAAGAAGTACTGCCCCTTGTGTTCGGCGTAGAACTCCTCCATCCGTTCCCGGCTAGCTTGCAGCGCCTTCATGGCAACCAAGCGAAAGCGGGCGGTCTCGTAGCGGTGGAGAACCTCGCCGATGAGCCCTGAGGCCACGGCATTGGGCTTGATGATGATGAAGGTCTCTTCAATCATGGTCGCAAAAATCTAGACAATCGATTCCAGATTGCGGAGTCGACCTTGATAAATTCTGCGGACGGGGTCCGGTGACGACTTTCCCGCGCATCTCCAAAAACCGCTGTCCGACTGTCGCCACCGCTTCGGCAAGCGACTCGGCGGCAGCGGTTTCGCCGGCAAGCGAAAGCGCCATAGCCGCTGCCTCAGCCGAGGAAAGCCGCGACGGATCGCTGCTGTGGCGCACCTGCCAGCCGTGCTTTACGGCATTGGGAAGCTTGCGGAAAATCATATCCCGCCGCACCAGCACCCGCGCCATGCGGCTGCACTGGGCCCAAGTTCCGTCGGGAATGACCAGAGAGGCTCCGCTAGCAAGATCTTCGGGAGTCAGGTCTTCTGCCTCGGGAAGCGGGAAAAGAATCAGCGACGCGGTGGGGAAATCCAGCGGCGCATCGCGCCCCGGCCAAGGCACGATGCTGAAATCCGGGCAAAGACGTTGGGCCAGACGCACAGTGTTGCTGGTCTTGCGCTCTTCCTCGGGGTGCTGCAGGAAAATGATTTTCGTAGCGGGCTTATACACCGAAAAGCCAGCGCAGGGGCACAAGTAGAGGTGCAATCCGCAGCTGGAACAGCGTAAAGGAGCACCAAGATGGAAGGAAGTCTTCACGGCAGGTTCGCGAAGATATATATTGGCTGGCTCTCATCATCGCATTGGAGTGAAGCATCATGGCCAGCAGCAAGAAGAAGACCGGAAAGGAAATCTATTTCCTCGTCTGCAAGGAAACGAAGGATCAGAACTACACGGTCGTTCTGAACAAGGAGCACAAGGGGTTGACCTTCAAGAAGTACTGCCCTCGCCTGCGCCGTCATACTGAGCATACGGCCAAGAAGGTCTGAGATCGCGGCCGCGAAGCTCCGTCTGGGGTTTGTAGCCCCTCCCTGGGATCTCGCGGCTGGCGCAGTGTTCCGGTATTTGGTCGCCGCAGAATGGGAACCGGTGTGGCTTCGTGCTGACGGTTTTTTCCAGGCTGCCGACGGAACATTCCATCACGACGATCTGAAGACGCCGCTCGAGTCGCTCGACGGCGTTTTCGTATTGTCACTCTGCGACGAAAGCGATGTCGCCCTGTTTTCCTGGAGACTCTCGATCCTTCAGGAGATCGCTCGTTCGGGAATCCACGTCGAGCCCGACCCGTTTCGTATCGAAAGCGCCTGGGATCCTGTGCGCATGCAGTTGCGCCTACGTTCCGCCCAACTTGAGACCCTGCCGACCTTTCTCGGCGAGAGTCTGGAGGATGCTACTCTTTTCGCCAAGGGCAGAGAATGCCTTTACCGCCCCCCGCAAGGCGAGATCCACCCGAGCTTTGTTAAGATCGAAGCCTCCGAAGATCCTCGGCCGCGGTTGGCAAATCTCTGGCAACAGCACGCCGACGGCCCCTTTTTGCTGGTGCATCCTCCCGAAGGATTGTTCCTGACGATTCTCTGCATCCAAGGCGAGGCTCTAGGCGCCATTTCCTGGAATCTGACGCAATCCCCCACTTCGCGGACCAAAGAAGTCCTCACCGAAAAGGAATTCACCTTGGCTGCCCAAGCTGCCGAGGCCTTTTCGCTTTCCGTCTGCGGAGTCGACATCGTGCGCACCCCAGAGGGGCCGAAAGTGCTCAGTGTGCGCATTCATGGCGTCTTGGATGCCTTTAGCCTCGGGCACCCTCGCTTTGAATCCTGGATCACAGAAGCGATGCAAGCGCTCTTTGCCGACGTCGAGAGCTCCCACGCCTGACGCATCTAGCTGCATTCCCCTTTTTCTGAATTTTTAGACACAAAAAAATCCTCTTCCTTGCGGAAGAGGACCTTTAGCCGATCGCTAAAAGCGATCGTCCAAATTACTTGGCGGCGCTGTCGGCCTTGGCAGCCTTGGCCTTCTTGGCCTTCTTGGCCTTCTTCACCTTCTTGGTGGCCTTCTTGGCGGTGTCGGCAGGAGCGGCCTCAGCGTAGGTGCTGACGGCGAAAGCGGCGAGAGCCAAAGCGGCGATGATCTTCTTCATGGTATGACCTTTCCTTTATGGTGATCTGCTCTGCGAAAGAATGGAACCATTCCTTCATGAAGCTTTGCTACATCTCTTATCAATTCGCATGCCAGCAGCGGGAGGAAATTCCTTTTCGCCCTAGAAACCCGCAACGCCTCTAGAAAATCGGAACACATCGTTCCGTTTTAGAGAATCTTCCCGATTTTTCCGCATTTCCACCCCTTCATAGGATAGGTTATCCCTATGGCCACCGAAGGCGTCAATCTTTTGGGCGCCAACCAATGGCAAGCCCTGCAGTTTCAAGAAGCCGCCAAGAACCAGGCTGTCATTCCGCACACCCAAGAAACCAACGCAGCGTTCCAGCCTCCACAGACGCTGCCGTTAACACCCACCCAAACCGGCCAAGCCGTGCATCTGGAAGCCATGCCAGACCGGCTCGATCTTTCCACGGGCGATTCTCTCCAGAGTAATGGAGGACACGGCGACGCGCACGGTCAAGGCTCTCTTGAAGAAGAAACTCCGGATGAAGAAGGTTCTCCGAAACAGCGCTGGGAGCCGGCCACTCTGGAAGAAGCCAGAAACCTCATTGATCACCTAGCACCAGCGGAACTGCTCAAACTGAGCATCGGCTTTGCACCAACAACGGGAGAGCGCCAACAACTTGCCGCACTCATGCCCACAACCGTCGGTCCATTCAGTGCCTACGCGCACCAAGCCAACCTAACGGCTGGTCCGATGCAATTGTTGGTGCGCTGCCTGCATGTCTGCGCGCATCAAAGCACCGACAATTCCGAACGCGTCCTCAAGCTTTTGACAATCTTGAAAGCCACGACCACCCATCACACCGAACTCGGGGGGCTCTTCTCCCTATTGCTCAAGCAATGCCAGGCACAGGACATGACCTTGCCGGCCTTTCTGGAAAATCTCGTACTTCGCCTGGAGGCTTCTATTCCAGGCTAGCCGGAGACTTTTGCCAACTCCGCCAAGGACGCAAGACTTGCCTGCGGATCCGTAAAATCCTGCCAATAGGCCACGCCACCAAGGGGCTTCTTGCCCCCGACGACGACACAGGGAATGCCTGCCGAAGCGGCACAGGAAATATCCGCATCGGTATCGCCAAGAAAGACGGCGCGCACTGGCTCGCCAAAGCGGCTCTGCCATTGCGACAGCAACACTTCAGAAAGTCCCACCTTGGTCGCGTGCTGATCTCCCCAAGCCCCTAAGCCGCCGGCATCTAGGAAGGCATCCCAAAGTCCCACGGCCTCCATTTTGATGCGAGCGCCATGAAAGAAATTCCCTGTGACCAGAGCCGGAATCCAATGTTCTTGCCGCGCTACTTCCCGAAAGAAATCCAAGCCCCCAGGGATTTCCTGCGGCGGACGCCGCTCTAAACGCGCCTCCAATAGCGGAGCATAGCAAGCCGCAAACTCTTCAAAAGAGGGAGCCTCCTCAGGCCGAGGAAGATGCGAAACGAGCTCGCTCCACGCACCGTAATCAGTGCGTCCGGCTAGATCCAGCAGCGGAAATGACTGACCTGGAAACAACTGCCCCAAGGCATCATAAAAGCCGGCACGCCCTTCCCCACGGGCGTCAAGAAGAGTGCCATCGATATCAAACAGGACCAGCGTCTTCACAGAGTCCATGGCTGTATTGCCCCTTTATGGAATTTCATACCCAATCGGCAGTTTTCTCAAAGCTATTCACAAAACCTTGTGATAAGTCCGGAAGACCACAACATATTGATTGCTTGCCCGGCTATTTTGATGCTATTTTGTCTTATCAACTATGCCAAATACGACCAAACTCCAATTGGCAGTCCAGGCAGCGAAAGCCACCGGTCTGACTCAAATCCAGTGTCAGAAGGTGATGGAAGCCTTCTTGGATGTCGTCGGCAGCCAGCTCCAGGCCGGCAACACCTTGGAACTGCGCGGTTTCGGCCGTTTCAGCGCCCCGCTGCGGGAATCGCGTCCAGCCCGCAACCCCCACACCGGGGAAGAGGTGCGCTTGCCGCGTCGTCGAACCGCCACCCTGCGCTTTTCGTCAGAGATCCTAGCTGCCCTAGATAGCGTCACGGCACCGGTAGCAGCTCAGCACCCCCAATTGGAGCACTGCTGAACCTCTAATTCAGGGCCAGGGGTGTTTGGGGTAGCGGCGCGCCAGATCCTTGCGGATCTCGGGATAGGCACCGCTCCAAAAGCCATCGAGGTCGGCAGTGCGTTGCACCGGCCGATGATTGGGAGCCAAGATTTCCCACAGGATCGCGACACGCCCTTGGGCGATGCGTACTTGCGAGGATTTGAGCCCGATGAGATCCGAGATGCGCGCCCGCACCAGTGGCGGACCGTCGTCGCGGTATTCAAGCTGGGCCCGTTTACCGTTGGGGAGATTCAGCCGCAACGGCAGCATGGACTCCACAAAAGCACATCCCTCTGCCCCCACCACTTCGCGCAGAAAAGGCAGCACCTCGCGTCCCTCCACCCCGGGAGCCGCAAGACACCCTTCGCACAGAGCTGAGCGCACTAAGTCCAAATCACCTTCGTCAAGACGCGCCAGTTCCCGCTCGGGAAAGAGCTCCGCCGCCAAGCGCACCCGCCGAGCCCAGAGATCTTCATCATCCCCCCAAGCCCAGCGGATCGTGCCATCGGCGAGCTTTTCGGAAAGGATCTCCTCGGCACGCAGACGGTCGAGGCGGTCATCGGAAAGCGGCCGATGCGACAATTCTTGTCCAAAAAGCTCAAAGACCTCGCGCCCGACCACGCGCCGGGCGCGGGCGTCCCACTCCAGCAGCTGCCGGAGGCCGGAATCGCGGGGAAACGCCTCAATAATCCAATCCGGATCCAAGGGCACCGCCTGGCGGATGCGCAGCGAGGTGCCGCGCTCGCGCGCTGCCGTCTCCTGAACCTCCAGGGCAAGCAAAAGCGGCGCGGCCTGCTGGCTCTGATCGAGCGCCGCCGTGCGGCCATCAGGGAGCCGCCAGCGTCCGCCGTCGGTGGCCGTCGCGACGGCATCGGAAAAGGACGGCAGAAGCAGGCGACCAAGCGGCACCAGCCCGCCCTTGCCCGGGCCGAGCATTCCCCGCAGCCGATCGCGCAGGCGATGGGCATCCCCGCCACCTTGAGACTCGTATTCGCTCGCCCAGTCTAGCGCAGCCGCAAGCCCCCCATTGACACGCGCTTCCCAGAGCACACGGGCGGTGCGAGGCGACACCGGAAGTTTTGACAATTCGCGTCCGAGCGCGGTAATGGCGTCGTCTCCCCCAACCGCCCCTAGGCGCCTAAGCAGCGCTTGCGCCGCCGCCACGGCTTCGGCGGGAGGAGCATCCAGCCAGGGAAGAGCATCGGGAACAGCACCTTCACCCAAGAGTTGCAGCCACAGCCCCGAAAGTTCAAGGCGGGCAATTTCGGGAAGCGAATCCTCTGGCGGGAGATCGCGCGGATCCCACAACCGCAGGCAGTCGCCGGCGGCCGTGCGACCAGCACGACCAGCGCGCTGCTCGGCGCTTTTTCGATCGGCGCGCACCGTCCACAAGGTGTTGAGGCCACGCCGAGGATCAAAGCGAGCACGCCGCACCAATCCCGAGTCGACCACATGGCGCACCCCGGGAAGGGTGAGCGAAGTCTCGGCCACGTTGGTGGAGAGGATCACTTTGTAGCGTCCCGGCGCCGAAGGACGGACGGCGGCATCCTGCTCGGAAGGCTCCAGCTCGCCGTGCAGCTGCACCACCTCGGTCACGGCCGCCAAAGGGTGGTGAGAAAGCAGCTCCCGGCAGGCGGACTCGGCCCGACGGATCTCGTCGCGGCCGGGCAGAAACACCAGCACGTCACCCAAGGGAGATGACAAGATCTGTCGCAGCGCCCGCGTCACCGTACGTGCGAGCGGCTCGCCGGACTCGGGAGGGAGGTGGGACAGATCTACCGGATAGGCTCTCCCTTGCGAGGAAAGCTGCCGCGCGCCCACCCCGCTGGCGGCAAACCAGGCGACTAGGCGCGCCGGATCCAAGGTGGCCGAAAGGATCCACACTCGCAGATCGGGACGCGAGGTAGCGCAGAGCTCCAGCGCCAGGGCGGCCAGGGCATCGGAGTCGGCGCCCCGCTCGTGGAATTCGTCAAAGCACAGCGCCGCCACCCCGCGAAGCTCCGGGTTTCCCGAGAGCATACGCAAGGCCGTGCCCGGCGTGAGAAAGAGGAGCCGTGTAGCCGGACCGACGCGGGACTCGAAGCGCACCCGATAGCCGACCTCACCGCCCACCTCGCCGCCGCGCTCCGAGGCCACGCGCGCGGCCAGAGACCGCACCGCCAGGCGACGCGGTTCCAGCACCCAGATCTCGCCCTCGGGGAGAGCTTCCAAGAGCATCTGCGGGACGCGGGTGGACTTTCCTGAACCGGTGGGTGCCTGCAGCACCACTCCACCACCTTCACAGGCAGCCGCCAGCACCTCGGCGCGAATGGCCTCAATGGGGAGCTTGTTCACGCCGTCTCGTCGGTGCAAGAGGGGGCAGTTCCGTCCACCTCGCGCTCAAAGAAGAGCACCACGTTCTCGAAGAGTTCATCCACCCGGGAACCCGCGTACCACCAGCCGCGAGCGCGCATCATGGTGGCTTCTTCTTCCAGGCGGTCCACGGCGCGAACCTCGTCCCAGCGCGGATCGATCCGCACTAGGCGCTCCGCGGTCTCCTTCATTCCAAGCGGTCTCCCAAGGCCGAACCTTGGCAGGTGCCGCGCCGGCGCAATTCGCGCTCGATGCCGTTCAAGACGTTCCACTTCCAGTTGCACCACATGGGGGCCAGCAGCACGTCGAGCGCCGCCGTCCCCGTCAGGCGATGGATGGCGATGTTGGAGGGCGTACGTTCCAGGAAATCGGCCACCGCCGACACGTAGGTCGGAAGCTCCAGCGGGACATATTCTCCGCGCTGCCACTGGCGCGCCAAGAGGCTAGCCCGCACCACGTGCAGGGGATGAAACTTGAGGCCGTCGGTGCCAGCCTCGATCACGCGGCGGTGGGTGGTGGACCAGTGCTCGTAGTCCTCGCCAGGAAGCCCCAAGATGAGGTGGGTGCAGACCTTCAGTCCCATCGCCCGCGCCTTGGCGGCGGCCTCAAAATACTCCGCGGCAGTGTGGCCCCGGTTGACGCGCTCAAGGGTGCTATCGAAAGCAGACTGGAGACCAAGCTCCAGCCACACTTCCAGGTCGCGGTGCTGGTATTCAGAAAGCAGCTCCAGCACTCCGTCGGGAAGGCAGTCGGGGCGAGTTCCCACCGAGATCCCCATCACGTCGGGATCTTCCAGGGCTGCCTCGTAGAGCTCGCGCAGCCGTTCCAGCCGCTCGTAGGTGTTGCTGTAGGCCTGGAAGTAGGCGATGAAGCGGGTGGCTCCGGTGCGACGATGCACCACGCGCTTGCCCTCGGCCAACTGCTCCCGCACCGAGGCGCGATTGCCCTCGTTGGGCGAGAAGGACTCGTTGTTGCAGAAGGTGCAGCCGCCACGCCCCTTGAGGCCATCGCGGTTGGGGCAGGTGAAGCCGGCGTCGATAGCGACCTTCTGCACCCGGAACCCGAAGCGCTCCTGAACGTCGCGGCCATAGGTGTTGACCACGTCAAAAAGCGTCAAATTGCGATTGTCTACCAATACGGTCACGAAACCGCCACCCCTTCGAAAAGGCGTTCCTTGCCTTCAGGAAGCCTGAGATGGGAGGTCAGGCAGCGACGGATCTCGCCGGCAGTGCCGAACTTCCTGACTTGCCCGGCGACCTCGCGCAGCTCCTCGAGCGAATAGCCGCGCAAGAGCGCCTTGGTCCGCTCAATGTAGCGCGAATCCATCGAGAGGGTGTCCACCTGGATGCCGGCAAGGAAAAGACTGCAGGCCGGGTCGGCGGCCATCTCGCCGCAGATCGAGACCGGCACGCCGGCGCGGATGGCTTCCCAGGAGATGCGGGAGAGCATGGAGTAGATGGCCGGGTGGTAGCGGCTGGCAAGCTCGGCCACGCGACGGTTGCCGCGGTCGGCGGCCACCGTGAACTGCAGCAGGTCGTTGGTGCCCACCGACAGAAATTGGACGTACTTGGCCAGGTGGGGCAAAATCTCGACGGCCGCAGGAACCTCGATCATGGCGCCCATGGGCAGCGTCTCGGCGAAGTCCTGGCCGGTGGCGCGCAGCTCGGCGCGAGCCAGATCCACTTGCCGCAGCGTCTCGCGCATCTCGTCTACCGAGGAGATCATGGGAAAGAGGACACGGCACTTCTGCCCTCGGCTGGCGCGGAAGAGCGCTCGCAGCTGGGTGCGGAAGACTTCCGGATAAGCAAGCGAAAGCCGGATAGAGCGCAGTCCCAGGAAGGGATTGTCTTCCTTTTCCTGGTTGCCAAGGAATGCCGCCGCCTTGTCGCCGCCCAGATCCAGGGTGCGAATCGTGATGGGGCGGTCGGGGAACTCCTGGAAGGCGCGCTGGTAGACGCGCAGCTGAGTGGCCTCGGTGGGCGAGTTGCGATGCACCAGATAGGTGAACTCGGTGCGGTAGAGCCCGACGCCGTCGGCACCGCGCTGGGCCGCCACGGGAAGCTCGCGCAAGAGGCCCACGTTGGCCATCACCCGCACCTCTTCTCCCGAAGAGAGGCGACATGGGCCCTGCAGTTCAAGATCGTTTCCCACCTCGAGGATGGCCTCGCGCTGGGTCAGCTCGTAGGCCGCGCACACCGCCTCGGTGGGCTCCACGAAGAGGTTGCCCACCACGGCATCCACCAGAAGGCGCGCGCCCTCTGGGACGCTCTTGAGGGACGGTCCGACGCCAGTGATGGCCGGCAGGTTGATGGCCCGCGCCAAAAGGCTCACGTGGCTCGTGATGCCCCCCTCAGCGATCACCACCGCCGAGACCTTGCGGGAGGCGAGGTCGATGAGCTTGGCGGGCGAGAGCTGGACGGCCACCGCGACGGAACCTGTCAAATCTTCGCTGGCGGTCTCGCCGCCGAGGATGGCGTCCACCAGGATGGTGCCCACTCCCAGGAAGTCCTCGGCGCGCTCGCGCAGGTAGTCGCTGGAGGCCTTGAGCATGGTGCCCACTAGGGCTTCGACGGCGTCGTACACCGCGAGGTGGGCCGGCATGCGGCGATCGCGGATGCGGGTGCGGATCTCGCCGAGGAACAGCGGATCGTGAAGCAACAGCGCCTGAGCCCCGAAGATGTAGGACAATTCCTGTCCGACAAGCTCCACGGCAGCGGCCTCGGTGCGCCCGAAGTCCTTGAGCGAATCCTCCAGGGCGCGGGAGAAGACTTCCTCCTGGTCTCCTTCGGGAAGCTTCGCGCAGAGCAGCTCCTCGCGGGTGCGGATGTGCCCGATGAGGCGTGCCTTCCCGATGGCCGAACCGGGCGAAGCTGGAAAGCCCCGCAGCAGAGTCATCTCGGCGGAAACGGAGACGGCTTCGTCCTCGGGGCGGGCGGCGAGCTTTTCCAGCCGTCCCATAGCGTTGGGAGAGCGGCTTTCTAGGATCTCGAGCAGGCGAGCGCTTTCCACGATGCCGGCCAATTGCGAACCGAGCGTCATCAGAAGCAGTTCGTCTTCCTGGGGAGCCTGAACCGCCTCGCCAGAGCGAACCACCAGCACGCCATTGCAGCGTCCGCGCAGCACCAACGGGACGCCCAAGTACGAGACCAGCTCGGGCTCGTCGAGTTCGGGGAAGTGCCGGTAGTAGGCGTGCTTGGGACCGTCGGCCACGTTGAGCGGCTCCATGGTCTGAGCCACCGTGCCCGTCAATCCCTCGTTCATCTCCAGCGACACCTCGCCGTGGCGATAGCGGGTGGAGGTGGTGGAAAGCAGCACCAGCCGCCCCCGGTCGGGATCGTGGATGTAGAGATTGCACACGGGAACGCCCAGGTGGTCGGCCACCAGCCGCACCACCCGGTCGCCAATCGCAGGCAGTCCCTTAGCCTCGGACAGGATCCGGGTAAAATCACCCAGAAGGTGAAGATGCCTGCCCAAGGAATCGGTCATGCCACGTCCTTGAGCACCTTCCAGCGCTCTTCGGGGAGCTTCGTTCCCATCACCTGAATGACTTCGGCAGCCACCCGCGAGGCGAGATGCCCTGCCTGCGAGAGGTCCATGTTGAGATCAAGGCCGCGCAGAAATCCGGCGGCCCAGAAGTCGCCAGCAGCGGTGGTATCTAGCACATGCGGAGCAGGAGCAGCGGCCACCACGGCACGACGGCCGTTCTGGGCCAAAAGGGCACCGCGGGCGCCGAGCTTCACCACCGCGGTGGGCACGTGGTTGGCGATCCATTCCAGCGCCGCCTCGTCGCGGACGCCAGTCAGGGCAAGCGCTTCATCTTCGTTGGCGAGCAAAATCTCGATGCGACCTTGCGAGAGCAGCTCCAGAAGGCGCGGGCGGCAGGCTTCGACCACGCTGAAGGCGCCGCAGTCCAGGGCCACAGGAATGCGCTCCAAGCGCGCCCGTTCCATGATGGCATCGAAGACCGGCACGTTGAAGAGCAGATAGCCTTCTAGGTAAAGAAGGCCCACGCCAGTGAGATCAAGGGCGGCGATGTCGGCGGCGCAGAAGTTGTTGGAGGCCGAAAGGGAGGTGAACATGGTGCGCTGGGCATCCGGGGTCACTAGCGAAAGCACGCAGCCGTTGGGCGAAGCATCCACCGCAAAGCGCACTTCAAGTCCCTGGGAAGCAAGCGTCGCCGCAAGCTTCTCGCCGCAGGCGTCGTTGCCGCGGCGTCCACCGATGGCCACCTGCGCGCCCAAATGCGCCAGCGCCAACACGGTATTGCAGGCAGATCCCCCCGAAGCCTCTTCGACGCCGTCCATGCGTCCTTCCAGCTTGCGGAAGAGTTCGGCATGAGGCTGCGGATCCATGAGCGTCATGCCACCCTTGGGAGCCCCGATGGATGCGAGAGTCTCTTCTGAGACATGGGCCAAAACGTCCCACAAGGCGGAACCGACCCCGAGAATGGTCTGAAAACGCGACACGAAGATGCTCCTAGGACTTCGACCGTACCCCGGCCAAGTCCAAGGTACAAACCTATCCCCTGCCGCGCTCCCCGCCGCCGCCGGCTACATGTCGTAAATGCCAGGATCGTGATAGGCTTCGCCGGCCCCGCCGCCGCCGGATCCTCCCCCATCACCAAAGGCCCCGTCCATCAGCTCCTCGACCCGTTCTGGATCTTCCCCGCCTTCCAGACGCCGGATGGCCTCCTGCATGGCCGGATCATTCGCCCCTTCTCCAGTGATTTCCGTCATGCGGCGCATCAGTCGCCCCATGGCCTTTGGGTCGTTCTCGTCGATGCCTTCCATCTGGGACATCAAGCGTCCCATCTCAGCGGCCATCTGGGGATTGTCAAGATCTGGCCCGCCACTTCCGCCCTCATCTCCACCTTCTGCGGAAGAGGTTGCCTTGCCACCTCTAGGAAAGGCAAAGCCCGACATCATGCGCTCCAAGGCGACATGCTCACCGTTCTTGGGACAGATGGGATCGGCCTTGGGAGAGGTGGTGCGGGAAAAGAACTGGTACACGGCATTGCAGTCGCGGCAATAGTATTCGTAGATGGGCATGAAGGGCAAAATACAGCGGTTTTGGGAAACCAATGTGCCGTTGCCGACGTCATCGGTGCAAAGGATGTTTCCCGTTACCGCAAGGATTCCTACGTTCCTAGGAACCATAATTGGAGGAATGATGCATGATTGATCGACACGCGAAGGCCGCTGCCGCGATTTTGGCCCTGGTGGGCCTTGCCGCCGCAGATGCTCCCCGGGTAACGGGATATGTCACAGGAACCTGGAGCAAGGACTTCAACTACCCGGCAAGCGGCACCTCCAGCGACTACAACTACTACGAGGGCAAGGAAGCGTCTTTTCAGCTGAATGCGGCCCACGCAACCTTCACCGGAAGCGATGTCGGTGGCGCCAACTACGTGATCGACGTGGACGCCGGTACCGATGCTCTCAAGAACCCGGGCTCCCTCAGCCTGGGATCCGGCTATGCCATCGACCTGCAGCAAGCCTACGTCGCCGTGCCCTTCGGCAAGACCCCGCTTGGCATTCAGGCCGGCCGGTTCTACACCTCCGAAGGCATCGAAGTCCAGAACTCTGGCTTCAACCCGACCATCACCCGCGGCTTGCTCTTTGGGCAGATGGAGTGCATCAACCACACCGGTGCCATCTTGACCGCCGATTTCGGCAAGCATCTGAACCTCGCGGCTGGCGCCGTGAACGGCTGGAACGACTGGACCACATCCTCGGTCGACGGTCACCCTATGGCCTACGCCCGCATCTATGCCAGCGCAGGAGATCCCCTAAGCGCCACGCTATCGGGCTATTACGGCTCTGCCGCCACATTGAACGGTTCGCGCGACGACTTCCTAAGCCTCGATCTTACCGGCATTTCCCGTCTGAACTCCATCCTGGACCTGAACTTCCAAGGGAACTACCAATTCCGAGGAGCCGGTGCCCCCGACCTCGACACCAAACTCTACGGAGCCGGAATTCAGCCACTGCTGCACCTGGACAACGCCCAACTTGGCTTTCGCTACGAGCTCTTCTACAAGGACCTGAAGGGCAAGGACGTCACTATCAACAGCCTCAGCTTGGCTCCTGGTTTCCGCTTTGCCGCCAGCACCCTGATGCGGGTCGAATACCGCCTCGACATCGGGGCCGAGAAGGACTTCCAAGCCGACGGTCACAAAAACAGGGTCGATCAAGCCATGACTGTAGAAATCAACCACGTGTTCTAATTTGATCAATGGGAGATGAAATCCAATGTCGCATTTGGCAACATTTGTCACATTTGCAACACGTTTTGAAACACCGTTTCAAACTTCCCACCAAATTCGTCCGTTGTTGATTGTTGGCACGCTCTTCGTATATTAAAACTACAACGGCGCCGTGAGCGTCCTTAGGACCCATAATAGGAGGAACGATGCAACTCGATCGATACGCAAAAGCCGGCGCCATGGCTCTGGCTCTGGCGAGTCTCACCATGGCCGATGGTCCCAAATTCACTGGATACGTCACAACCACTTGGAACAAGGATCTCAATTCTCCCGCTAGTGGCTATGCTGATGCTACCGACAATTTCAACTATTATGGCGGCAAGGATGCAGCTTTCCAGCTCGACGCCTTCCACCTGAACATCGCTGGTGGAGACGCAAAGGGCGCAACCTACGTTGTCGACCTTGATGCCGGCAAGAACTCCTACGCCAACGTCGGGGCAATCAAGGAAGCCGACTACAAGTGGGGACTCGACCTGCAGCAGGCCTACGTCGCCATTCCTTTCGGAAAGTCCCCTATCGGCTTGCAGGCCGGTAAGTTCTACACTTCCGAAGGCATTGAAGTGCTGAACTCAGGACTCAATCCCACCGTGACCCGCGGTTTGCTATTCGGCCAGATGGAATGCGTTGCTCACACCGGCGCCATCCTTACCGCCAAGATCGGCGACAAGTTGAACGTCGCGGCCGGTGCCGTGAACGGTTGGGATGTCTGGAGCACTCCCGACAATGACGGCCTTCCTATGGCCTATGGCCGCGCCAGTGTTAATCTGGGAGATCCTCTGAGTGCTACCCTTTCGGCGTACTATGGTCCCGCCGCTTCGGTAGTAACTGGTACGCGCGACGACTTCCTGAGCGTCGACCTGACTGGCATCACGAAGATCGTTCCCAACCTTGACTGGAACTTCCAGGGTAACTACGAATTCAAGGG
>DAIPHW010000009.1:0-33656 GCA_036771135.1 Fibrobacterota bacterium | reverse complement strand
ATGGGCGGACTCGAATACCTCTTCGAGAAGGAACTGCACGGCCTGCCTGGCTGGCGCATGGAGCGCCGCGCCGCCAACGGCAAGGAAGATCCCGGCTTCGACTCCCGGGAAGGCGCCTCCTACCGGGGTCTCGACATTCTCACCACCATCGATCCGTTCCTGCAGAACCAGTCCGAAGAGGCGCTGCGCGAAGGCGTGGATCGCACCAATGCCCAGGGCGGCACGGCGGTGGTGATCGACGCCCGCACCGGTGATATCCTGGCGCTGGCCTCCTTCAACCGCGAAGGCGTGACGCGTTCGGGGATTCCGGCCGTGCAGTCTCCTTACGAGCCGGGGTCGGCCTTCAAGATCGTCACCCTAGCGGCGGCTCTGGAAAACGGCAAGGCAAAGCTCGACGACGTCTTCGACATCTCCAGCGGTTCCATCCAGGTGGGGACGCACGTCATCCACGACAGTCACCGCCACGACGGCTCGGTCACCCTGCGCGAGGGCCTGGCCATCTCGAGCAACGTTTGTTTTGCCAAGGCCGCCATGCGCGTGGGCTCTAAAGATCTTTACCTGATGGCGCGTTCCTTCGGCTTCGGAACGCCCACCGGCGCCGACCTCCCCGGCGAGGAGCCTGGCACCCTGCGCAATCCTTCGCAGTGGTCGGAGCGCTCGTTGCAGACGGTGGCCATGGGACAGGAAGTGACGACCACCGCCCTGCAGGTGGCCATGGCCTACGGCGCCGTCGCCAACGGCGGCGTGCTGATGCGCCCACGCCTAGTGACGGCTTTCCTGGATGCCCATGGCGATACGGTGCGGCGCGTGCCCTCACGCCCGATCCGGCGCGTGGTCTCTGAGAAGACGGCGCAGCTCCTGGTGGAGGCTCTGCGCGGGGTGGTGGACCACGGCACCGGTCGCCTGGCGGCCATCGCCGACATTGATGTCGCCGGCAAGACGGGCACCTCCCAGAAGGTGGACGTCGCCAACGGCCGCTACTACTCCGACCGCTTCATGGCCTCCTTCGTGGGCATGATCCCCTCTGGTCGGCACCCTCTGGTTTGCTTGGCGTTGCTTGATCAGCCCGTCAACGGTCACACGGGCGGCGCCGCGGCGGCGCCCGTGTTTGCCAAGATCATGCGCGCGGCCTTGCAGAATCCAGGTCTGCCTTATGGCCGCGATGCGCTTTCGCACATCGAGAACCTGAAGCAGGCGCTGATGCCGGTTCGTCGGGACACCGTTCCCACGCAGCCCATTGCGCCGATTCAATTTGAGGAGGGGCCGGCATGAAGCTTTCCGATCTCCTTTTCCGCAGCGGCGTCGGTGTGCTGGGCGAGGTGCCCGACGTCGAGGTGACGGCTGTGGCTACCGATTCCCGCAAAGTAAAGCCGGGCACGCTGTTCATCGCCCAGCGCGGCAGTCACCAGGATGGCAACCTCTTTGCCGACCAGGCCTTGGCTTCCGGTGCCGTGGCTGTCATCACCGACAGCCTTCGCTCTGCCAACCTTCCGCACCGCCTGATGACGGCTTCGGCAGCGTCTTGCGCCGGCGAGCTGCTGCGCGAGTTGCACGGTCGCCCTGATCAGAATCTCAAGTGCTTTGCCGTTACCGGTACCAATGGCAAGACCACTACCGCTTTCCTGGCCGAGGCCATGTTCCGTGAGGCGGGACTGGCTCCGGCGCTGCTTTCTACCGTGGTCAACCGCTGGCCTGGCCATCAGGACGACGCTTCCATGACCACCCCGGCGGCGGTTGATCTGTGGGATTCGATCGAGGCTGCCCAGGCGGCTGGAGCGAAAGCTCTTGCCATGGAGGTCTCCTCCCACGCTCTCCATCAGGAGCGGGTGGCGGGACTGCGCTTCGATGCCGCCGTCTTCACCAACCTCACTCGCGACCATCTGGACTATCACGGCGATTTTGGCAGCTACTTCGCCGCCAAGAGCCTCCTGTTCACGCGCCACTTGAAGCCCGACGCGGTGGCGGTGGTCAACCTCGACGACCCTCACGGGCTGCTGCTGCGCCGCCAGTTGGGCGAGCGGGTGCACGGCTTTACGATGGAGTCGATCGACGCCGAGTACCGCATCACGGATCTCACGCTGACCTTGGAAGGCCTTGCCTTTCGTCTGGAAGGACGCGGCGGCTCGCTGGAGCTCAAGAGCCCGCTGCTCGGGAAGGTCTACGCCCAGAATCTGGCTGGGGCCGCCATTGCTTGCTTGCACATGGGACTTCCTGCTGAGGCTATCGTCCGCGCTGCTGCCGAAGTCACCGTGCCAGGCCGCTGCGAACTGGTGCGTACTCGCGGCCTTTCGGGCATCGTCGACTATGCTCACACTCCCGACGCTCTGGAGCGGCTGCTTTCGGGCCTGCGTCCGCTGGTGCCGGGCAAGCTCGTGTGCGTCTTCGGATGCGGAGGTGATCGCGACCGCGGCAAACGTCCCCTGATGGGGGAGATCGCCGCCCGTCTTTCGGACCGGGCCATTGCCACCAGCGACAATCCTCGCAGCGAAGATCCTGGCGCTATCGTGGACGAGGTACTCGCCGGAGCTCCAGCCGGCTCGTGCGAACGCGTGGTGGAGCGCCGCGAAGCCATTTGTGTCGGGGCCAAGGGCTTGCAAGCCGGGGATCTCCTGGTGGTGGCCGGCAAGGGGCACGAGAAGACTCAGACCATCGGAAGCGAGCGTCACCACTTCGACGACGTCGAAGTGCTGCGCGCCGCGCTGGAGGAAGCATGATGGAGCCGGAACTGCGCATCGGGGAGATGCTGGAAGCGCTGGAGGCCGAGCCGGTGGGCGGCAAGCTCCGCGCCGATCGCAAGGTCCGCATCGGCACCGACACCCGCACCATCGGCAAGGGTGAGGTCTTCTGGGTGCTCAAGGGAGAGAATTTCGACGGCCACGACTACGTGGAAACAGCCTTCGAGAAGGGGGGGATTGCCGCCGTGGTGGACAATTCTTGGCATGAACGCAACGCGCGCCCGGGGCGCGTCTACATCCCCGTGGGCGATACCCACGAGGCCATCCTCAAGCTCGCGGGCCGCTACGCTCGGCGTTTTCGCATTCCTCGCGTGGCGGTGGCTGGAGCCAACGGCAAGACCACCACCAAGGAGATGATCGCCGCTGTGCTGGGAAGCCGCGGCCGAGTGCTGGCCACTCAGGGAAATCTCAACAACCATATCGGCGTACCCTCCACGCTGCTGCGCATCGGCGCCATTCACGACTTCGCGGTCATCGAGGCTGGGACAAGCAATCCGGGGGAGCTTGCCCCGCTTTCTCGCGCCATCGCTCCGAGCTGCGCTGTGCTCACCAACATCGGCCCCGAGCATTTGGAGCGCTTCGGCGACCTCGCTGGGGTGCGCAAAGAAGAACTCCAGATCACCGCTGGCCTCGAAGCTGGCTCGACGCTTTTTGTCAACGCCGACGACCCGAACCTGGTGAACGTCCGCTCCACCCGCCGCTACCGGGTGCTGGGCTACGGAATCCGCCGCGGTGCCGTCCGTCCTGCTGATCTCGCCTTCGACGACGAGGGTTGCGCTTCCTTCCGCATTGGCCGTACCCGCTTTCAGCTCTCGGTTCCGGGCGCCCACAACGTCTACAACGCCCTGGCGGCGATTTCGGTAGGAATGCTGCACCGCATCCCCAAAGGGCTGATGAGCCGGGCGCTTTCCGAGTTCCGCGCCGTTCCCGGTCGCATGAACGTGATCGAGGCCGGTGGCGTCAAGGTGCTGGACGACTGCTACAACGCCAATCCCGCAAGCCTCAAGGCCGCCCTGGAGATCCTCTCGCAGATGCGCTGTCCGGGCCGCCGCATCGCGGTGCTGGGAGATATGCTGGAGCTGGGCGATTCGGCCCCGGAGCTTCATCGCGCCTGCGGAGCCTTCCTCTCTGAGATGGATGTTGACCTCCTATTGTGCACCGGAAGCCTGGGCGCGAATCTCGCCGCCGGTGCTCGCAAGGCTGGCATGCCGGCGCGCCGGATCCGCCATCACGCAAAGCTCGAAGATCTCGCGGCCGATCTCATGGAGACCGTCGAGGACGGCGACCGGGTGCTGATCAAGGCCTCCCACAGCATGCGCTTTGAGACGTTGGTGCGAGCCCTGCGCGAACGCGTGGAGGAGGTGCTGTGAAGACCGCAAACCTTACCGGGACAGCCAGCGTTGGCATCCCCCTGGGCCGCAATTCCCAGTGGTTGCAGGAAATCCTGGAGACCATCCTGCGCGAGAACGGACGCCAGGGCATCCGCTTCGTGACCGACGGATCCTCGTGCGACCTCGCCATCGACCTCGAAGGCGATGGCCTGCCAACCCATCAGGGCAAGCGAGTGCGACTCTGCCGCGAGGAGGAGGACTGCGTCCCCAATCCCGACGAGTGGCAATTCTCCCCCGAGACCATCGTGTGGCGCGGGGCCTCGCTGCGCCACGGACTCATGGTGGTGGTCCAGGCTGGGCGCGCATTCGTACTTTCGCCGCTGCGCGAGCTCGGCATTCCCGATGGCATGGTCGATATCGTGCTGGCGGCGGTGGCCACGGCCCAGGCCCTGGGCGTCGAGCCGACGGGCATTCGCACCGGTTTGCTTTCGTGGCGCAAGGAGTTTTCCCGGCTGCGCTCTCGCGGCGAACGCCTGGGCGTGCGCGCTTGGGATGACAGTTCCTGTCAAGACGAGTACGAGATGCTACGCGCCCTGCGCTGCTTCAACCGCAAGGTGACCTTGATCGCTGGAGGCCCCGACTTCGATCCCGACTTCGATCCCGAGACGGTGCTGACCCACTCTAACCGTATCCTGCTCTTGCCCGAGACGCCGCTTGCGGTGCGTCGCATGTGGGAGACAGTGCTGCAGGCCCAGACCGCCAAGAACGCACGTGACGCGATCCGCCTGGGACTCGACCGCACCAGTGCTGGCGGCACGCTCCTAGTCTCGCCGGGAAGCCGCACGACCGAAAATCTCGCGGAGATTCTCTCCCAGGAGATCGCTCGATGATTCGACCGGCAGAACGCGGCAACCCCGATTGGATCCTGTTGGGAGCGGTACTCGCTCTCTCAGCCATTGGTGTTGCCATGGTCTACTCGGCCAGTGCCAATTCTGTGGCGGTGCTGCACCACGGCGAGGCGCACATCCTCGTCAAGCACCTGGCGCGCTTAGGGCTTGGCGGCATCGCCTTCTTCGCGGCCTACCTCTTTCCCTATCACCGCCTCGTGAAGCTCGGGCGCCCGCTGCTCATGGCGCTGGTGCCGCTGCTTCTGGGACTTGCGCTTTTGGGGCGTGCCGTGAAGGGCGCCGCTCGCTGGGTCAAGATCGCCGACGTCTCGCTGCAGCCGGCCGAACTCGTGAAGCTTGCGCTGATCCTTTCGCTCACCTCTTTCCTGGTGGAGCGCGCGGGCCGTCTGGAAAACTTCCGCGACGATGTCGCTCCAGCCCTGGTTCGCATCCTCATTCCGGCCGGTCTCATTGCCATTCAGCCAAACTTCTCGATGGCCTCGATGATCATCCTCCTGGGCGTTTCGATGCTTTTTCTGGGAGGCCTGCGTTTTTCGCACCTATTGCTGATGGCCACTCCTGGCGTAGCTGGCATGGGCCTTGTTTTCACGCTGGCCCCCTACCGCATGGCGCGCCTCACCGCTTTTCTCACCGACGAGACGGGCACCACCAAGGCCGCCTACCAGGGCGTGCAGGCCCTGATCGCGCTGGGCAACGGCGGTGTCTTCGGGACCGGCCTTGGCCGTGGCGTCTCCAAGATGCTCTACCTGCCCGAGCCCTACACCGACATGGTCTTCGCCATCCTGGGCGAGGAGCTGGGCCTTGTCGGGACACTTTTTGTCCTAGGCCTCTTTGCGCTGGTAGTCTGGCGCGGCCTGCGCGCTGCCCTGCACGCTCCCGATCTTGAAGGACGGTTCCTGGCCGCCGGCTCCACCATGGCGCTCTTCCTGAACGTGCTCATCCACGTGCTGGTCTGCACCCGCACCATGCCCACTACCGGGCAGACGCTTCCCTTCATCAGCTACGGCGGCAGCTCGCTCGCCCTCTCGTTCCTTTTGGTCGGGATCATCCTCAACGTCTCGTGCTTCCGCACCGAGAGCGTTCCAAACCTCGAACCGGCGCCCTTGCGCGACTTCACGGGAAGGAAGATGGCATGGCGTTGAAGATCGCCCTGGCTTGTGGTGGCACTGGCGGCCACGTCTTTCCGGCCCTTGCGGTGGGACGGATTCTGTCACAGGAATACGGTTTTGAGACGGTGCTGTTCGGACGGCGCGACTCCTTGGAGCAGCGCTTGGCCGAACGCGATGGCGTTCCCTTCGTGGCCATTCCCGCAGTGCCCTTCCAACGTTCGGGCAAATGGCGTAACTTGGCCGTTCCGGTCCACCTGCTGCGGTCTCTCGGAACCGCCCGCAAGCTTCTGCGCCGCGAAGGCGTCTCCTGCGTCTTTGCCACTGGCGGCTACGTGTCGCTTCCCACTGGCCTTGCCGCCTCGCTTGCTGGCCTTCCCCTTTGGCTTCTGGAGCCCAATGCCCATGCGGGCCTGGCCAACCGCCTGCTCGGCAACCGCGCCCGCCGCGTCTTCGCCGGTTCCCCGGCCGCCGGCGCGGGCTTTCCCGCCGAGCGTACCGAAGTCACGGGAAATCCTGTGCGTCCTCTGGACGGACGCACCCGACAGGAGCTGCGCGCCGCCCTGGGACTTTCCGAAGAAGAGCGCTTCCTGTTGGTGCTGGGGGGCAGCCAAGGCGCTCGCGGCGTCAACGAGATGCTTTCCAAGGAAGCGCGCGCCTTGCACGAGGGTGGCTGGACCATCCTGTGGCAGACCGGCGAGCGCGAGTTCGAGCACCGCCGCGCTTCGGTGGCGGGTGTAGAGGGCGTGCGCGTCGAGGCCTTTGTAAACGATGTCTACGGGGTGCTCGGCGCCGCTGACCTGTGCGTGTCGCGCTCGGGTGCCGGTGCCGTGGCCGAGATCGCCTTGCACGGGGTGCCGGCCGTCTTCGTGCCGTTTCCCTTCGCTACTGACAACCACCAGGAGACCAACGCCCGCGAGCTAGAGGAAGCCGGAGCCGGCTTCGTGCTCACCGAGCGTGCCTACAAGGCAGGTTTGCTGGAGCGCTCGCTCGAAGCGCTGTGGACGCGCCGCGCCGATGCCGCCCGCGCCATGAAACAGTTTTCGCGTCCCGACGCCGCCTCCCGCATCGCGTCGCGAATCGCCAAGGATCTGGGAGGAGCCGCATGATTCCGCGTCATCGTTTTCAGAGACTGCATTTTGTGGGTGTCGGAGGGGCCGGGATGGCACCGCTAGCCGCTTGGTTTGCCGCCCGCGGCTTTGCCGTCAGCGGCAGCGACCGCTCGGCTTCGGCGAATCTCGAATGGCTGCGCTCGCTGGGCGTGGAGGTGCAACAGAGCCAGGCCGCTGAAAATGTCGGCGAAGCTCAACTCCTGATCCGTTCCAGCGCTGTTGGTCCGGATAATCCCGAAGTGGCCGAGGCTCATCGCCGCGGCATTCCCGTGGTGCGCCGCGCCGAAGCTCTGGGCGAGGTGACTCGCTCGGGTCATGCCCTTTGCGTCTGCGGAACCCACGGCAAGACCACCACCACGCTGATGCTTGGTCGCATCCTGCGTGCCGCCGGCCTCTCGCCCTCGGTGCTGCCCGGTGGCGTGCCTGCTGCCCTGGAGGACTCCCCCGAGTGGGAAGCCGAGGGGCCGCTCGTAATCGAGTCCGACGAGTTCGATCGCTCCTTCTTGGCCTTCTTCCCGGACGCCGCCCTGGTGACCAACGTGGAAGCCGACCATCTCGACTGTTATCGCGACGTGGAAGATATCCGCGACACGTTTCGTCAGTTTTTGGCAAAACTTCCCTTCCACGGCTATGCGGTGGTTTGCGGCGACGACGAGGGTGCCCGCGCCGTGGCCGAGGGCTGCCCCCGCGAGGTCTTCACCTACGGCTTCAGCGAAGGTTGCCGCTACCGCGGCATCGACACTCCCGACGGCAACGTCCAGGTGCTCTTCGACGGGGCTCCGCTCTGCCAGTTCAAGCTGCAGCTGCCCGGCCTCCACAACCGCAGGAATGCCCTGGGGGCCATCGCCCTTTCGCACCGCGAAGGCGTGGACCCTTTGGTCGCCTCGCTTGCACTGCGGCATTTCCAGGGCGTGCAGCGTCGTCTGCAGCTCTTGGGAGAGTCGCGCGGCGTCAGCGTCTACGACGACTACGCCCACCATCCGACCGAGCTTGCCGCAACCTTGCAGGCGCTGCGCGAGACGGCCGGGAGCCGTCCGCTGCGGGTGCTGTTCCAGCCCCATCTCTATTCGCGCACTCGCGACTTCGCCGCCGGCTTTGCCGAGGTGCTGGCTCGCGCCGACGTCGCCGTGGTGGCCCCGGTGTATCCCGCTCGCGAGACGCCTGAGATGGGCGCTCCCGCCTCGATCATCCTGCAGAAAGCCCCCAAGGGCGCTGCCCTGGAGCTTGCCGAGGACGAGGCCGATGCCCTTGCCCGCATCGGGCAGGATCTCAAGGGCAACGAAGTGATTCTCTTTGCCGGTGCTGGCAGCGTCGGAACTTGGGGAAGCCGTTTCCTGGCTTCCTTGGAGGCACGCGTTTGAAGCCCTCGGTGACCAGCATCTCGCGCACCGCGGTGCGCGAGCCAGTGCGCCGCCAGGGCGTGAACGCCCGCAAGCAGGCGGGCTTGCGCCGCGAGCAGCGTCGCGAGAACCTGCACCGCACCGGCGGTCTGCTGACGCGTCTGACGCGCACCTGGGGCGCTGTGTTGGTCCTCCTGATGCTCTTGGGAGTGGGCGTCTTCTTCCTGCATCGCCAGGCCGCGGCCAAGGGCTGGATCGCCCTGCGCAGCGTGCGCTGCTCCGGCTGCAGCCTCACGAGTCCCGAGGAGCTCGCTCGCCGTGCCAATCTCTGGCAGGGCACTGACCTCACTTCGCTGCGCATCTCCGATGTGGAAGCCCGGCTGATGGCCGATCCGCGCGTCCTTTCAGCCTCGGTCCGCCGGGCTTGGCCGCACGGCGTCGTGCTTACGGTCACCGAGGATGTTCCTCAGGTGCGTGATGCTCGCGGTCGCGCCTTCGGCACCAGTGGTCGCTGCCTGGGGCCGGTCGCCTCGGGACAGGCGCTTCCGCTCCTGGAGTCGGGAGCCATTTCCGGACAGGATCTGTCGCGGCTGCTGACGGGGCTCGACAGCCTGCATCGCCAGAATCCCGCCCTTTGGAAATCTTTGCGCTCCTTGCGCCCCGTTCCCGACGGCATGCTGGCCAGCGTCGCGGGACTGCCGACGGAGCTCCTGTTGCCCCTTGACGAGCCCGGGCAGGCGCTGCGGCGCGCCACTTGGCTCTATGCGCAGCTCGGCGAGACGGCCACTCGCCTCGCTTCCATGGATCTTCGCCACGCTCCATACGCCGTTCTGGTGCCCACCGGAAGGACAGGTTCATGACACAGTCATCGCAGATCATCGTCGGACTCGACATCGGTACCACCAAGGTGGGCGTCATCATCGGGGAGATCTCCGAAGCGGGATCCCTCAACGTCATCGGCGTGGGCGTGACGCCTTCGGCCGGCCTGCGCAAGGGCGTGGTGCTCAACATCGACAAAACCTGCGAGTCGGTTCGCAAGGCTGTTGAGGAAGCCGAGCTGATGAGCGGCGTGGACGTCCAGGAAGTGTTCGTCGGCATCGCCGGCTCGCACATCCAGTCCAAGAACAGCCGCGGCGTCATCGCCATCTCCAGGAAGGGCGGGGTGATCGCCCAGGAGGACGTCGATCGCGTGGTCGAGGCCGCTCGCGCCATTCCGCTCGCCCAAGGTCGCGAGATCCTGCACGTGGTGCCGCGCTCCTACATGGTCGATGACCAGTCGGGCATTCCCGATCCCGTCGGCATGACCGGCGTGCGCCTGGAAGGCGAGATTCACATCGTCTCCGGCGACGTGCGGCACGTTCAGAGCCTGGTGCGGGCCGTCGAGGGCGCCGGTCTGCGCATCGCCGCCACCGTACTGGAGCCGCTGGCCTCCTCCATGGCTGTCCTTGAAGAAGAGGAAAAGGAACTGGGCGTAGCCATGGTGGACATCGGCGGCGGCACCACTGATCTCGCCGTCTTCTACCACGCGAGCATCTGCCACACCTCTAGCATTCCCATTGCTGGTGATCTCGTTACCTCCGACATCGCCATCGGCTTGCGCACCGTGAAGACGCGCGCCGAGGAGATCAAGAAGAAGCACGGCTGCGCCATGATGGCGCTGGTGCCCCCTGAGGACGTTTTCGTACTCCAGGGTGTGGGCGGCTACGATAACCGCGAGATTTCGCGCCAGGAACTGGCCTCCATCGTGGAGCCGCGCATGACCGAAATCTTCTACCAAGTGCAAGCCGAACTTCGCGGACTTGGGCTGTTGGAGCGGCTTTCGGCGGGCGTGGTGCTCACCGGCGGCGGATCGCTCCTGCCCGGCTCGGCCGAACTTGCCTCGCAGATCATCGGACTTCCCGTCCGCCTGGGAGCTCCTCAGGGCTTCGGCGGGCTGGTCGATTCCGCCAATTCACCCAAGCACGCCACCGGCGTGGGCCTCGCCCTCTACGGGCTTGCCAACGGCGGCGGCACGGCGCTTCCGGCTCCCGGCGGCGACCGCCTCAAAGACATCGTGGACCGCATGAAATCATGGGTCCTCAAATACTTCTAGACCTCGACAAGCACATCCAACCCATCGCGCAATCAGGAGAGAGAAACATGCCAAGCTTCAGCTTCGATGTACCCCAGGAAAATGCCCGCATTAAAGTGATCGGCGTCGGCGGCGCCGGCGGCAACGCCATCAATCGCATGATCGAGGCGGGCCTCGAAGGGGTGGAGTTCATCTCCATCAATACCGACCTGCAGGTGCTCGAGCGCAACCTCGCCGGCATCAAGATCCAGATCGGCACCGCCTCCACCAAGGGGCTTGGCGCCGGCATGAATCCCGAAGTCGGGCGCAGCGCCATGGAAGAAAGCCGCGAAGAAGTGGCTTCCCGCCTGGAAGGCGCCGACATGGTCTTCATCACCGCCGGAATGGGCGGCGGCACCGGCACTGGAGCCGCTCCCGTGGTGGCCGAGATCGCTCGCGAAAAGGGCATCCTGACCGTCGCTGTGGTCACCAAGCCCTTCGCCTTCGAAGGCCCCCAGCGCATGCGCATCGCCGCCAAGGGTCTTGACGACCTGCGCCAGGTGGTCGACACCATGATCGTCATCCCCAACCAGAAGCTCCTCGCCGTGGCCGATCGCAAGACCACCATCGTGGAGGCTTTCCGCAAGGCCGACGAAGTGCTCTACAATGCCACCCGCGACATCTCCACCATGATCCTGAAGCCGGGCCTCGTCAACGTCGACTTCGCCGACGTGCGCTCCATCATGAAGGATTCGGGCGAGGCCCTCATGGGTTCCGGCACCGCCGAAGGCGAAGGCCGCGCTCTCAAGGCCGCCGAGGTCGCGCTCCACAGCCCGCTCCTCGAAACCCTCGACATCACCGGTGCCACCGGCATGCTGGTGAACTTCACCGGCGCCGATCTCGGCATCATGGAGGCCGAGGAAGTCATGAGCTACTTCCGCGAAGCTTTGGGCGAGGACGCCGACGAGCGCACCATCTGGGGCATGACCGAAGATCCCGCCTCTGGCGAGGAGTTCCGCGTCACCCTGATCGCCACGGGCTTCCAGACCGCTCACGACAGCGCCACCCCGGCCATGGCCGCCATCAACGCGCGCGCTTCCCAGCCGCACTCCCAGCAGCCGCTCTTCGGGCAGAACACCGGCCGCCAGGTGCCGACCCAGACTCGCGATGGCTCCGGCGTCCGCTTGAACGCTCCCACCGCCCTGGGCGCAGCCGCGGCTCCTACCGCCATGCCTTCTCCGGTGCGCGAGCCCTCGAGCATTTCCCGCCCGGCGCTCCAGAACCCGATCACTATTCCGGCCTCGCGCCCCCAGATCCGCTCTGGTCGCAACACCGGCGGTTTCCTGGCTCTGCCTCCCGACCAGCTCGACGATTTCGACGAGTCGGCCATTCCCTCCTTCATGCGCCGCTAGGCTGTTTCTTCCGCGGCCGGTGGCCGCGGAATACATTTTGGGACCATCATGAAGATCCTTTTCGTCTCGTCGGAATGCTCTCCCTACGCCAGCTGCGGAGGACTCGGGGGCGTGGTCGGCACGCTGCCCAAGGCGCTGTCGCGCGCCGGTCACGAAGTCAAGATCTGTCTGCCGCTCTACCGGCAGATCGATCGCGGGCGCTTCGGGATCGAGGCGCAGGGTCCGCACTGCGTCCACATGGGCACCGGCGAGATCTGGTGCGGACGCGCCGGCTGCGACCACGGCGACGGCGTCGAGGCCTGGTTCGTGGAGCACGCCGAGATGTTCGGGCGCGAAGGCGTCTACGACGGCGAGGGTCGCCCCTACAACGACAATCTGGGGCGCTTTGCCTTCCTCTCCAAGGCGGCTTTGCAGTTCTGCAAGGACACCGGCTGGATTCCCGACGTGATCCACGCCCACGACTGGCCCACCGCTCCGGCGGTGGTTTTCCGCAAGACCTGGGACGCTTGGTACTCGCCGCTGGAGCGCACCGCCATGGTGCTCACCATCCACAACATCGGCTACCAGGGCACCGGCGACAAGGGCGTGCTCGACTTCATGGGCATCGGTCCCGAGCACTACACCGCCGACAAGTTCGAGGACTACGGCGGCGTCAACTTCCTGAAGGCCGGCATCCATTTTGCCGACGCCATCACCACCGTCTCGCCCACCCATTCCTGGGAGATCCGCACCCCCGAGGGCGGCAAGGGCTTGGCGCCTTATTTGAACGCCCGCGGCAATGACCTTTTCGGCATCCTCAACGGCATCGACTACCGCGACTACGACCCGTCGACCGACCGCCGCATCGCCGCCTGCTACGATTCCAAGGACCTTTCGCGCAAGGCCTTCTGCAAGGCCGCGCTGCAGAGCCGCATGGGGCTCTGGCAAGATCCCAACCGCTGCCTGATCGGCTTCGTGAGCCGCTTCGCCTCCGGCAAGGGACTCGACCTCATCCAGGGCAGTCTGGAGCGGGCCCTGAAGGAAATGCACATCCAGGCGGTGTTCCTGGGCTCCGGTGATCCCCGCTTCCACGAGTATCTGGCTGACCTGCAGGCCCGTTACCCCGGGCAAATCGCCAACTGGATCGGCTATGATGAAGACTTGGCCCACCAGATCTACGCCGGCAGCGACCTTTACTTGATGCCCTCGGGCTACGAGCCCTGTGGCCTTTCGCAGCTCTACGCCATGCGCTACGGAGCGCTTCCGGTGGCGCGCCGCACCGGCGGCCTGACCGACACCGTCTGGAACTACCAGGAGTGGGATGGCGGCGGCACCGGCTTCCTCTTCGACGACTACCGCGCCGAATCTCTCTACTACACCCTGGGTTGGGCCGTCAGCACCTACTTCGACCGCCGCAGTCACTTCGAGACTATGCAGAAGCGGGCCATGGAGCCGGTCTTCTCCTGGGAGCGCGCCGTTCCCGAGTACGAGAAGGTCTACCAGCACGCCCTTTCGCACGTGCGCTAGGGCGCCTGCCCCGTAACGGGGCACCGGGCTGCCTGCCGGGCCCCCGCCCGCCGATATTGGATCGGGCATGCCCGATCCCTACGCCGGTGGCGGGTGTCCCGGGCCTCGCGGCCGGCATCCCTGGCGCGTGGGGTGCCAAATTCTGTCTGGTGCTGCTTCTTGGTTTGATGTCTGATTTTGCAGGCGCTCCGCCCTGCACCCGGCCAAGGGTGCTGCCGCGCACCCTTGGAACCCGCTCCCAGGGGTTCCACCCCTTGGATCCCCGATTAGGTCGCGACTCCGCGGCAGGCTTTCGGCAAAGTGACCTTGCGCGCCTCAGGTAGGAAAGCATTGGGTGTCATGCTGCTTCCTGTTGTGCTCACCCCTCGCCACGCAGTTGGAGAGGGGTGGACACCGCAGGTGGCCGGGGTGAGGTGGGCTCCGGCTGGGTTGAAACGCGTAAATCAAATCATGAGATGGCCGCGAATTCGCGGCGGGGGAGTATCTTTCCCCGCTCATTTCTGGAGTGACCATGGACTACGCAAGCATCATATCGAAGGAACTCAACCTCCGACCCGCCCAGGTGGCGAGCACGTTGGAACTCATTGACCAGGGCGCGACCATCCCCTTCATCGCGCGCTACCGCAAGGAGCGCACCGGGGAACTGGACGAGACCGTCCTGCGTGAGCTGGACCATCGCTACGGCTATCTCAAGGAGCTGGACGAGCGGCGCGCCGCCGTGCTGAAGTCGATCGAGGAACAGGGTAAGCTCACTCCTGAGCTGCGCACGCGCATCGCGGGCACTCTCTCCAAGACCGAACTGGAAGACCTCTACCTCCCCTACAAGCCCAAGCGCCGCACTCGCGCCACGGTGGCCCGCGAAGCTGGGCTCGAGCCTCTGGCCCGCACCCTGCAGGAGCGCCAGAACGAGGGCCAGCTCTCGCCCGAGGAGCTGGCGACAGAATTTGTCAGCGAAGAGAAGGGCGTTCCCGACGCCGCCTCGGCCGTCCGCATGGCCTGCGACATCCTGGCCGAAGAGCTCGCCGACGATCCCGACGTGCGCCAGAACCTGCGCGCCCGCGCCGAGAAGGAGGGCGTGCTCTCCTGCGAGGCCCGCAAGGAGTGGATCGGCAAGCGCTCCAAATTCGAGATGTACTACGAGTTCCGCGAGAAGGTGGAGTCGCTCCCTTCGCACCGAATCCTCGCCATCCGCCGCGGCGAGAAGGAAGACGTCCTTCGCTCCAACCTCGAGGTGGATGTCGAGGGCGCCGTGTCCTTCCTGGTGCCAAAGCTCGTCACCCATCCCTCCACGCCCATCGGCATGACGCTCTCCGCCACTGCCCGCGACGCCTACGAGCGTCTTTTGGCCCCCTCCATCGAGACCGACGTGCGGTTGCTCTTGAAGGAGCGCGCCGAGACCGAGGCCTACAAGGTCTTCTGCAAGAACCTGCACGACCTGCTCTTGGCTCCTCCCGCTGGCGCCCGCACCGTGATCGGCGTCGACCCGGGCTTCCGCACCGGACAGAAATTGGCCGTGGTGGACGAGACCGGCAAGTTCCTGGAGCACGCCACCGTCTACGCCCTGCAGCCGGCCAACAAGTTCGACGAGGCCGCCATGGTGTTCCTGGCGCTGGTCCAGCGCCACAAGCCCACCCTGGTGGCCATCGGCAACGGTACCGGCGGTCGCGAGATGGAAGCCTTCCTGCGCGGGGTCATCAAGCAGATCCCCGAGCAAGAAGGTGTCGAGCGTCCTCACGTGGTGATCGTCTCCGAGGCCGGCGCCTCGGTGTATTCGGCGTCCCCCCTGGCCGTCAAGGAGTTCCCTGAGCTCGACGTCACCATTCGCGGCGCCATCTCCATCGCTCGCCGCCTGCAGGATCCGCTGGCCGAGCTCGTCAAGATCGACCCGAAGTCCATCGGCGTCGGCCAGTACCAGCACGACGTCAACCAGAACGACCTCAAGAAGCAGCTGGAGGAAGTCGTCGAATCGAGCGTGAACCAGGTCGGCGTCAACCTGAACCAGGCCTCCGAGGCGCTGCTCTCCTACGTGTCTGGCATCACCAAGAACGTGGCCAAGTCCATCGTGGCCCACCGCGACCAGAACGGCGCCTTCAAGAGCCGCGCCGAGCTTTCCAAGATCACGGGCTTTGGCCCCAAGACCTTCGAGCAGTCCGCAGGCTTCCTGCGCATCGCCGACGCCGAGCATCCCCTGGACCGCTCCGCCGTCCACCCCGAGCGCTACGCCCTGGTGGAGACCATGGCCAAGGATCTGGGCGTTGACGTGGCGTCGCTTGTCGGCAGCAAGGAGCTGATCGGCAAGCTTGATTTGACAAAATACGTCAGCGACGAGGTCGGACTTCCCACCCTGCGCGACATCGCGCTGGAACTGGAAAAGCCCAGCCGCGACCCGCGCGCCGAGTTCAAGTACGCCTCCTTTGAAGAAGGCGTCAACAAGATCGCCGACCTCAAGGTGGGGCAGTGGCTGGAGGGCGTGGTCACCAACGTCGCGAACTTCGGCGCCTTCGTCGACATCGGCGTCCACCAGGACGGCCTGGTGCACATCTCCCAGATCTCCGACCACTTCGTCAAGGACGCCAAGGAAGTCCTGGCGGTGGGCCAGGTGGTGAAGGTGCGCGTGCTGGAGGCCGACACCGAGCAGAAGCGCATCGCCCTCTCCATGAAGAGCGAGGACGCCGTCCAGGCCCCCCGTGAGCGCGGTCCTCGCGCTCCCCGTTCCGAGGAGTCCGGCGAACGCCGTCCTCGTCGCGATGGCGACCGTCCTCGCGGGGATCGCGGAGAGGGTGGCCGTCCGGTCGACCGCGACCGCGGACGTCCCCAGCAGGGCGGTGGACGCGACGACGCGCGCTTCCAGCAGGGCGGCGGCAACCAGCCGCACCGTGCGCCCCAGCCCAAGGGGCCGGCGCCGACGCTGGAGAACCTGATGGCCAAGTTCGGCAGCAAGAAAGAGACGAAGCAGAACAATACGAAGCTTGCCATCAGCGTGAAGTCGCTGATGCGCTCGGGGCGCTAAGATGGGAAAGCCCATCGACGCTGCGCGTCTTTTCGAAGCTGTCCGCCAATTTGGCTCTCCGGTGCACGTCTACGACGCCGAGGTGATTCGCGCGCGCATCGCCTCGCTGAAGAGCTTCGACACCGTGCGCTTTGCCCAGAAGGCCTGCTCCAATCTCCACATTCTGCGCCTCATGCGGGCCGCAGGGGTGAAGGTGGACGCCGTCTCGGGCGGCGAGATCGAGCGCGCTCTGCGCGCCGGCTTTAGCACCCAAGGCGATTCCCCTGAGCTTATCTACACGGCTGACCTCTTCGATCGCGCCACCCTTGATCGCGTGGTGGAGCTCGACATCCAAGTCAACGCCGGCAGCATCGATATGCTGGAGCAGTTGGGTGCGCGCCACCCGGGCCACCGCGTGTGGTTGCGCATCAATCCCGGTTTCGGTCACGGTCACAGCCGCAAGACCAACACCGGAGGCGACCTCTCCAAGCATGGCATCTGGCACGAGGAGCTCCCTGCGGCCCTGGCCGCTATTGATCGTCACGGGCTCGACCTGGTCGGGCTCCACATGCACATCGGTTCGGGAGCAGATTTCGAGCATCTCTCCCAGGTCTGCGAGGCCATGGTGGCCATTGCGACCAAGGCCGGGCGCCCCATCCGCGCCATCTCTGCCGGTGGCGGCCTTCCCATCCCCTACCAGGAGGGCGACGCTTGCGTTGATATCTCCGAGTACTTCCGTCTCTGGGACGCCGCCCGCAGGCGCATAGAGGCCATTGCGGGACACAAGGTCCATCTCGAGATCGAACCGGGCCGCTACCTGGTGGCCGAGTCCGGCAAGATGGTGGCCGAGGTGCGCGTGGTAAAGCATCAGGCAGGCAACGCCTTCGCGCTGGTGGACATGGGCTTCAACGACCTTATCCGGCCCTCCATGTACGGTTCCTGGCACGAAATCTCAGTGCTTGGCGCCGACGGCTTTGAAAAGACAGATTCTGTCAAGCCCTTCGTGGTAGCGGGGCCGTTGTGCGAGTCGGGGGATGTCTTCACCCAGGAAGAAGGCGGTGTGGTGACCACCCGCGAGCTTCCCGAGCCCTCCGTGGGGGACTATCTGGTGTTTCACGACACCGGCGCCTACGGGGCCTCCATGTCGTCCAACTACAATTCGCGCCCTTATGCCCCCGAAGTGCTGCTAGAAGGCGGTTCGCTCCGCCCCATCCGCCGTCGTCAGGGCATCGAAGAATTGCTTCGTCTGGAAGAGGAAGTCTGACTTTCAGAGGGCATCGGGAGGGAAAGGCCACAGCTTTTTTCAGAAATAGCTTTGGCACAACCCTTGACGTTTTCTGTTAGCCATCTAAATTTCCCACTCCTTTTCATATCACACAGTCGCGACAGCGACCTTCTCTGCCTAATGCCGGGTGGGGGAGACATCCGGGAGGCAGGCTTTGGCCAAGAAGATCACCGGCTATATCAAATTGCAGATCCCTGCGGGAGCGGCGAATCCGTCCCCACCAGTGGGTCCCGCCCTTGGACAAAAGGGCGTAAACATCATGGAATTCTGCAAGGCGTTCAACGCCCGTACGCAGGACCAGAAGGGGATGATCATCCCCGTGGTGATCACGGTCTATGCTGACCGTTCGTTCACCTTCATCACCAAGACGCCTCCGGTGCCAGTGCTTCTCAAGAAGGCCGCTGGCATCGAATCCGGTTCGGGCGAGCCCAACCGCAAGAAGGTCGGCACGGTGACTCTGGCGCAGGTGCAGGAGATCGCTAAGATCAAGATGCCCGACCTGAACTGCCTTTCCGCAGAGTCCGCGATCGCACAGGTCAAGGGCACGGCGGTCAGCATGGGCCTCACGGTGGAAGGGTAAAGCATGAAGCACGGCAAGAAATATCGCGCCGCCGCCGACAAGCTCGCCGGCCGCACCAGCTGGACACTGCCCGAGGCGATTGCCTTCCTGCAGGCCAACAAAGTCTCTAAGTTCGACGAGACCGTCGAGCTTTCCATGAACCTGGGCGTCGATCCCAAGCACTCCGAACAAGTGGTTCGCGGTACTGTCGTTCTGCCTCACGGCACGGGCAAGACGGTTCGCGTCCTGGTGTTCACCAAGGGTGAGAAGGTCGCTGAGGCCGAGGCCGCCGGAGCTGACTATGTCGGATCCGACGAGCTGACCGCCAAGATCCAGGGCGGCTGGTTTGAATTCGACGTGGTGGTTGCCACCCCCGACATGATGACCACGGTTGGCAAGCTGGCTCGCCTGCTCGGTCCTCGCGGACTCATGCCCTCTCCCAAGAACGGTACCGTCGGCCTCAACGTCGCCGAGATCGTCAAGGAGCTCAAGGCTGGTAAGATCGCCTACCGCGTGGACAAGGGTGCCAACGTCTCGGCGCGCTTCGGCAAGCTCTCCTTCCCAGTCGAGAAACTGGAAGAGAACGCCATGGCGCTGCTGCGCTCGGTGGTTCGCGCTAAGCCGCAGACCTCCAAGGGCACCTACGTCAACAGCATCACCATCTCCTCCACCATGAGCCCGGGTCTTGCCATTGACTTGGGTGTCGCCAGGATCTGAGGGAGGTAGAACAATGATCAGCAAAGAGATCAAGCAAAATACCGTCGCGGAACTGGACGAAGCCCTGGCCGATGCCGGATCGATCTTCCTGGTCGATTTCGCCAAGATCAAGGTTGCCGACGATACCCTGCTGCGCAAGGATCTGCGCACTAAGGGCATCTTCTATCGCGTCGCCAAGAACACTCTCATCAAGCGTTCGCTCGACAAGGCTGGCATCACGGCCTTGGATGGTCTGCTGGAAAAGCCCACGGCGATTCTGGTCGGCACCAAAGACGACCCGATCGCTCCGGCGCGCCTGATCGTCGAATTCCAGAAGACCCACAAGGAACTTCTGAATTCGAAGGCGAGCTTTATCGACGGGGACGTCTTTCCCGCCGCTGCGATTTCCGACATCGCCAAGATGCCCGGCAAGCGCGAACTGCAGGCCCAGGTCATTCAGTTGTTTCTCTCTCCGGCTTCCACGCTCATCGGTCTCATCAAGGGACCGGGTTCGAAGGTCGCCGGTCAGATCGAAGCGCTTGTCAAGCGCCTCGAAGAGAACGCCTGAGACCACCAGTTTACCACCCATCAAACCCACTAACGAGGAAATAAACAATGTCTGATGTCAAGGAATTCGCCGCTGAAATCAAGGATCTCGGCGACAAGATCGTCGCCCTCTCCCTGGTCCAGGCCCGTCAGCTCTCCGAGTACCTCAAGGAAGTCCACGGTCTCGAAGCTGCCGCTGGCGGCGTCGTGATGGCTGCCGCTCCTGCCGGAGCCGCTGCTCCCGCCGAAGAAGAGAAGACCGAGTTCGACGTGGTCCTGAACGAAGCCGGCGCCAACAAGATCGGCGTGATCAAGGTCGTTCGCGAAGTCACCGGCCTGGGACTCAAGGAAGCCAAGGACCTGGTCGACGGCGCTCCCAAGAACGTCAAGGAAGCCGTGGCCAAGGCCGACGCCGAGAACATCAAGAAGAAGCTGGAAGAAGCTGGCGCCAAGGTCACCCTGAAGTAAGGGTGGTTGCGCTACGCGCTACAGTGTGAAGCCCTGGGCCCATCCCTCGGATGGGTCTAGGGCGTTTTTTTGTTTTTCCTATCAGGCGACCGGAGCCGTTACTCCATCCGGGGCACCACTTCACGAGGCGGATCGATGACTGGCCGTAAGAGCTTCGCGAAAAGCAAATACTCGATGGAAATCCCTTTCCTGTTGGAAGTCCAACTGGATTCCTTTAAGCGTTTCCTGCAGACGGAGGCACTTCCCAAGGACCGGAAGGTGGACGGGTTGGAGGCAGTCTTTCAAGACGCCTTCCCCATCGTCGACGTGAAGGGGAACTACGAACTGGGTTACGAGGGCTACTCCATTGGAGTCCCCAAGTACAGTATCCCAGAATGCCAGGAGCGCGGCATGACCTATGCTGCCCCCCTGCGCGCCACACTCTCGCTCAACGTCTACAAGGGCGAAGGGGAAGAGAGGGAGTTTGTCGAGAAGATCACGAATGACGTGTACTTCGGCGATATCCCCCTCATTACCGAGAATGGCACCTTCATCGTTAACGGCGCCGAACGCGTCGTCGTCTCGCAGCTGCACCGCTCGCCGGGCGTCTCCTTTGACGAAGAATTCCATCCTAACGGAAAGCGCCTTCTAAAGGCGCGCATCATTCCCTACCGCGGCTCCTGGGTGGAGTTCGTGGTGGACGTGAACGATGCCATGTACATCAACATCGACCGCCGCAGGAAGCTTCCTGCCACCATCTTGTTGCGTGCCATCGGATACTCCTCCAACGAGGAGATCCTCAAGCTGTTCTACCCGATCCGCGCCGCCAAGGTGGAGGATCTGCTGGAACTCGCCGTCAACGAGATCAAGACCAAGGACGAATGGAAGGGCGTGGTGCTTGCCGCCGACGTCGTCGACCAGAAGTCCGGCGAAGTGCTTTTCGAGGCCAACCAGCTTCTTGAGCACGGCGACATCGAGGATCTCGACGAAGCTGGCGTGACGGAAATCCAGATCGTGGATGGCGACATCGACAACGATCCGGTGCTTTTCAACACCCTCGACGCCGATACCACCTCCAATGCCGAAGAAGCTTTGGGCAAGATCTACAACGTCATCCGCCCGGGCGACATGCCTTCGGCCGATGCCGCCAAGCAGCTCTTGGATCGCCTCTTCTTCGACGACAAGCGCTACGACCTCGGCGAGGTCGGTCGCTACCGCATGAACAGCCGTCTGGGCGTCGACGTCCCGATGGCCACGCGCATCATGACCCACGAGGACTTCCTCACGGTCATGCGCTACCTGATCGGCCTCTTCAACGGCAAGATGAAGCGCGCCGACGGCACCGAATTCGTGCCCTACATCGACGATATCGACCATTTGGGCAATCGTCGCGCCCGCTCGGTGGGTGAGCTCCTGGCCAATCAGTTCCAGGTTGCCTTCACGCGCATGGGACGCACCATTCGCGAGCGTCTTTCGCTGCGCGACACGGAGGAGATGACTCCGCAGGATCTGGTAAATTCCCGCACCATCAATGCGGTGATCGCCACCTTCTTCGGAAGCTCGCAGCTCTCGCAGTTCATGGACCAGACCAATCCTCTGGCGGAACTGACCCACAAGCGCCGTCTTTCGGCTCTTGGCCCGGGTGGTCTGACGCGCGAGCGCGCCGGCTTCGACGTGCGTGACGTGCATCACACTCACTACGGACGCCTCTGTCCTATTGAGACGCCTGAAGGTCCGAACATCGGTCTGATCAGCTCGATGTCCACCTATGCTCGCGTCAACGCTTACGGCTTCATCGAGACGCCGTATCGCCGCGTGGTCGATGGCAAGGTGACCGACATCGTCGACTACCTGACCGCCGATAAGGAAGACAACTTCACCATCGCTCCGGCCAACACGCCGCTGAATGATGACGGTTCGTTCACCACGGAATGGGTGATCTCCCGTCGTCAGGCTGAATTCCCGGTGGCGCGTCCGAGTGACATCCAGTACATGGACGTCTCGCCGCGCCAGGTGGTTTCGGTGGCTGCCGGTCTGATTCCGTTCTTGGAACACAACGACGCTAACCGCGCCCTGATGGGTTCCAATATGCAGCGCCAGGCCGTGCCTCTGCTGCGTTCGGAGGCTCCGGTCGTGGGAACCGGTCTGGAGGCGCGTACCGCTCTGGATTCTGGTTCGATGATCCTGGCCAAGCATGCCGGTGTGGTGGAGCGCGTGGACGCCAACCGCATCATCGTGCGTCGCGACAAGGTGGAGCGCAAGGAAGAAGACTTCCTCGACGTTCCCGAGTTCGACACCTACGACATGCGCAAGTTCCGCCGTTCCAACCAGGATACGGTGATCAACCAGAAGCCCATCGTGGATCTGGGGCAGCGCGTTGAGGTCGGCACTCCGCTGGCCGACGGTGCCTCCACCGATCACGGTGAACTGGCTCTTGGCAAGAACGTCATGGTGGCCTACCTCCCCTGGTCGGGCTACAACTTCGAAGATGCCGTTATCATCTCCGAAGAGCTGTTGGCCCAAGACACCTACACCAGCATTCACATCGAAGAGTACGAGCTCGAAGTACGCGACACCAAGCGCGGCCCCGAAGAGCTGACTCGCGAAATTCCCAACGTCGGCGAAGAGTCGATCGGCAATCTCGACGAGATGGGTGTGATTCGTGTGGGTGCCGAGGTCAATTCGGGCGACATCCTGGTCGGCAAGGTCACGCCCAAGGGCGAGACCGAACTTTCTCCGGAAGAGCGCCTCTTGCGCGCCATCTTTGGCGAGAAGGCCGGCGACGTGCGCGACAGCTCCCTGAAGGCCCCTCCGGGCATGAAGGGCGTGATCATCGAGACGCGCGTCTTCTCCCGCAAGGAGAAGGACAAGAAGTCCAAGAAGGCTGACAAGGACCGCATCGAGAAGATCAAGGTCGACATCGGTGCCGAGATCCAGCGCGTTCGCGAGGCTCGCGACAAGCGCCTTCTGGAACTCCTGGATGGCCAGAATTCCGGCGAAGTGCGCGACGGTTCCACCGGCGAAGTGCTGGTGACCGAAGGCAAGAAGTGGAACGCTTCGCTGGTTCGCCGCACCTCCTTTGACGACATCGCCAACGGTTCCCGCTTCTGCGAGGACGAGGGCGTCAACGGCAAGGTCGAGAAGGTGGTCCACACCGCCGCCGAGATGATCCGCCGCTTTGAAGATCGCCTGGACAAGGAAATCGACAAGATCGTGCGTGGTGATGAGCTGAAGCCCGGTGTGCTGCAGCTCGTGAAGGTCTACATCGCCAAGAAGCGCAAGCTCTCGGTGGGTGATAAGATGGCCGGTCGTCACGGTAACAAGGGTGTTATTTCCAAGATGGTCCCCATCGAAGATATGCCCTTCCTGGAAGACGGCACTCCGATCCAGATTCTCCTCAATCCGCTGGGCGTGCCTTCGCGTATGAACATCGGACAGGTGTTGGAAGTGTCGCTGGGATTTGCCGCCAAGAAGCTCGGCTACAAGGTGGCCACTCCGGTGTTCGACGGCGCAACCGTCGAGGACATCGAAGAGGAGCTGGTGAAGGCCGGCATCGCCAAGAACGGCAAGTCCATCCTGTATGATGGACGCACCGGCGAGCCCTTCGACCATCCCGTCACGGTGGGTTGCAAGTACTACCTGAAGCTGGGTCACTTGGTCGACGACAAGATCCACGCCCGCTCTATCGGACCTTACTCGCTCGTGACCCAGCAGCCGCTGGGTGGCAAGAGCCAGTTCGGCGGTCAGCGCTTCGGTGAGATGGAAGTCTGGGCTCTCGAGGCCTATGGCGCATCTTACACGCTGCAGGAACTGCTTACGGTCAAGTCTGACGACGTGGTGGGACGTTCCAAGATCTATGAGGCCATCGTCAAGGGCGAGAATGCGCCCAAGCCGGGCCTTCCCGAGTCGTTTAACGTGCTCGTGAAGGAAATGCAGGCCTTGGCGCTGGACGTTCGCTTCGGCAACGAGTCCCAGGCCGAAAACTGAGGGAAACCGGAGAATTTGGAGGACATATGATCGAACAGAGCGGTTTCGCCCCTGCCGTCCCGGACAGTGGATCGATCTCGATCCAGCTGGCCAGTCCGGAAGTCATTCGCAGTTGGTCCTTTGGCGAGGTCACCAAGCCTGAGACCATCAACTATCGAACCTTCAAGCCTGAGAAGGACGGCCTCTTCTGCGAGAAGATTTTTGGGCCGGTCAAGAACTGGGAGTGTTCCTGCGGCAAGTACAAGCGCATCCGCTATCGCGGCGTCGTTTGTGACCGCTGCGGCGTGGAAGTCACGCACTCCAAGGTGCGTCGCGAACGCATGGGACACATCGAACTGGCTGTGCCCGTGGTGCACATCTGGTTCTTCAAGAGCCTTCCCTCGGTCATTGGGCAGATGCTCAAGATCTCGATCACCAACCTCGAGCGGGTGATCTACTACGAGTCCTACCTGGTGCTCAACCCCGGCGACTCGCGCTTCCACAAGCGCCAGATCATCACCGAGGACGAGTTCGTAGAAGAGGAAAATGCCGGTCGGACCTTTGACGCCAAGATGGGCGCCCCGGCTGTCAAGCAGGCTCTGGCCGAAATCGTTCTGGACGAGGAAGCTGAAAACCTCCGTCAGAGCATTGCTCATGAGACTTCGGCGCAGCGCAAGCTCGACGATCTCAAGCGTCTGCGCATCGTGCAGGCCTTCCGCAAGAGCGAGAATCGCCCCGAGTGGATGGTCCTGGACGTGCTGCCTGTTATCCCGCCCGACCTGCGTCCTCTGGTCCCGCTGGAAGGCGGCCGCTTCGCGACCTCCGATCTGAACGACCTCTACCGTCGCGTCATCAACCGCAACAACCGTCTCAAGAAGCTCATCGACATCAAGGCGCCAGAAGTCATTCTGCGCAATGAGAAGCGCATGCTGCAGGAGTCGGTGGACACGCTTTTCGACAATGGCCGTCGTACGGTTTCTGTCAAGGGCGAAGGACGTCGTCCCCTCAAGTCGCTCTCTGAGCTCCTGAAGGGCAAGAACGGCCGCTTCCGCCAGAATCTTCTGGGTAAGCGCGTCGACTATTCGGGACGTTCCGTCATCGTGGTCGGTCCTGAGCTCAAGATCTACCAGTGCGGTATCCCCAAGCCCATGGCCTTGGAGCTCTACAAGCCCTTCATCATCCAGAAGCTGGAAGAGCGGGGCCTAGCGCACACGGTCAAGAGCGCCAAGAAGTTCGTCGAGAAGGAGCGTCCCGAAGTTTGGGACATTCTCGAAGAAATCATCGAGGATCATCCGGTTCTTTTGAACCGCGCTCCGACGCTGCACCGTCTGGGCATCCAGGCCTTCTATCCGATCCTGATCGAAGGCAAGGCGATCCGTCTGCACCCGCTCGTCTGCGCAGCCTTCAACGCTGACTTTGACGGTGACCAGATGGCCGTCCATCTGCCGCTCTCTTTCGAGGCGCAGCTGGAAGCGCGTGTGCTCATGCTTTCGGCCTTCAACCTGCTGCATCCAGCTTCGGGTATGCCTATTACGGTGCCCTCGCAGGATATGGTTCTGGGCAACTACTACCTGACCAAGCCTCGCGGACCGCAGCCCAAGACCGAGGAAGAGATCCACAAGCTCCACGTCTTTGGCAGCGATGTGGACGTCGAGCAGGCCATCGAGGCCAAGGCTCTGAGCATCCACAACTGGATTCTCTACCGTCGTCCTGACGGCACTCGCCTCGTGACGACCGCCGGCCGCGTGATCTTCAATCGCATCATTCCGGCAGAACTTGGCTTCATCAACGACATCATGTCGAAGAAGGCCATCCAGGGCGTTATTGGCGATGTGTACCGCAAGACGGGCAACAATCGCACGGTGGAGTTCCTGGACGAACTGAAGGCCACTGGTTTCAAGTGGGCCACGTTCTCCGGCACCTCGGTCTCGATCGGCGACATGCTGATCCCGCCCGAGAAGGAGAAGATCCTCGCCGAAGCCCAGAAGAAGGTCGATAACCTCCAGGACCTCTACGAAAATGGTGTCATCACCGACGGTGAGCGCTACAACCAGGTGATCGATACCTGGTCGCATGCGACTTCCGAGGTGGCCAACATCCAGTTCGAGAAGCTGGCCAAGGATCGCGACGGCTTTAACCCCGTCTACATGATGGCCGATTCTGGAGCTCGCGGTAGCCGCGAACAGATCAAGCAGCTTTCCGGTATGCGCGGACTGATGCAGAAGCCTCAGAAGAAGCTGACGGGCCAAGAGACCATCGAGAACCCGATCAAGTCCAACTTCAAGGAAGGCTTGAACGTCCTCGAGTACTTCATCTCGACGCACGGTGCTCGTAAGGGTCTTGCTGATACCGCCTTGAAGACGGCTGACGCTGGTTACCTGACGCGTCGTCTGGTGGACGTGGCCCAGGATCTCGTCATTACCGAGATCGACTGTGGCACGACGGAAGGAATCGAAGTCGGGCAGATCACCGAAGGTGACGAAGTCAAGACGGCGATCTCCGAGCGCATCATCGGCCGCGTGCCGTTGCATGACGTGGTCCATCCCATCAGTGGCGAAGTGCTGGTTCCGGCCAACACCATCGTCGACGAAGCCAAGGCCAAGATCATCCAGGCCGCCGAGATCGAAAAGATCGAGGTGCGCTCGGTGCTCACTTGCGCCAGCCGCCGCGGCGTCTGTGCGCATTGCTACGGTCGCAACCTGGCCACCGGTCGTCCGGTCCAGATCGGCGAGGCCGTGGGCGTCATGGCTGCCCAGTCCATCGGCGAGCCCGGTACCCAGCTGACGCTGCGTACCTTCCACATTGGTGGTGCGGCGACTCGTCTGACGGCTCAGGACAAACAGAAGTCCAAGTACGACGCGACCATCCACCTCTCCAACATCGAGACGGTGCTGCGCGAGGGCAAGGACGCCGTGGTGGTGTCCCGCACTGGCGAATGCGCCGTGGTGGACGACAACGGCATCACCAAGTCCCGCTATCCGGTGCCTTACGGCTCGGTGCTGCGCGTCGAGGACGGCCAAAAGGTCAAGACCGGCAAGGTTCTCTTCGAGTGGGATCCGTACAACTCGGTGATCGTTTCCCGCGAAGGCGGTACCGTCACTCTGAAGGACGTTTCCGAGCGCGATGGAACGCTGGAGATCGAGGAGGACGAGAATACCGGCCTCACGACCTACCGCATTCTGGCCGACCGCAAGGGCTTGAAGCAGCCGCAGGTGCTCATCAATCAGGGCAAGAACGGCTACTATCCGGTCCCGGCCAACTCCATTCTGCAAGTTCGTCATGGTGACCAGATCGGCCCCGGCGACATCATCGTCAAGATGCCTCGCCAAGCCGCTGCGACCCGCGATATTACCGGTGGTCTGCCGCGTGTCGCCGAGCTCTTCGAGGGACGTATCCCGAAGAATCCGGCCGTGGTTTGCGCCGAAGAAGGTGTCGTCGAATTGGGCGATATCGAACGCGGTCAGCAGAAGATCACGGTGCAGGATCTGGAAGGCAACAACCACGATTATCTGATCCCCCGCGGTAAGCATCTTTCGGTGCACTCGGGCGATCGCGTCCATCCTGGCGACAAGTTGTGCGAAGGCCCCAAGGATCCGCACGACATCCTGCGCATCGGCGGCGAAAACGCCGTGCAGGAGTATCTGGTTCAGGAAATTCAGGCGGTGTACAAGCTGCAGGGCGTGTCCATTGCTGATAAGCACATCGAAGGCATCGTCCGTCAGATGTTGCGCAAGGTCCGCATCGCCAATCCCGGCGACGCTGCCTTCCTTGAAAACGAGGAAGTCTCCAAGGTGCGCTTGCGTCTTGAGAACGAACGCCTGATCGCCGAAGGCAAGGAGCCCGCCACTTGGGTGCCTCTGCTCTTGGGCATCACCAAGGCCTCTTTGGGAACCGATTCCTTCTTCGCTGCCGCTTCCTTCCAGGAAACGACCAAGGTGCTGACTCAGGTCGCCGTGGCCGGCAAGACGGATACCCTCGAAGGCTTGAAGGAAAACGTGATCGTGGGCCGCTTGATTCCTTCGGGAACCGGTGCTCGCGCTTACTCCAAGATCCGCGTGCGCGACGAGGAAGCCGAAGCCGAAACGCAGCAGCGACAGATCGAGGTCGAGGAGCAACGGCGTGTGGAGGAAGCTCTACTTGCCGAAGCCGACGCCGAGCTCGATGCCGAACTTGACGAGGATCTCGGGGAATAACCCTTGACGCTCGACCACCTAATCTTCTAAATTCGCACCTCTCTTCATCACTCAGGAGTTCAGTAGTGCCCACCATTGCGCAGCTCGTCCGCAAAGGACGTACCCAAGTTCAGAATCGTACCAAGTCGCCGGCCCTCAAAGCCTGCCCGCAGAAGCGCGGCGTGTGCACTCGCGTGTACACCACCACGCCCAAGAAGCCGAACTCGGCGCTGCGCAAGATTGCCCGTGTGCGTCTTTCCAATCGCATGGAAGTCACCACGTACATTCCTGGAGAAGGCCATAACCTTCAGGAGCACTCCATTGTCCTGATCCGCGGTGGTCGCGTGAAGGACGTTCCTGGTGTGCGTTATCACATCATCCGCGGCACTCTCGATACCTCCGGTGTCGATGGTCGTCGCAAGAGCCGTTCCAAGTACGGCGTCAAGCGTCCGAAGCCGGGTCAGGCCGCGGCCGCAGGCAAGGGCGGCAAGCCCGCAGCAAAGGGGAAGAAGTAATGGCTCGCAGAAAAGCCGCCGTCAAGCGCGAACGCCTGCCTGATCCCAAGTTTGGATCACAGCTGGTCACTCAGTTCGTCAACGGCATCATGCTCCAGGGCAAGAAGTCGATCGCCGAGACCATCGTCTACGGCGCCATTGATGAACTGCAGACCAAGGCCGTCGGCGAAGAGACCGGCCTGGACGTGCTCAAGCGCGCCCTGAACAACATCAAGCCTTCGGTCGAAGTGAAGTCGCGTCGCGTTGGCGGTGCCACCTATCAGGTGCCTGTCGAAGTGAACCCGAACCGTCGTACCGCTCTGGCCATCCGCTGGTGCGCTGACGCCGCCCGCAAGCGCTCCGAGCAGAACATGGCCAAGCGTTTGGCTGGTGAGCTCGCTCAGGCTGCCAACAGTGAAGGTGCTGCCGTCAAGAAGCGCATCGACACCCATCGCATGGCCGAGGCCAACAAGGCTTTCGCCAGCTTCCGTTGGTAGTCGTCTTTTAGAATTCGATGAAGAGAAAGAGGCTTCCGCAGTGCGGAGGCCTTTTTCGTTTCTGGACTCCCCTTACCTGGGGATTCTGGCGGACCTAGATTTCCGCCCATGTCCGAAACATCTACTCATGGCTTTTCCACCCCGCTGCTTGCTTCCAATTTTCCTGCCCACGTGTTCCTCACTGGCACAGGCACCGGAGTCGGCAAGACTGTCACTGCGGCGGTGCTTTGCCGTTTGCGCGAGGCCGAATACTGGAAGCCAGTCCAGTCGGGCTCTGCCGAAGACGACTCGCTTGCCATCCTAGGCCTAGCCCGAGCCACGGCGGTGCATCTTCCCGCCGTGCAGCTTCGTGAGCCCGCCTCTCCGCACCTCTCGGCCGAGCGTGAAGGGGTGCGACTTTCGGTAGCCGAGATCGCTTCCGAAAAGCCCGAGGCCTACTTTTTGGTGGTGGAAGGGGCTGGTGGTGCCTTGGTGCCGCTCAATGAGACCGAGACCATGGCCGACCTCGCCAAGGCGCTGGAGCTTCCGGTGGTGGTGGCCGCCTCGTCTGGGCTTGGCACCATCAACCACACCGTCCTCACGGTGGAGGCGCTGCGTGCCCGCGGACTCACCGTGGCCGGCGTGGTCCTGAAGGGGCCGGCGCATGGCTCTAACGCCCGCGCCATCCGCGACTTGGGGCGGGTGCCGGTGCTCTTGCGCATCCCCGAGCTCTTCCCGCTGGACGCCGAGGCCATTGACAGATTCTGTCAGGAGGTGCGCGACGGCAAGGTCGCCGACCCGTGCGAGGAAGAGACGCCGGTGGCCCTGCCGGCCCCGGTCGGGGATCTGGTGGCGCGCGACAAGGCCGTCATCTGGCATCCCGATACCCAGCACGCCACGGCGCCGGAGCCCTTCGCTGTGACCGGCGTGCAGGGCGCGCTTATCCACACCAAGGACGGCGAGGTGATTGATGCCGTCTCGTCCTGGTGGGTCACGGGGCACGGCCATGCCCACCCCTATGTGGCTCGCGCCATTGCCGAGCAGGCTCGCGAGTTGGAGCAGGTGATCTTTGCCGACTGCACCCACGAACCGGCGGTGCGTCTGGCTGAGCGTCTGCTTCCGCTCTTGCCGGGGCATCCGTCGCGGCTCTTCTTCTCCGATAACGGCTCCACGGCCATTGAGGTGGCCATCAAGGCTTTGGTCCAGAAGGCCCGGCAGGCCGGGGTGGAGCGGCCGCGCGTGGCAGCCTTTGCTGGTGCCTATCACGGCGACACCTTTGGGGCCATGGCCACCGGCGAGCGCTCGGCCTTTACGGCTCCCTTCGACCCCTTCCTCTTCGAGGTGGATCGCCTGCCCACGCCGGCCGGTGCCTGGGATCCGTCCTCCCCGGAAGCCTTGGCTAAGTCCGCTCAGGCTCTCGAGGCCTTTGGGACTTGGGCGCGAGCTCATCGTGGCGAGATCGCCTGCGTGCTCATCGAGCCGCGCGTGCAAGGATCGGACGGCATGCGTATGTATCCGCGCTCCTTCTTGGAGGGATTGGATCGCATCTGCCAGGAAGAAGGCATTGGCTGGATCGCTGACGAGGTTTTTACGGGTTTTGGACGCACCGGAAGCCTCTTTGCCTGCGACGGTGAGCCAACCCTGCACCCGGCAGCCGTTTGCCTCTCCAAGGGGCTCACGGCGGGTTTCTTGCCCATGGGGGCCACGGCCTTCCGCGAAGACATCTTTCAGGCCTTTCTTTCGCCAGATTTGGCCCACGCCTTCCTGCACGGCCACAGCTACACGGCCAACCCCTTAGGGTGCGCTGCGGCCTTGGCGGGCCTTGACCTCTGCGCTGACCCCGATTACCTGCCGCGCATCGCGCGCCTGGAAAAGGGGCACCAGGTGCGGCTGGCGGAACTTTCTCGGCATCATGCCCTTTCTGGAGTGCGCACCATGGGAGGGCTTGCCGCCTTTGAGATTCCCGGTGCCGCCGGTGGTTACCTGGCTCGCGGCGGGCAAGCGGTCGCTTTGGCGTGTCGCAAGCGAAACGTCCTGATCCGGCCGCTGGGAGATACCATCTACCTGATGCTGCCCTTTTGCGTGCGTTCTAGCGAGCTGGATCGCGTCTACGAGGCCTTGGACGCGGCCTTGCGGGAGTGCTGTTCTGCGGCGTGAGATTGACAACGGAAGGTTCTGAAACGCTACGGAAATCTGTTTGCGAGAAGCGCACCTTTTATTAAACTATTCGAAGCGTCTGGACCACGTCTGCGGGAAGCGGCGTTCCGATTGGGGAGATCATGATCTACAGCAAGCCATGTATGCACGGCCTAAGGGCCGTCATCTTTATTGCCACCCGCAATTCTGAATCTCCTGTGCGCGGCGAGGACATCGCCACCGAAGAAGACCTTCCGCAGCCATTCTTGTCGAAGATCTTGAAGGTGCTGGCCAGCCGCACCATCCTGCATTCAGTGCGCGGCCCGGGCGGCGGCTTCAAGTTGGCGCGTTCAGCGTCCCAGATCCGTCTTCTGGACATCGTGGAGGCTATCGACGGCCTTTCCATGTTCGAGGAGTGCGCCTTGGGATGGAAGAGCTGCCGTGACGAGCAGCCGTGTCCGCTCCACCAGAGCTGGAAGCCCATGCGCGAAGGTCTGCGCGCTTATCTCACCAACACCAGCGTAGCTGATCTTGTGACCCTTGAGACCGGATCTGCTGCCGGGAAGCGTCGCTGATGGCGGAAGAGACCTCTCTGGCCGATTTGGCCGCAACGCTTGCCCATCGCACCCGTCAGGCGGCGCGCGCCTTGGCCACCGTGGACGGAGCGCGTCGCTCCCTGGCTATCTTGGCTGCCGCTGAGGCTTTGGATGCCAAGAATTCCGAAGTGCTGCTTGCCAACGCTCTAGATCTGGAGGCCGGTCGCGCGGCTGGACTCGCTCCGGCCATGCTCGATCGCCTGGCACTGGATCATAAGCGCTTGGCAAAGATCGCCCAAGCCATGCGGCAAATCGCGGCCCAGGATGATCCGGTGGGGCGGCATCTCTCTCATTTGGCGCGTCCTGACGGGCTTTCCATTGAAAAAGTCTCGGTGCCGCTGGGGGCTGTCTTTATTGTTTTTGAAGCGCGTCCCAACGTGACCTGCGATGCCGCGGCGCTTTGCCTCAAGAGCGGCAATGCGGTGCTTTTGCGCGGTGGCAAGGAAGCTCTGCACACCAACAGCGCCTTGGCCGATCTCTTTGCCCTGGCTCTGGAAAGTACGGGCCTTCCCGCCGATGCCGTGCAGTTGGTGCGCGAGACCGATCACCAGCTCGTAAACGAGCTCTTGAAATGTGAACGCGATCTTGATCTGGTGATCCCGCGCGGCGGCGAGAAGCTGATCCGCGCCGTGGCTGCGTCCACCCGCATCCCCATGATCAAGCACTACAAGGGCGTGTGCCATGTCTACCTGCACCCCTCGGCCGATGCCGAGAAGGCGCGCGTGATTGCCCTCAACGCCAAGACCCAGCGGCCAGGCGTCTGCAATGCCGCCGAGACCTTGCTCTTGGATCGCGACCTGCCCGAGGCCGTGGGGCGTTCGGTGCTTTCGGCGCTTGCCCAGGCCGGCGTGGAACTGCGCGCCTGTGCGGCCACGCGAACCAAATACCCCGACCTCCCGCTGCTCGCGGCAAGCGAGGAAGACTGGGACGCGGAATATCTCGCCCTGGTCCTTTCGGTGCGCGAAGTGGCTGGCGTCTCCGAGGCCTTGGATCACATCGCGGCGCACGGCTCGGGACACACCGAGGCCATCGTGACGGAAGACGCGGCGGCGGCCGATGCCTTCGTGGCCGGCTGCGACAGCGCTTCGGTGATGGTCAACGCCTCCACTCGCTTTGCCGACGGTGGCGAGTACGGATTGGGTGCCGAGATCGGCATCTCCACCGACAAGCTGCACGCCCGCGGGCCCATGGGCGCTTTTGATCTCACCACCTACAAGTGGGTGGTGCGCGGCAACGGGCACGTCCGGACATGAAAGCACTCTTAGTGGATGAAGCGGCGGCGAAGCGGCTGCTTTCGGAAGTGCGTTTTGGCGATAAGGGACTGGTGCTGGCTATTGCTTGCGACCATGTCACTTCAGAAGTCTTGATGGCCGCTTGGATGAATGCCGAAAGCCTGCAACTGACCTTGACGACTGGGCGCATGACCTATTGGTCGCGTTCGCGCCAGGAGCTGTGGGTCAAAGGCTTGACCTCGGGGCATGTGCAGACCGTGATCGGCGTCGAGATCGACTGCGACGGCGATGCGCTGCGTTTTCGAGTGCATCAGCGGGGGCATGCCGCCTGCCATACCAATCGCCCGAGCTGCTTCTACCGCAGCCTTCAAGGAGGCGAGTGGGTGGTGGTGGACGACCCCGTGCGCGGCTAGGTCAGAACTCGCACTTCCGGACCTTGCCGCTGGCCTTCGGGCACGAACAGGGGAAGCGTCGGAAGATCGGGCAATTCCTGGTCGGCAATGAGAACGGTCGCGCCTTGTCGGCAGGCGAGCAGCGCTTCCAGGATCTCCCAGCGCTCGGG
>DAIPHW010000008.1:26698-34181 GCA_036771135.1 Fibrobacterota bacterium | reverse complement strand
CAACCCGCCAGCGCCGAATCGTAGCGACGGAAGCTTTGCGGCGAGCATATTCCGAAAGCAGCGGCAAAAGCGTCTCAGGATTCTCAGACGCCTCGACCCGTTCCTTTTGCCAGCACCAAGCTCCGTTCCAATCGCGCACCTGAGCGCAGCGCTTTGCCTCGTTTTCCAGCAGATGATCCTCGTGGCCAGCGCAGGCCTTAGCCAGAAGCTCTCCCGGCCATCCGGGACGATGCCAAGAAGCGTCTTCTAGCAAGGCGTCCAGCAACAAGGATGCATTAGCTGGGCGGATCTTTGGATCAGGAGCCAGTGCCGCCACGACGGCAGGATGAATCAGCTCGGCGAAGTGCGCCAACTCTCCGGAAAAAGCCGCTTCGTTCCAGTGAGAACGACTCGTCCGCAAGTCTTCCGGAACGGCATCGAAAAGAAACAGAGCTTGGCACCCCAAAGCAAAGACATCGCTTGCCGCAGATACGCCCTCTCCCCGCAAAGCTTCGGGAGCCACAGCTTCCCAAGCTCCAAGTCCGGGCGGAATGGACTCCTCATCCGGCCGGAAAGCCACGCCAAGATCCACCACTTCCACACCGGAGCTCAGCTGCGCCATCAAATTGGCGCGAGAGAGATCGCCATGCACAAGTCCGGCCTCGTGAAGCCGCGCCACGGCTCGGCAGGTTGCCAGAAAGAGTCCTTGTCGTTGCGCCAGAGAGAGCTCTACCACCGGCACATTACCTAAGGCAACGCCCTCTAGCCATTCCAGAACCAGTAGGGCGTGACGGGAATCATCGCGGAATGAGAGCAGCGAAGGCACCGGCCCACCGGCGAGGGAAGAAAGAAGCTTCGCCTCGCGGCGCAAACGGCGAGCCCCTTCGGCGTCGCGGCTGTATTTGAGCAGCACCGTGCGACCTGGAGGATCTTGCCACGCCCGAAAGACATCCCCCTCGCCGCCGCTACCTAACGGCAGGGCGCGCGAAATATCCGCAGGAAGCTTCACGGGACCTCGTCCCATCCCAGGGAATCGCACGCATCGTCCAACCAGGTCTGAAGCCAGCTGTTGGTGGGATCAAAATGCAAGCCGTCTTCCAGGTAAAGCACCGCACCTTCGAAATCATGCTGGGATAGCGCCAGCGATCCAAGACTGGCGTAGGTCGGCAGGAAGGTGGAATCGGCAGAAAGCGCACGGAAGAACCACCGCTGCGCCTCCAAAGGATCCCCCTGCCGTTGTGCCATAGAGCCCAGGAATTGGGCCGAAGCGGCATGGCGAGAATCGACTTCCTGGGCCTTGCGGGCCGCCCAAACGGCACGTCCGACCTGTCCATGGCGCTGCCACCAGAGACACGCCTGGAAATAGGCATCAGCACGATCAGCCGCCGTGTTGGCGCTGGAATCAAGCCGCGTGACGATGGCAAAGTCGCGCGCCGCTGCCAGCCAATCGCTCACGGAATCTTGCCCCGAATTCTGTCGATCGCGTGCCATGCCCATGCGCGTGAGGGCAAGCCCCAAACGCGCCTCGGCACTTTGGGGGTCTCGGCGCACGGCGCGATCAAAGGCTTCCAAGGCACGGGGCCAGTCTTCCAGTTCCAGGAAGGCGCGCCCTTCCTTCAAGTCGCTCTTGCAGCCACACAAAAGGACCAGAAGGATCACCAGGAGATGGAAGCGCTTCGGCATTCTCTCTGCAAGATATTTATTGAAGCGCCACTCTCCGCAAGAGTTCAGGAAAGCGCAGCGTGAACATCCAAACGCAACTGCATCTGCAGCTCCTTCACCGAGGCAAAAGCCCGTGTTGGTCGCAGAAAGTGCGAAAGCCGTAAACGGCAGATATCTCCATATTCCGGCCCCGGACCACCAGGAACGTGCGCCTCCACCAAGCGAGTCTCTCGATCAAAGGTCGGCGCCCGCCCGACATTGACCATCGCCGGTTTGCATCCGAGCCGCGGCATGTCGAGCCAGCCTGCGTAGACGCCATCAAAAGGCAACAGCTTGCGCGGGCTCAATGGCTCCAGGTTGGCGGTCGGAAAGCCGATGGTACGGCCTCGTTGGTCGCCCTTCACCACTTCGCCAAGCAGCGTCCACGGGTGCCCCAAGAGTTCGATGGCTTCCCCGAAGCCGCCTTCGCGAGCCAGCAGATCCCGGATGCGAGTGGAATTCACCACTCCCTGGACACTGTGCGGCGCCACCACCGTAAGTCCAACGCCAGACGCCTCCAGATGAGGCCGCAAGCCTTCGGCAGAACCTTGGGCACCGCGGCCAAAGCGGTGATCCCAGCCCAGCACGAACTCGCGCACGCCAAGTCCTGCGACCAGAAGATCGACAAAATCTCCGGCCGAAAGCCGCCGCACATCTTCATCAAAGCGCAGCGTCAGAGGCTGATCGACGCCGGCAGTGCGCAAAAGATCCTCACGCTCAAGCCAAGTGGACAAGAGCAGCGGGCCACCGCTAGCGTCCAAAAAATGGCGCGTATGCGGCTCGAAGGTGATCGCAAGCAAAGCGACGCCTAAGGCATCGGCACGGCGACGCCCTTCGGCAAGCAGCGTCTGATGGCCGCGATGCACGCCGTCGAAATTGCCAAGAGCCACCACACACCCACCTTGGGGGCGGTGTGCGGAAAGCTCTTCCATGTCCACCGGGTGACGCGAAGCAACGCGTTCCAGGGGACCGCGAGGCTTCGGATCAATCAGGCCAAGACCTCGATCTCGACAGACTCCAAAATCTGATCTTCCACCGGGCGATCACCGGAATCGGTCCCAACGGCGCTGATGGCGTCGAGCACATCAAAACCCTCGAAGACCTGCCCGAAGACACTGTAGCCTTCAGCCGCACCACCCTTTTCGGGATGATCGAGGAAGTGAGCACCCTTCTTGCCGTTTACGACGAAGAACTGCGAGCCGATGGAATTGGGACGGCTGGTCTTGGCCCAGGAAAGCGCACCGTAGATGTGCTTGAGTTCGGGATGGTACTGGTCGCCAATGTTGGTGCCCGGTCCCTTGGCAGAATAACCGCCGGTGCCGTTCTTGCGGGTGAAGTCACCGCCCTGGATCACGAAATTCGGGATCACGCGATGGAAGGGCACGTCGGAATACTTCCCCTGCTTGGCAAGTTCCGCGAAGTTACCAGCAGCTTCGGGGACAACGTCCACGAACAGCTTGGCCTTCATCACGCCACGGTTGGTCTTGAGGATGGCAACGGTGTCGCCAGCCTTGGGTGCGGTGGTCTGCATCATTTCTCCTTGGTGAGGACGGAATCGAGACGGGCAAGCAGCCGTGCCTTGTCGACGAAGATATTGGTATCGGCAGCAACTTTGACGCGAGCAGCGCGCAAAAGGGAGGTGTCAGAGGCGATGATGGCTGCACCGACGCCATCGGTCAGAGCCCGTGCATTGTCTTCCCACTCGCTGATCTTTTCCAGGCGGTGGGTCATCAAGGTGTCGTTTTCCTTGGAGACGAAGTGCGCTTTTTCCTGCAGAGTCTCATAAGCCTTCTTGGCGGCCCGGTAATCCTTGTGATCCCACAGCTGCGCCGCAGCCTGGAAGCGCGCCGTACTGTCGTCCTTGGCGCTGTGGTACCAGAACCAGAATCCTGCGCCCACCAGGAGGATGACAAGAATCGTCAGCACATCCGAGACACCGAAGGATTCGACCTTAGAGCCGAGCTCGGGAGGTGGCGGCGGGACTTCCTCTTCCGGCTGGGGCTTTTCTTCTTCGTTTTCCTGCATGGTCCAAAATTCTCCTGTGAAGGCTAAAGATACACCAGCAATTCAAAGAGACAAAACGTGACAAACTTTGCGTGCCCCAAAGCCTGTGGAAGACGGGCGGCATTTCTTCCTTTCTCCCAATGATCCAAGGCCAAGCCTTTCACGGAGGCCCCGATGGTGGCTCGGAGCCGCGCTTCGACTTTTCCTCGAACGCCAATCACTTGGGCCCGGCCCCGGCCCTCCGGCGCCTCCTATCCGCCGTGCGCAGCGACCTGTACCCCGATCCGGCCTATGCCGAGACTCGGCTTCGCCTGGCAACCTCCTGCCAAGTTGGTCCCGAGCGCGTAAGCGTCGGCGCCGGAGCTGCCGAACTCATCTTCCGCGCCATCCTTTCCCAGCCTGGAGCCGTTCTGTCCTTTTGCCCGGCTTTCGGGGAGTACCACCGCTGCGCCCGTGCCCTAGGACGCAAGACCGTTTCCGCAGCAAGCGAAGAGGAGTTCCTGACAGAGATTCCCGAACAGGGAACAGCCTTCGTATGCCTTCCCAACAATCCCGACGGTCGCCTTCCCACCGCGGAGTTTCTGGCAGAAGCCGCTCAACGTGCTCGCAAGCGCGGAGCCCGCCTTGTATTGGATCTCGCCTACGGACCGCTCTGCGAGGCGCTTCCCAAGCTTCCCGAAGACGCCGATTGGATGTTTGCCCCCAACAAACCCTTCGGCGTCACTGGCATCCGCGCCGGATGGATGCGCTGTGCCGATGCGACCTTTGCCAGCAAGCTTTCCGAACTAGCTCCGGCTTGGATCGTCGGAAGCCACGGCGTTGCGCTCTTGGATTGGAGCGTCTCAGAGGCCGGCAAGATCTGGCTGTCCCGAAGTCAAAAAAGCCTGATATCCGCACGGCGCATCTTTGCCAAACGCCTTCGCGAAACGGGCCTTGAGGTGCGGGAGACCAGCGCCAATTGGCTCTTGGTACACTCCCCCACTGAAGACACGCCTCTTCGCCTGAGAGCTCAAGGTTTGCGCGTGCGCGACACCACCAACATGGGTCTTCCCGAGTGGCTGCGAATCTCGGTGCAGCCGAAGCCTGCCGGCGACGCCTTACTTATAGCCCTCCGCCAAACCGCCATAGGCTGAAGGAATCGCCGCAGCCACAGCAGATCAAAACAAAGGCGTCGGAAATTTTCCCGGCGCCTTTATCTCACATAAAATCTCGGTAGTCGGCGTCGGGGAAGATGTTGTCCCGAGCCTCCAAGGCTTCCAGTTCCGGAAGCGGCACCTGTCCACCTGCCGCAAGAATCTCATAAAGCTTGTTGAAAGCTCCCAGATGCTCCCGCGTTCGCTGCACGGCATATTCCACCGTAGTCCCAGTGCGCATGATGAAAGCCCAATCCGAGGCTTGCGCCAGAAAGAGCTCGCGCGCCATCTGGTTCAATGCCCTCTGATAGTCGCCCCAGGCCTCTGGGTAGCGATGGGCCATTTCTTCCATGCGCGTGGCAGCAGCATGAAGGTGCGGATAGATCCACTCGTTGGTACCATTGAGCCAAACGTCCGCATAACCCATGTGGCCCCAGGTACTGAAGGCCGGGACCTGCTTCTGGTTCACCGGATGGCGTTCCAGGTAGGCGCTGGGGGTGATGGGTTCCAGCTCGTCCTGATCGAAGTGCAGCTTCTTGAAGACGTAGTAGAGAAATTCCGGCCCTTCATACCACCAGTGGCCGTAGAGCTCCGCATCATAAGGAGCCACGATCAGCGGAGGGCGATCCATGTACTGCGCCAGATGCCGCACTTGGCGTCGGCGACTGTCCACGAAGTCCTGGGCGTGCATCGCCACCTTGCGGAAGGCATTGGTGGGATTGTAAGGCTCGTGCGCCACGCCCTTGCCGGTGATGCGGTAGTACTTGAGTCCCGTATTGGTGCGCACGCCGGGAATGTGCTGGACATCGCCCAAGTACTCGGAATCGAGGTCAAAGCCGATGTCCCGGTAAAATTCACGATAGTCGTAATCGCCCGGATAACCGACCTCAGCCGACCACACGGCACGGCTGGTCTCCGGATCGCGCGCAAAACAGGCGGGACCGGCCGGCGTGATGACCGGCGCATAGACGCCAAGCTTGGGAGCCGGCGTACCGAGCAGAATGCCGTGAGTATCAGTGAAGAAAAACCCGAGGCCATTGGCGGCCAAGTCGTTTTCTACACCCTGATAGTATCCGCATTCGGCAAGCCAAATGCCGTTCGGGGCCCGACCAAAATGGCGCCGATGAGCCCGCACCGCCTGCTTGATCTGAGCGCGCACAGCCGAGGCGTTGGGGCGCAATAGCGGCAAGAAGCCGTGGGTTGCCGTGCAGGTGAGGATCTCAAGGTTGCCGTGATCTTGCCAATGACGGAATCCCGACAAAAGATCGCGCCCGTACCATTCATCAAAGAAGCGCTTGCACCAAGTGAACTTGTCGAAGTACATCTGCGCCAGTTCACGGAACTGTGGCACGAACTGAGTTCGCACCAATTCCTTCTTGGAAAGCTCGATCAATCGATCCAAGTGCTCTATGTAGCGAGAGCACAAGAGCGGATCAGAAAGCATGGCTGCCAAGGGGGGCGTGATGGACATCGCCAACCGAAAGGGGACGCCTTCGGCATCCAAACGGTTAAACACATCCAACAGCGGGATATAGGTCTCGGTGATGGCTTCAAAAAGCCAATCCTCCTCCATATAGCGGGGCTGTTCCGGGTGGCGTACAAACGGAAGATGGGCATGGAGAACCAGCCCGAAATATCCTTTGGGCATCGTGCTCCTAGCGTTCCGTCCAGCGACGGGCTGCTGGGCGAGCTTCGCGCGTCTGATCCCCGTCGCGATCCACGGCCTTCACATGGAAGTCGTGGAGTGTTCCATCGGGGAAGGGAAATTGGAGGCGGAAGGTGCCGTCGGGATTGAGCTGGAGATGCTTGCCGTTCAGTGTCACCTTGGCGTCAGGCTCCGTGGCTCCGTAGAGAATGATCTCCGTCTCTACCCACAGCCAAAAATCCTTGCTCTTTTCCGGACGACCGGGAATTCCCATCGGCGAAGAGCCGCCCCAGGAAACGCCAGAACCCATGGGACTCGTGGTCCAGGAAGAAAGCCCCAGTCCAGCTGCCTGCTGCCACGAAGAAAGCCCGAAGGAACTGGGAGCGATTTCCAAGCGACCGGCACCCGATCCCCACGAAGTGAGCCAAGCAGCGCCACCGGCGGAATTGGCATCGCGCAAGCGACGCAGCAGATCGTTGATGCCTTCCCCCTCGCCCAAGCCAGCGGCAAAGCGGAAGAGCTCTTCGCTTCCGATGTTCACCCATTCTTCTGCCGAGACGTCCGCCATGCCGTCGTTGAAGCCGATCGGCTGGCTACGCAAGATTCCCTTCCATTGGCCGTCTTCGGCGACATGGCCATATTCGAAGGTGTAGACGCGGCCTTGGTAAGGAAGGCGCACGTACCAAGAGCGAGCATAGGGAGCGACTTCGAAATCAAGGCTCACCGGCGCATTGGAGCCGTCGAAAAGGATGTCCGTAGTGTCGAAGCCCCGCACATGAAATGCCGGCAAGGTCCCATTGTTGGCAGAGCGCAAGGCCTCCTGCGTCTCCGGCTTCAACTCCCAATAGAGATGGGTCCACTCGGGATCCTTGGGAAGGGCCACCAAACGGTCCATCCCATAGGTTTCCGGCATCGGTTGATCTAGGAGTTCGGGACGCCCCTGCGGCTTGACCGTCTTGGGAGCGACTTTCTTGCGACGGATCGGAGTGCGGGCCGGCACCTTGGCAACATCAGCCTCAGC
>DAIPHW010000008.1:25372-26598 GCA_036771135.1 Fibrobacterota bacterium | reverse complement strand
GAGCGAGCCATTGGATCCTCCAATGATGATGCTAATGACGCCTTCGTGAGGGATTTCCCCATAAGCTGGCGCCTGTCAAGGAAACATAAAACTTGTAGAAAGTCTCATCGAGTTGAGATTCACCAGTGGCATTGGACTTCCGTCCGACTTGCAGAGCCAAGTCCAAGGCTCCAAGCCTTCCCAAAGGAAGTCCAACACCACAGGTTGCCGCTACGGTGGAAAGATCATCCGGCCCCCCTATATCCGCATAGCCACCAGCGCGATAGGCCATGTGCTGCCAATAGCTTGCAAAGCGATCACTGCGACTCTGGTATTCCCACCCCGCTCCCACGAACCATTCTTTCTTGGCCGTCGCGAAGGTGTAGGTCCAATCGGTGTATTGGATGTCCATTGTCACCGTTTGGTGATCATTGATACGGAAAGCTCCAGCCGTGCCCAAGACCAAAGGCGTACGCGATGAGCTGGACGAATCAGTGGCTTCCGAAAAGTCAGAGGTGAAATTGCGGTAGGTGTCCACATCCACATCTCCTGGAGCATTCATCCAGACACCCAGATCCCAGGCGGGCTTCGTCATCCAGAGCGAGGCTCCCCAATAGCCACCATCGCGCTTCGTCTCCACCGTGTCTTCCACGGTGTTGGTGGTGAGGCGATCCGCATTGTCATAGGTATAGGACTGCATCTGGCGATCACGGCCCAAAAGCTTGTGATAGCTGACGCTTGCAGCAACCCAAGGCAAAAATGGCATCCGCAGCGCATAAGAGCCTACGAACTCGTAACTACCGCCGGCGCCGGTGGCCTTTGTTCCGCTCGAATCGGCAATCTCGTAAGACTTGGTGAAACGCTGCCAATAGGCTCCGCCCAAGGCTCCCCAACGGCGCATCGGGATCGAGAGCGAAATTTGCGGCACTCCAAAACCGCTCACGTAGCTTTGATTGGCGCCATCGTTCAGGGAAGAAATCCCCGTCGACATTTGGGCCGAAAAGCTGGTGAGGGTGTCGAGAGCACTACGAGCAGGCATACGTAGATCATACAGTCTATCACTGCGGCGCGCCATACCTGATTCGCCCATTCCGTGACTGGTAGGATCTCCGGCACTATTTTCGCGTCCCCAACCGGAAGCATCGAAAGGCGAATTCTGAGCCAGCGCAAGAGAACAAGAAAAGCCGATGAACAAGACGAAACGCTTCATCACTCGCCTCCCAGCTGCAGCAGGTTGAGACGAACGG